>SYEM01000244.1 GCA_005801385.1 Verrucomicrobiales bacterium | reverse complement strand
GGCTGCGGCGCCTGCGTCGCCGCCTGCAAGAACGCCAGCGCCATGCTCTTCGTTGCCGCCAAGGTCTCCCACCTCGGCCTCCTGCCCCAGGGCCAGCCCGAGCGGAACCGCCGGGTCAAGGCCATGGTCGAGCAGATGGACACCGAGGGCTTCGGCGCCTGCACCGTCACGGGCTCCTGCGAGGCGGTCTGCCCGAAGGACATCTCGCTCGACTTCATCGCGCGCATGAACCGCGACTACGCCACGGCCCTGATCAAGGGGGATCCGAAGAAGGCGGCCGCCGGCGGCGCGGGCTGAGCCTTCTGTGGGGTCACGAGCCCCAGTCGGCTGGATCCAAAGGGAACACCCCTCCCCTGCAGCGTGTGGATGGAGTCTCCGGTTCCAGTTTCGGGATCGGGATTCTCCCTTCGACTCTCGAAAACACACCCAGTACCGGATTGCCCGATTGCAGTCTGAACGGAGGATTCACGTTTTCCGCTCACGGCGTTGTTTGTAGGTTCGGCGGATGAAGGTCTGCCGTTTCGTTCCCTCCGTGGCCGGTATCCCCAGCCACACAGCATCGGCCCCACGATTGGGGGTCCTGACCCCGGATGGGTCCCAGGTCCTTGATCTCACGTCCCTCGGGGTGGAACGCCTCTCCATTCTCCTCAACCATCCCGACTGCCGCCTGGCCCTGGAGGGATATCTGCACTCGGCGGTGGGCCGACGGATCCCCCTCTCCTCGGTGACGCTCCTGGCACCGGTCGACACCCAGGAGGTCTGGGCCGCAGGGGTGACCTACCTGCGCAGCAAGTCGGCCCGCATGGAGGAGTCCGACTTCAGCGCCACCGCCTACGACCGGGTCTATGACGCCGCGCGACCCGAGATCTTCTTCAAGTCAATGCCCGCCAAGGTCAGTGGCCCGGGCGGTCCGATCGGCATCCGGTCCGACGCCCGTTGGAACGTGCCCGAGCCCGAACTGGTCCTGGTGCTGAACGCCCGGGGTGCCGTCGTGGGCTACACCATCGGCAACGACATGAGCTCGCGGGACATCGAGGGCGAGAACCTCCTCTATCTGCCCCAGGCCAAGATGTACCGACACGCGTGCGCCCTCGGGCCGTTCATCACGGTCGGGGCATCCGAGGAGGAGGCCCGGGCCTGGACGATCTCCATCGCCATCGAGCGGGCGGGCGCCACGGTCTTCTCGGGCTCCACGGAGGTTTCCAAGATCAAACGGGGCTTCGACGAGCTCTCCCAGTGGCTGTTCCGGAGCCAGGAGTTCCCGACCGGAGCGATGCTCCTGACCGGGACCGGCGTGGTTCCGCCCAACGAATTCACCCTGGCCGCTGGCGACGTGGTCCGGATCCGCGTCACGGGCATCGGTGAGCTGATGAACACCGTGGAGGTGGTGTGAGATCCGCGGCGTATCTGCTCTCATGACCTCCGATCGCCGACAGTTCCTGAAGTGCGGCCTCGCCACCCTGGCCGCATCGACTCTGGGTCCTGGACTCCGAGCTGCCGACCCCTTCCAACGAGGCCCCCACTCCCGCCTTCGGCTGGCCCTGGCCGCCTACTCGTTCCGGGAGGACTTCGCTCCCGGGAAGGATGGGAAGCCCGCACGGCTGGACATGCTGCGGTTCGTCGACTACTGCGCCGACCACGGCTGTGATGGCGCGGAACTGACCAGCTACTATTTCCCGACACCCCTCTCCGAGGAATACCTGTCGGGGGTCCGGCGCAGGGCCCACCTCCGGGGCGTGACGGTCAGCGGCACCGCGGTGGGCAACGACTTCTGCCATCCGCCCGGGGCCAAACGCGAGGCCGAGCAACGGCTGGTCCGTGACTGGATCGCCCATGCCTCGGTCCTCGGCGCCCCTCACATCCGGGTCTTTGCGGGAGACGCCAGGGGACGGAACCCCGCGGAGGTCAAGCGGCTCTGCATCGAGGCGCTGAAGGTCGCAGCAACGGAGGCCAGAAAACGCGGGATACTGCTCGGCGTCGAGAACCACGGCGGAATCGTCTCCGAGGCCTCGGACCTGCTTGAGATCGTCGAGGCGGTGGGCTCCCCCTGGGTTGGCATCAATCTCGACACGGGAAACTTCCACACCGCCGACCCCTACGCCGACCTCGCCCGTTGTGCCCCTTGGGCGGTCAATGTTCAGCTCAAGACCCATGTCCATCCCCGCGGCAGCCGCGGCACCCAGCCCGCCGATCTGGACCGGGTGTTTAGGATCCTCCGAGACTCCGGCTATCAGGGCTGGGTGACCCTCGAGTATGAGGAACCCAAGGATCCCTGGACCCGGGTCCCGGAGATCCTCAGGGACCTGCGCGCCCGGATGGGGTAGACGCCCTTGATCGGGATGTCCGTCCCCATCCCGATGGGAGTACCGCGACGGCGTCTCGGCTTCTCGGCTTGCCCCCATTCGGCCTGCCCGGTTGTCTTTTCCAGAACCTTCCCTCCGAACACCCCGCCATGAAGCCCAAGGCCACCCCGACCCGCGTGCCCCATCCGCGAACATTGCGGGTCGCCACCGTCCAGTTCGAGAGCCGGCCCGGGGACAAGGAGTACAACTTCGCCGTGCTCGAGTCCTTCGTCCGCAAGGCCTCACGGCAAGGCGCGCGGCTGGTCGTCTTCCCTGAGTGCTGCCTCACGGGCTACTGGTTCCTGCGCAACCTCAGCCGGAAGCAGCTCGGACAGCTCGCCGAGCTCATCCCCGACGGACCATCCACCCGCCGCCTCCAGGCCCTCGCCCAATCCAGCGGCATCTCCATCGGCGCCGGCTGGATCGAGGCCGGCGAGCAGGGGGTGTTCCACAACAGCTACGTCGTGGCCCTGCCGGATGGACGCCTCCATCGCCATCGCAAGCTCCACGCCTTCGAGCATCCCGCCATCGAGGGTGGATCGGAGTTCACCGTGTTCGACCTGCCGGACGGATGGCGGGTCGGCGTGCTCATCTGCTACGACTGCAACCTCATCGAGAACGTCCGCCTCACTGCGCTCCAGGGGGCCGAGATTCTGATCGCGCCCCACCAGACCGGGGGGTGCAGGACCCGCAATCCCCACCTCATGGGTGTGATCGATCGCAGGATCTGGGACCGACGCCACGAGGATCCCCAGGCGATCCGACGCGAGCTGCGGGGCGAGAAGGGACGGGCCTGGCTGATGCGCTGGTTGCCCAGCCGGGCCCACGACAACGGGTTGTTCGTGGCGTTCTCCAACGGTGTTGGCGTGGACGACGACGAGATCCGGACCGGCAACGCGATGGTCCTCGATCCCTACGGCCGCATCCTGAAGGAGACCTGCAGGGCCGGGGACGCGATGGTGATGGCCGACCTCGATTCCAGGCTCCTTCCGGAAAGCACCGGCCAGATCTGGATGCGGGCGCGTCGACCCGAGCTTTACACCCCCCTCGCCGTACCGACCGGGCGGGAGCAGTCGGTTCGGAAGCTCAAGTTCTCCGAATGAGGTTGCCCCGGACTCCCGACCAGACCCGGGTCCCCTTCCCCTGAACCCCTGATTCCAAAAACCATGAACTCCGTCCCTCCCGTCCTGCAGTCCCCACCGTCGCGATCCAGCCTCGCCGACTTCGTCCGGAACCGATCCGAGGTCGACCGTGGCCACGGCCTGTTCGAACTCGAGAGCGACCGGATGCTGGAGGTCAACCTCTCGGACCGGCTGTGGATCAAGACCGGGGCCATGGTGGCCTACTTGGGTTCCGTCCGCTTCACACGCGAGGGTCTCTTCGACCACGGGATCGGCACCTTCCTGAAGCGATCGCTGACGTCCGAGGGCATCCGGCTCACGAAGGCGGAGGGACAGGGTCGACTCTATCTGGCCGATGGGGGAAAGAAGGTGAACATCCTCGATCTCCAGGGGGAGGACCTGTTCGTGAACGGCAACGACGTCCTGGCGTTCGAACCGTCGCTTCAATACGAGATCCGCATGATGCGCCAGGTGTCCAAGATGCTGGCCGGCGGGCTCTTCAATGTCCGCTTCTCCGGCACGGGCGCCCTGGCCATCACGACCCACTTCGACCCCCTTGTGCTCCGGGTGGAACCCGGTCAGCCGGTCTTCAGCGACCCCAACGCCACGGTGGCGTGGTCGGGCTCCCTCTCGCCGGAGATCCACACCGACATCAGCCTCAAGACGTTCTTCGGACGGGCGAGTGGCGAGTCCATCCAGCTTCGGTTCGAGGGGTCGGGATTCATTGTCGTGCAGCCCTGTGAGGAAGTGCATGTGGGTCATGGACAGGGTGGATCGATCGACCTCGGCTGACCCGGAAACCTCCCCCCCGCCCCACCCATGCACCCCCTCCCCCTCGGAGCCTTCGCAGGACTCCTGCTGGCCGGTGTCCTCATCCAGGCCGACCCCGTCCCGTGGACCCTCACCGCGCCGGTCTCAAACTCGGTTCACCAGCGGGATGACCGGAACGCCGCGGAGGTATCGGTCGTCGGAAGCTTCCCTCCCGAGGCGAAGGTCCGGGCCGGGGACGTGATCGAAGGGCGGCTGGGTCCCGGGGAACGATGGAGATCGTGGCAGGTCGTGGCTCCGGGCGAGGGCGGGTTCCAGATCGGGGTGACTCTTCCGGCCGGAGGCCCCTGGCCCCTGGAGGTCCGGATCCGACGGGGTCAGGAGATCCTGGCAGCCGCCTCGGTCTCCCTCGGTGTGGGTGAGGTCTTCGTCGTCGCCGGACAGTCCAACTCCGCCAACCACGGGTCCGAACGTCTGACCCCGACATCGGGGCGGGTGTTCACTCGGGGACCGAAAGGCTGGCAGCAGGCGGCCGATCCCCAGCCCGGCGCCAGTGGCGATGGGGGAAGTTTCCTTCCTGCCCTCGGTGACGAACTTGCCAAGGAACTGGACCTCCCGATCGGGTTCATTGCGACCGGCAGTGGCGGCACCAGCGTCCGGGAATGGCTGCCCAAGGCGGTACGATTCGACCGTCCCCCCACGGTGATGGCCCGGGTCCAACGCTCAGGCGAGGGCTGGGAGTCCGACGGCGACCTGTTCCGGAACCTGGTCGCCCAGATCCAAGCGACAGGGCCGCGGCAATTCCGGGCGGTGCTCTGGCATCAGGGGGAATCCGACGCCAACCAGTCGGATCCCAGCCGCACCCTGCCAGGCATCCAGTATGCCTCGTTTCTGAGGCGGCTGATCGAGGACACCCGATCCAGTGCAGGATGGCCGATTCCCTGGTTCGTGGCGCAGGTGAGCTACCACACGCCAGACGACCGGGGCTCGGAGGACATCCGCTCGGCGCAGGCCTCGCTCTGGCGTTCCGGACTGGCGCTTCAGGGGCCGGATACCGATGCGCTGACCGAGCGATGGCGGGACGGGGACGGACGTGGGGTGCACTTCAACGGGGACGGACTCCGCGAACACGGCCATCGCTGGGCGGATGCACTCCTCCCCTGGATCCGGTCTCAGCCGGGAGCGAGATCCAAGCCACCCTCCACCCTCTCGGTCCACCCCGCCGCCGGCTGGCCCCTTGTGCGACCCGAACAGAGGGCCTCCGCGACACCTTCCGATGACCCGAAATCCGTCGTCCTGGGGCGCACCGAGACGTTCATGGCGGGTGGACGCCCGGCCTTCGTGATCCTGCCCGGACTTCCGGAGAAGGTTTCGCGCCGCGGGCAACCCTGGGTGTTCTACGCACCCACGCTGTCCAACGTGCCCGACGAGGCGGAGCGCTGGATGCACGAACGGTTCCTCGAGGCCGGCGTGGCGATCGCAGGGGTCGACGTCGGCGAGGCCTACGGCAGCCCGGCCGCCCATGCGGCCCAGGAGGCCCTGTATCGGGAAGTGCGGCGGCGGTTCGGACTCGCCCGAAAGGCCTGTGTGCTGGGACGCAGCCGTGGCGGACTCATCGTCACCAGCTGGGCAGGCAGCCATCCCGATCGGGTCTCGGGGCTCGCCGGGATCTACCCGGTGTTCGATGTCCGAAGCTATCCCGGTCTCGACCGTGCCGCACCCTCCTACGGCCTGGCCCCGGGCGAACTGGTCCAGCGCCTCGACACCCTGAATCCCGTGTCCAAATCGGGACGGATCGCCAAGGCAGGAATCCCTGCCCTGCTGATCCATGGGGATGTCGACACCGTGGTGCCCCTGGAACCCAACTCCGGGGCCTTCGTGTCGGGTTACAACTCGACCGGGCACGGGAAGGACATCCGCCTGATCGTGCTTCCAGGTCAGGGGCACAACATGGACCTCGGATTCTTCCGCTCCGAGGAACTCGTCCGCTTCGTGATCGATCGCGCCAAGGCGGGAGCAGGGGTGAGGTAGGATCCCAAATCAGAAGATCCACCCAGGCAGACCGAGCATCAGCAGATGCCGACGCCTCCGCGCCTGCATCAGATTTCGGGCAGTCCGCAACACCGCTATCCCCCGATGCAGCTCATCGTCCGCTGGGGCTGGATGAAGTCCGGCTGACCGATCCGGTGCCCGGCCTCCTTGCCCCGGACGATTCCGACCAGACGATCCGCAAGGGCCGCATCGGGCAGGCCTTCGCGGAGCAGCGGCCGGATGTCGTGCTCGACCAGGCTGAAGAGGCAGGTCCGGACCTGTCCGTCCGCCGTGAGGCGAAGCCGGTTGCAATGCCCGCAGAAGGGTTGGGTGACCGGGGCGATGATGCCGATCTCACCCGGACCGTCGGCGAAGCGCCATCGGCGCGCCGTCTCGGAGGGATTGGACGAGGCCTCGATCGGGACCAGGTCGAACCGGTCCGCCAGCCGCTCCAGGAGGGTGCGTGCCGATACGACGAGGTCCCGTTGCCAGGCACGCTTGGAATCGAGCGGCATGAACTCGATGAACCTCATCACGAGGCCCCGGTCCCGAGCGAACTGGGCAAGGGGCTCGATCTCATGGTCGTTCAGCCCCCCAATGATGACCGCGTTCACCTTCACCGGCTGGAACCCCAGAGCCTGGGCCGTGTCGATCGCCGACAGCGTCTCCTGAAGCCCATCCCGGCCGGTCAAGAGCCGGAACCGGTCGCGATCCAGAGAGTCGAGGCTGATGCTCACCCGATGGAGTCCCGCCTCGCGCAGCGCGGCGGCCTGGGACCCGAACAGGAATCCATTGGTGGTGAGGGCCAGGTCCTTGATTCCGGGGATCGCCGCCAGCGCACGGACCAGACGGGGGACGTCCCGACGCAGGAGAGGCTCGCCGCCGGTGAGACGGACCTTCTCGATGCCCAGATCCGCGGCCACCCGGACGAACCGTTCGATCTCCTCGTAGCTGAGCAGCTCGTGCCGCGGCTTCCACGCATAGTCCAACGGCAACGTGGAGGCCGGGTTGGGATTTCGGACGGCATCGAACCGGGTCCGGTAGAAATTGGCAGCCTCCTCGGTCTCAGGCAGGCAGTAGACGCACCGGAAATTGCAGCGGTCGGTGATGCTGACCCTCAGGTCCCGCATCACACGTCCGTGGTCATCCCTGAGTTCGCCGCGCATGACCCGATCAGCCTAGCCGGACCCAGACGGAGGACCAGACGGGAAGTGGTGCATCTCCCGTGTCCAGCCCCGGATCCATCGCCATCTCAGGGACCCACGAACACACCCTGGCTGTTGTTCCAGAACGATCCGGAACCGGTCTCCTGCAACCGGATCGCCCGGACCTGGTAGACCGCCGCCTCCGGTGCGTCCTCGTCGGTGAAGGTGGTCCCCTCGATCGATCGCCCCGCCTCCAGAGGAGTCGAGAACCCCTCGAGTCCCCCGGTGCTCCGATAGATGACATAACGGCAACCCCCATCGGGCGACGGAATCCAGGACAGGGTCACGCGCCGCCCGGACCGCTCCAGCTTGAGGTCCGACGGTGGGCTGACGCGGAAGAGTCGTAGGGTTGGGTCCCCGAGGATGCTGTGGAACGCGGGCACCTGGAGTCCGGGTCGGGACCAGCTCCGGACCATCAGGTCGGCCAACGGCGCACCGGCTCCCAGCAGGGTGTAGTCCCAGGACACGCCGCCGAACGTGGCCAGGCCATGATTGGGACCGGCCAGCGAGGCCCTCAGCCAGTTGTCCCTCGAGATCAGCCGACCCCGGTCATCGACACGGGCCCAGTCGGGTCCGTAGGAAAACCAGACCTGACGGAACGTGACGGGCAGTTCCCGCGATGGATCCACGAAGGCATCACTCGTATGGCTGCCCCCCAGCCCATCGAAGATCCCCGCCTCACCGGCGCTGGCGTACTGGAAGTGGACCCCGAGGTCGACCGGCACCTGGTCCCGGAGGTTGTGGCCGTCGAACAACACCCCGGGCTCCACGCCGAAGGCGGCCCCGGCAAGCGTCTGGGCCGACAGGACCGCGACGTTGGCGGCCGGGTTCTCCGCCAGGCACGAGACGCGTCCCCAGGTCGGGATCCGGTGCAGCCGATACCGCGTCGCCTTGGCCAGATACTGCCGGAGGAGATCGGCCTCGCTCCGACGCCCCAGCGACGGGAGGCCCCAGAAGTCCACCCGACCCACGGCAAAGTCGGGCGGACCCGGCAGGTAGCTCTGATCGAGGACTCCATCCCCGGGCAGGTTCCGGCCCCCGGGCTGCGCCTCCAGGTCGGTCCAGACCGGGACCGTCCGGTGGGTGTAGCCATAGAAGGCGTCCGCCACCCAGCGACCCCGGTGGTCCGGATGGCCGTCCCATCCCCCTGCGCCGCTGTGGACCAGCGTCACATGCCCCAGGATGAAGACCACGTTCGTGGCACCGGGCTCGTGGTGGTCCGTGATCCAGCGGGCGACCTTCGACCGATTGGCGACATTGCCCTCGACCGAGCCATCGCGATGCCTTGGAGCCTCGAGCCACTCGCGGACCTGCCAGCCATCACCGACGAGATTGGTCCGAAGCTGGGCCAGCTCCGATCGGAGCGACGGGGCGAGGGTGCGGTCGACCACCAGCAACACGACGCCTCGCTGGTGCTCCACCGGCATCTCGATGCCCGCCACCCAATGGCGGTAGGACTCGCCCCGGATGCCCGGTCCGAGCCGCGCCAGGTACTCATACCGCTGACCCTTCTCCACCGAGGTGTCAATCCAGCGCTCCTCCGTGGACTCGTTGACCACGGGCGGACCCCACTGGGTGGCGCCGAACGGCCGACGCTGGATCGTGAGCGGCCACGGATCGGGGTATCCCGGCGCCCCGATCCCGCTGCGTCGGGGCGATCCCTCATAGAGCCGGGCGAATTCAAGGGCCGGGCGACCATCCCGCTCCACCGCCCGCACGGTGAGCTGCTGGAGGCGGAAGGTTTCAGTGAACCCGATCGGGTAGTTGAAGGTCTCGACACTGTCGATCGCCCCCTCCACCGCCAGGGATCCTGCGGCGTTCATCCCCAGCTGGAAGCCCCGCGCCATGCCGGCGGCCGAGGGCAGATATCGCGGATCGATCCCGGGGCCGTGGTCAAAGACGGTCCGGACGCTGTTGGTCCAGACGTTCAGGGCGTTCTGGTGGTAGACCCGCGTCAGCGTCGGCCCATAGGACAGGGCCAGCTCGTGCCAGCCGGGCGTCCCGGACCACGACACGGCCGGCAGCCGGCTCTCCATGAGGAAGACGGGAAAATACTCCGCGGCACCCTGACTGAACTTCACCGACAAGCCTCCCTGGACCGTGGCATGCAGGTACCACGACCACCAGCCGGCCGGCTTGTCCATGTACCCCCCGACCTCCAGCAGCGGAGCACTCCACTCCTGGCCCCGGGGCAGCGACCAGTCCGGTTTGAACCAGAGGCGGATCGATCCGCGATCGAGTCGGAGCTGTGGGGATCCATCGGCGCCGGCGGTCGGATACCGCAGGGGTTTCCCCGGGGACGGCACCAGCCGGATTCCCTCACGCACGATTCCAGGCACCTGGGACTCCGTGCCCGGGAGACCGACCGGTTCCAGCCCGGCGGCGGTTGACCGCCATGCCGATGCCGTTCCATCCCACCACCAGGCGGCGAGACGTTTCGGGAACCAGCTGCGGGCGTCCTTGGGATCGGTCCGATGCGCGACTTCCTCGGCATCCGAGAGTCCATCGCCATCGGAATCCACCCAGTCGCCCGGGGCGGCGACGAGGGAGCCAAAAGCCAGGAGCCGGGAGCCGAGGAGGAAGGCCAGCAGGAGGGTTCTCGACATGGGCTCTCGACTCCTTCCGTTTCGACCCTCGGGCTCGAGGCGACTCTATCCCCGCACCAGGATTCAGGCCCGGTGTGGGCAGTTCATGGCGTCTACCGGCTCAGCTGCCGGGCCGCGGCGGTCCGCAGACGCTCATCGGCCGCCGCGGCGAGGGATCCAACCAGGTCAGCGGCGGGCTGACCCAAGGCCTCGCCCAGCCACATCGCCTCAAGCGGGGCCCGGGGATCCTTCTGCTGGGCCAACCAGGTCCGCACCGCCGGGAGGACCTCGGAGGCCGCACGTTGGCGCAGGACGATGCGGGCCTGCTCCTGGTCCCAGCCATTCTTCGACAGTGTCAGGGTGAGCAGTTCTGGCGTGGACAGCTTGGTGAGGTCGCGGACCGTGGCCTTCGACGGACCCGACTTGTCGCCGGTGTAGGCCACGCGCCAGATGCGTCCGTGCTCGTGATCACGACGCGGATCGCGGAAGTCGACCTCGCCGTGCTGGATGATCGGGTTCGACCAGTCGGCGATGTACAGGGCGCCGTCCGGACCAAATCGCAGGTCGATCGGCCGGAAGGTGACGTTCGTCGAGCGGAGCAGATCGGGCAGCTCACGGGTCTGGAAGGTGGACCCGTTGTCGTTGATGGCGAAGCGGACCACCCGGTGGGCCCGGAAGTCACAGGTGAGCGCATTGCCCTGCCAATCGGCCGGGAACAGGGGGCTGTGGACAATTTCCAGGCTGGCGAACTTGGGATAGCTGCCCGGGCTGATGCTGTCACCTTCCCGCCGCATGTCCGAGTAGGTGAAGTAGGTTCCCCCTTCCATCGCATGGTAGATCCCCTTCCCTCCGGCGCCGTCCGTGAAGAACGAATTGCCGAACTGGTCCCAGTGGTGTCCCCAGGGATTGCAGCCACCCTTGGTGAAGATCTCGAGGCGCGAGGTGTCGGGATTGAACCTCCAGATGCCCGCGCTGTTGAGGCGTCGGACGCCCTGAGGGGTCTCGATATGGCTGTGGGTGTAGATGGACTGGTTCAGGTAGAGGTGTCCGTCATAGCCCCACCGCAGGGTGTGCAGGTTGTGATGGGTGTCCTCGGTGCCGAAGCTCGACATCACGATCGTCCGCTGGTCTCCCCGACCATCGCCGTCGGTGTCGGCGATGTGCAGCAGCTGGTGGCTGGCGGCGACATAGCAGCCGCCCCGTCCATCGGGCACCACGCCTGTGGGGATCACGAGCCCGTCGGCGAACACCGTGTGGCGATCCGCCTTGCCGTCGCCATCGGTGTCCTCGAGGACGATCACCGCATCCTCGGCGTCCTGACCGGGCTTGATCTGGGGATACAGACGCGAACTGGCCACCCAGAGACGGCCCTTCGGGTCCCAGTTCATCTGGATGGGTTTGTAGAGCATGGGGTTCTCGGCAAAGAGGCTGACCGTGAATCCAGGTGAGATCTCGAACGTGGGTTCCGGCTGGACCCTGAACTTCGGGTCCCGGTGGGCGCGCTCCGCGGCCTCCTTCTGCAGACGGGTCACCTCGGCAACGATTGCCGGATTCTGGTGGTTGAGGTCCCGCAGCTTGGCGATGCGTCCCTCCCACTCCTGGATAAGGGGGTCAAACTTCGGGATCTCGACCGCGTTCTGTCCCTGCTCGTATTTCCGGAACCCGAACAGATAGGTCCAGTTGGCGGGACGCCACCGATGGAAGAAGAGCTCGTTCTTCTTCCGGACTGCAGCATTGAGCACGAGATAGGCCGGGCTGCTGCCTTCGACCGCCCCACCAGAGCGATTGACGATCGCATCAGCCAGGGCCCGGTAGCCCGATTCGTTGAGATGGACGAGGTCCGCCTCCCTCGGGAGGGCGGCGGTGGATTCGAGGCCGATGAACCGGGATCCGGTTTCAGAGGCGAGGTCCCGAAGCGTCTCCCGAACCCGGGGGATCACGGAGGCGAGGGTCTCGACGGGTTTACGATCCAGGAGCGGCATACTAGGGGGGGGCGCACCCACGTCGAGGGGCCCCACCACAATGAACCGGACGTCGGCCCCTCCCAGCTCGCGGACGGCTCCCATGAGCAGCCGCACCTGCTTCAGGAACTCGGCGAGCTGCGCCGACTGGGCCGCACCCGGCGGAAGCGACGCCAACTCCAGGGCCTCGGTCATTCCATAGGCGAGGATCGCCACCGTGGGTTTGAAGTCGCCGATCTGCTCCTTGACGCGCTTGAGCCAGTCATTGGGTGACTTGTTCCAGTCGAAACTCGCGCGGGAGCGCCCCATCGGGGTATCCGCTGCCCAGCCAAGGTTGCGGAACGTAATGCCCCGGTCGCGATACCCAGCGGTGATATGGGTCTCGAGGTGCCCGTAGTCGACCTCCCGCTCGAAGAAGGTGTCCCCCAGGAAGAGGACCCGGTCTCCATCACGGAGATCGCCTTCGGCCGCCGACGCGCGGATGGGGATCAGGGTCAGGAGGGCCACAAGGACCATCCACGGGAGGCTTCGCAATTGGTTCATGGAATCCAGGGGTTCCTGCGGCGGGTCCGCGACGGGGCTCCGGGCCTCGCGTCGGTTCGCCAGCGGGATGATCCCTGATTACACGGGCAACCTCCGCCGGGTGGCAAGCCCGGGACCCGGAAAACGGGGAATCGACGGTCTCCTCACCCGAAGAGGTCGGACCCCACCTCACGGCATACCCACCTCGCCGGATCCACTGCTCAGTGCGTGTAGCCCTCCTCACCGTGCTCGGTGAGATCGAGCCCCTGGTCTTCCACTTCGTCCGACACCCGACAGCCCAGAGTCTTGTCGACGATGAGATACAGGAGAACGGTGGCCACGACCGACAGCAGGATGATCAGGCCGCCTGCCTTGACCTGCTCCAGCCATAGGCTCTTGGAAACCAGGGGGCTGATCCGCTCGGCGAGGAGGTTCGGGTTCATGTCCGCACTGGCGAGGAATCCGGCCATGACGGTTCCGACGGTGCCTCCGACCGCGTGGACCCCGAAGGTGTCGAGCGAGTCATCGTAGCCGAGGGCGTTCTTGAGCTTGGCGCAGGCAAGGAACGTGGAGACGCCGGCGAGGAGCCCGATGATCACAGCACCAGATGGGGTCACGAAGCCCGAGGCCGGTGTGATGGTGGCCAGGCCCGCGACGGCACCCGAACAGAGTCCCAGCACGGACGGCTTGCCACGGAGCACCAGCTCCAGGAAGCCCCAGACGCAGAGTCCGACCGCGGCACTGAGGGTGGTGGCCACGAAGGCATTCGAGGCGATCCGGTCCGCCGCGACGGCCGAGCCTGCATTGAATCCGTACCAGCCGAACCAGAGCATCCCCGTCCCCACCAGACACAGCACCATGCTGTGGGGCGGAATCGGCTCGCGGCCGAAGCCTCGTCGTGGGCCGAGAAGAATGCAGAGGACCAGGGCGCTCCATCCCGAGGTGATGTGGACCACGATGCCCCCGGCGAAATCGATTGCCTTGATGGCGGCCTTGTCGTTCCAGAGCCCGTTCATCCAGCCGTCCGCACCCCACAGCATGTGGGCCGTCGGGAAGTAGACCACGAACATCCACGCGGTGCAGAAGACCGTCAGCGCCCTGAATCGCATGCGCTCGGCGATCGCTCCGACGATCAGGGCGGGCGTGATGATGGCGAACATCATCTGGTACATCGCATAGATGTTGTGGGACACCCACGCGCCGTAATCAGCATTCGGCGCGTCAGTCACTCCCCTGAGAAAGCTCCAGTCGAGTCCTCCCAGGAACGGCGATCCCTTCGCGAACGACAGGGAGTAGCCGCAGGACCACCACAGGACCGTGACGATCCCGGCCAGCCCGAGGCATTGGGCGAGGACGGAGAGCACATTCTTCCTGCGGACCAGTCCGCCATAGAACAATGCGAGTCCCGGGAGGGTCATGAACAGGACCAGCGCGGTGCTGATCATCATCCAACCGTTGTGTCCCGGCCCCGGGCTGCCAACCAGCGAGGTCGCGGGTGCGGTGTTTCGAACGTAGGCCTCGAGGTCGGCGAGGCGCTGTTCCACCGAGGGATCCGCCGCGGAGGCATTGAGGATGAAGGCGACGAAGAGGGCCTGGAAGGATGTGATCCGGAAAAGTTGCCTCATGGAGATGGCGGAGGAAGCCAGCCTCTGAGCGCCTTGGCAAGACCGCTCGCCATCCCGTCAGCGGCCCTTTGCGCAGGTCCACCCCATCGACCGGACCCCTCGCCCAGAAGCAACGCGTCTGCGCTCCTGCAGGTGCGCCACGCCCCCTCTATGACTCCCCGTCGTCCCATCGACTGAATCCCGGTGACGCGACCGGAATCCAACCCGGCTCGATCCATTCACATTCCAGCAAAAGCGACTTGTTCAAGCCCCCTGTCACCTGTACCTCAGATCTATAGTCCCGCTCCCATACTTCCCCCGCCTCTGGGCCCTGTTGATATCGGCATTCATCCTTCTGCCCAACGGGCAGGCACAGGGCGAGCCGCTGCGGGTGAGGTCCACCAAGGGTGGCACCCAACCACACCTCGGTATCTATGTCGGTGGCCCGATCTACACGGAGGAACGACGTGCAGGGACCCTTGCCGAACTGATGAAGTCCAAGTTCACCGAGGTGATCGTCTGGTCGGTCCACGTCGATCCCGATGGAACCCTGGACCTCAACAAGGAATTCCCGATCGTGAAGGACGGGGCCTACATCGGGGCCAAGCAGCATCCCAACTTCGCGAACGACCTGAGACAGCTCCGGCGGAGCGGACGGCAGGTCACCCTCGGTTTCGGAGCGGCAGGATCCCCGGCGTTCAACAACATCCGGGACCTCATCAAGAACGGCGGTGCAAGACCCGGCGGCGGACTCAGGAAGAACTTCGAGGCCGTCCGCAGCGATCTGCCTGCCGTCACGGTCATCGATCTGAACGACGAGGTCACCTATGACGAATCCTCGATGACCGAGTTCTCCGTGATGCTCTCGGAACTGGGATTCAAGGTCACCCTCTGCCCCTATATGAATCCTTTGTTCTGGCAGAACGTCGCGCAGGCCGTGAACCGGCAGCGCCCGGGCACGATCCAGGCGGTCAACCTCCAGTGCTACGGTGGGGGCCGAGGGAACAATCCAGCCCAATGGTCCTTCCCAGGTATTCCAGTCTATCCAGGAATCTGGGCCCAGGGGACGGATTCGGGAGGGCGAGCCGTCGGCGAGGAGACCACAGCCTCCGCGACCCGGCGGTACTTGGATTGGGGGAAATCCACATCCGTCCCGGGTGGCTTCGTGTGGCTCTATGACGAGATCCAGGGAAAGACCGGACCGTTCGCCGAGGCCATCCTGCAGGGACTCAGCAGGGCAGACTGGGCAGGCCTCAGGGGCGTATTGTTTAAACAGACGACAAGACAGTGTCTTGCACCCTTAATACCCTGATAGGATAACAAAGTCGGCGCGTTTTTTAACCAATGACCTAACCGAGCAGGTGATTACACTACGGAGTGCTGGCTGATCGATGTTCCTTGGTTCTTGGTTTTTTGCACGCCGGATTTTTGTTGGTTTTCCTCCCGGCGCCGGCGGCGCTGGGAGAAGGCTTTTGCCCGTCTATCCTCCACGATGGCCTTCCTTTGGCCGTCGTGGGCTTGCTGCGGGGTAACGAAGTTGATGCCCGAGTGGTAATGCTCGGTGTCGTACCAGTTGAAGTACCGGGTGAAGTAGGTCACGGCCTCGCGATCATCAAGGAACCG
>SYEM01000026.1 GCA_005801385.1 Verrucomicrobiales bacterium | reverse complement strand
GAGTGGTCGAACGGCGGTCGTCCACACTGGGATGTCCCCTACCTCACGATCGATCCCGCCGACATCGGCCGGGAGTACCGCGAGGTCATCCGGGTCAACAGCCAGTCCGGCAAGGGAGGTGTCGCCTACCTCCTGGAGAGCGAGTTCGGGATCGAGCTGCCCAAGGAACTGCAGCGGGAGTTCGGGCCGATCGCCAACGACTGGGTCGACGCCCTCGGTCGTGAGGTGAAGGGCGAGGAGCTGCGCGGGTTGTTCTGGCGCGAGTACATCGAGCCGAACTCGCCGTGGGAACTGCACCATTTCCATGCCGACGGTGTGGAGAAGGTCTTCCGCTGCCGCGCCTCGGTCCGTCACAACGGCAAGGAATCCATGATGTCGGGCGAGGGCAACGGACCGATCGCCGCCTTCGTGGCCGCGCTGGTCAGTGCCGGAGCGCCGGCCTTCGAGGTCGTCTCGTTCAAACAACACGCCCTCAGCGCCGGCACCGAAGCGAGCGCCATCGCCTACATCCAGATCCGTACCACCGACGGACAGGCCCGCTGGGGCGCCGGAGTCGACACCAACATCCAGCTGGCCTCGATGAAGGCGGTCCTGAGCGCGCTTAATCGACTTCAGTCTCCCGCTGCGAAGTCCGCAGGCGGCAAACCCTAGACAGGCTCGCACACTGTCGGACCGATCGCACCGGGCCGCTAACGGGTGAACTCCAGCCACCCGAAGCGTTCAGGCGTGTGGAAGCTGCCCGAGAGCAGCGGGTTCGAGGCCAGGAACGCACGGTTCGCACGATCGATGCGATAGAGGTTCGCCCGCCACCGGGTCCCAGCAACCGGACGCGTCCCGCTCAAGGACTCGAGCGGGATCCGCGCCTCGCACCGCCAGACCCTCTTGCGTCGGTCGACCCGGACCTTCCAGTCCATGCCGCTGGTCCACGGGAAGTCGAAGTCCGGACGGCGGATCCGGAGGTCGAGACCTTCGTTGTTCGGGGACCACTCGTACTCCGTGTACTCGGTCAGTCTCGCAGGATCCGGGGCGCAGAAGAACTCCACGACATCGCGATCCCAGAGCGAGGCTCCCTTTTCCAGGCGTTCGCCTGCGCGGGCCCTGCCGAAATCGGTCAGGACCGTGAACGGACATTCGTAGGAGAGGTACAGGAAGCGGTCGGACCACAATGCACGGCAGGTGGTGCTCATCTCCGCCCGCACCCGTCCATCGACCGATTCCTGCTCCAGCGGAAAAGGTTCCGCCAAAGCCCATTCCCGGTCGCTGAGACGTCCATCGGGTCGAAAGTCACGGTCGATCCGCTTCGCCCGGAGGATCGTGGACGGCAGGGACCTCACGAGGAGACGTCGGGCATTGTCGAAGTAGATCTTCCGAAGGACCGACGGAGGCAATCCGATCGAACTGATCGTCCAGTCCCCCTGGATGGGCGTCATGTGCGGCCAGTCCCGGTCGTGGGTCTCCAGCCACCGCCATTGCTTCTCGAAGAATGCAACGGCCTCGTCATCGGTGGGCCGTTCCCCGTCCCCCGAGGAACCCAGGATGAGCCGGTCATAGACCTGGAAGTCGGTCGCGAACAGGATGCGATCCTGGTGCTTGGTGAACAGCGCCCGCGTCCGCGCGGGGTCCTGTCGACCGAGCTCCGGGATCCGCGCCGCGAGGTCGGCAAACATGTTGGGGTGGGCGTCGAGTTGGTGATCCACCCAGTCCAGGTCCTCCGCGTTGTTGGCGAAGTGGACACAGACGAAGGTCGTGTCCGGGTGTCGGGTGATGACCCGCTCGAGTGCCGCGAGGAGTTCGGTCCGGGAGGGGAACTGGTTGGGATCGCCGAACCACCAGTTCCTGTGGTCCTTCAGCTCCTTCCACCGCTCGTTCTGCTGGGTGTAGGGCAGCCAGAAGGCGCGCGGGTCGGCAACGTGGACGCTCACCGGCAGCCCCAGTTCGCCGCAGCGACGCCAGACCCCATCGAGCTTCGGGTCGTCGATCCGGATCAGCCGACCGGATCCATCCCTGAGAAACAGACCGAGCCGCTTGAACTCCTTCAGTCCCGAGGCCCCGAGGGCATGGGCGCGTTCGACCTGCTGGACGGCCCGCTCGCCGAAGTCCGGCGCATCCCATCCGGCGTAGTCGAGATTGAAGTGGAGCACCGCACGGCCCGGCGCAATGCGGTCGGTGAGGGCACGGGTCCGCTCGAAAGCGGAGGTCTCGCCGGGCTTGGACGTGACCGTCCCGCCACTGAGGTTCACGCCGACCCCGACCCCGACCCGGTCCATGATGCGCAGCCATCGCTGCAGACGTTCCTCGGTCCCTTCAACGTGCTGGTGGAGATCGATGACCCGGCGCTCCCGGCGCCACTGGTCTGGCAGGGATCGGTCCACTCTATCTACCGCCATCAGCGCGACAGTGCCGACGGACAAGGCGGAAAGGACCCAGGCGGCCCGATGCATAAAGCCCGTGATGCACGACGGAGCCGTCGAGGAGTCCTTCCAGGGAATCATGAGGCGGATGCTAGGATCCGATCCCTCGCCGGGAAGGTCAAAAGCCGGGCTCCACCTCAGTCGCGATGCTCCCGATGACACGCCGTACAGCTCTCGCCGAGACTACCGACAAGCCCTTCAAGACGCTGGACTGATGGCGGCCCCGGATTCGCGGTCTCGTCGAGCAACGCCTTGGCTCGTTCCTCGGACACCGCATGACGCCGACGGTAGTCTGCAGACAGACGCTGCGTCGCCTCCTGTCGTCCGAGTTCATGCAGGGATTCCCAGAGCTGCAGAGCATCCTGGTGTAGGGTGGTGGTGACATCGCCGGGAACGGGCTTCCAGGAACGCCGTTGCCATGCCCTGAGGCGACTCCAGTGGACATCGATGACGACCATCGCCATCACCCGAGCCGGAACGACCGTGGTCTCGGGCAACTCCCCGGCCGCCTCGACCTGCTCGGGGTCGGGACACCGAAACTGTCGCACGACACCGTAAAGACCTGGGTAGTTCGTGGACGTGCCCGCCTGGCGCATCCAGGCCATGGCCTGTTCCGACGACCAACCCTCGCGGGCCATGGCCATCACCGCCACGGCGGCAGGCCCGCGATGCTGTCCGTGATGGCAATGGACGTAGAGGGGCGTCGGCAGCTCCGCGATGGCTTTCACCAACTGAGCCACCCGCTGAGTGGCGATACCGTCGTAACCGATGGGCAGGTGGACGTACCGGAGTCCGTGCCGCTGGGCGGCGACAGGATCCGGGCGTGCACCATCCACACTGACGAGGGTGCGGACGCCCATCCGCGCAAGTTCGTGGAATGCGGCATCACCCCCAGGTTGGGCACCGGAGTAGATGCGCGGTGTGACCCGGAAGACTGCGTGGGCCTTTTGCGTCTCCACAGGTGCCGGGCCACGGGGAATCCCAGGCTTCTCGCTGCCCGTCGCAGGCCCCGACACCACAATCAGGAACGCAATGATCAGGAACCCCCTCATGCGTTCCAGGACACTGACCGGCCGGGTTTCAGGACCACGCGCAGAGCGACTCGACGTGGGCGGCCGACCCATCCCGGAGCCAACCGTCAAGCTGGGCCTGGTCCTTGAGCTGCTGGCCCCGGCTACGAGGCACGACCACGAAGCGCGAGTCCAGTTCGGGCACCGCGGTGAGATCCCCCCAGAGCTTCTCGAACTGCGCCACCGGGAAGACGTCCTCCTGCCCATGCCCCCACCGCTTCTTCACATCCTTCAACGTGATGTAGGTGGGAACCCGTGCGGCAAGGTCCCGGATCGCCGCAAGGATCCTCTCGCCGTTGGACTCGGGCTCGAGGAGATCCCGACGTGCGAGCCCCATCGACGCGAGGAACGGATCGATGTGGATCCAGGTCGTCATCGAGTTGTAGTAGCTCAACCGGAACTCATCCTCCTCGCGAGGCATGGAAAGACCCTCGACGAGGCGGGGTCGTCCATTCACCCGGGCGAGACCACCACCCCGATCCTCCAGACGACGGGTGATGACCTCGAACGTCAGACACGCACCGCTGGAGTGATGGTGTCCGAGCATCGAGGGATCCACATCCGCTCCCAGGGTGTCGATGTTGTGGAGCATCAGGTGCTGGAGATCGGGATGCTCCCGGAGGAGACGTCCGAGGACACCGTTCCGGAGAAGGTTCGGGATCTCGAAGAAGTGCCCCACCGGATGCAGACACTGCATCGGGAGGTTGTCGGTGTAGTCGCCCCCCTCACCCGCACCACGGGCCCAACCGATGAGGGCTGCCCGGAGACTGTCCCGAACCTTCTGCTGCTGGACGTCGAGCACCTGCTGCGGCATCTCCTCCCATTGGAACCGGAGGTCCCGTTCGGTTGGGATCATCCTCAGACCCACACTGCGCCCCGGCGACAGGAGGACGGGACCTTCGTAGCCGTAGTTCCCGACGCGTCCGAGAAACCGGGTCGTGGGTTCGTGTGTCGCGTAGCTGGTGGTGAAGACGTGTGGGATCGGCCGACCGAACTGCCGCGAGATCCGACGTGACTTTGCGAGATGGGTTTCAAGGAAGGTCCGGTGGTGTCCTCCCAGCTTGGCATACGGATGTAGCGCCTTGCAGGTTCCGGCGCCCCCAGTCCACCGCGACCCCGCGCCGGCGGCCAGGGTCACGACCGCGACGGCACCGGAACGCAGCAGGGACTCACCCTTTCGAAGCAAAGCACCTCCGGCATCAGACCTGAGCGGGTCGGATACGTCGCCCGGTTCGACATCCTCGATCCGGGTGTCCGATCGGAGCCGGTTCTGGGCCAGTCCGATCCGACCCTCGCGGAGTTCCGCCCGGATGCGCTCATGCTGGGCCCGATCGAACCCATGTTCCCCGAGCAGCGCCTGGAGCGGCGTGGCGCCCGCCTGCTCTTCCCGCCCCTTGGGCAGCAGGACGTCGAACAACGTCTGCACCATGCCCCGGAGCTCCGGACGCGTCCGGGACGCGGCACCGAGCTTGTCGAGTTCCGCCCGGCGCACCGGCGGGAGATCGCGCCGATCCGCCCTTAGCAATGCTGGAACGGTGAGCGCGTAATATCCGGGGGGCATCAGGGCTTCGGAACCTCCGAGCAGCTCGGCGAAGGTCCCGTTTTCGTTGATGGCGTAGTCGAACACCACGGGATCCATCGCGAAGGGCAGTGCATGCTGCAGTTCCCGCTTGGTCGTGAGCATGATGTCCTGGAGACGCTTCTGGGCCTCGGCCTTCCGGTTGGGGGCAAAGATGAAGCCCATGCCGCCACCCGACATGCCGCCCAGCATCCAGAACCCCCAGAAGTCGGACCCGAACTCCTGCTCACACCGGGCGATCAGGGTCTCGGTGAAGGCGTTCGAAGCCCACGGGATGATGGTCTGCAGCGGCTTCCGGAAATTGCGGGTCGTCGCGGCGCCCAACGCTCGGATGTCCCCCCGACGCAGCGCGGCGATAACATCGTCCAGGACACCCAGCGCCTCCTGACGCCCCACCCACTCGGAGGCGCTGCGGAGGAGGTACTTCTCGGTCACCATCTCGAGGATGGGACCCACGTTCTGGGCCATGCCACCATGGACGACCACCAGCGAGTCCATGAGAGCCCGACGAGCCGACTCGGGGATCTCGTCGCGGGAGAACACATGGTGGGTCGGCATCAGCCGTCCGCGGGAGATGCCGGATTCCGGATCGGATTCCGAGGCTGCCACACCCGTGATGAGCTTGATGCCCGGCCAGACGCCCCCGGAGTCCTGCCAGCCGCCACCGGATCCTCCAAGCCACTCGCCGAGGAGCGCACGGGCGAGGACGATGCGACGATCAGACTCAGAGAGAGGCCCGGTCAGCCCCCGGTCCGCAGCCGCCCCCGAACCCCCAACCTCCTCGCCAGTGGTCTGCCCCGTGGCCCGCATGCAGACGCTGATGAGCGACCCGAGCAGGTTGGTGCTGACTGCCAAACGGGAACCCTTCGGGATGTCGTTGACGCACGAGACGATCTCGAGCCCCCGTCCAGGTCCCACGACCTGTTCCAGAAGGTCAGGAAGCGTATGGCCGGAACCCTCGATTCCAGGCGGGACGATGCCCGAGGCGATCACCGCCGCCTTCAGGAGTCCGAGGTAATCCCGCGCGAAATCGAAGACGTCCCCGAGCGAGGTCAGGTCGGCCGTAGCCCCCAGGTCCACCGAGGTGAGGCGCAGCACCGGTTCATCCAGCACCCGTAGCCAGGCACTGACCGGAGGACGCGGGGCGGGGTCGCGTCCATGAACCCCAAGATCGACCGAGATATTCAGGACCTTCGCGCCCTCCGGATAGTCCATCCCAAGGAAGAAGATGTCGGACCAGGCCGAATGGGTGAGGTCCATGCGGACCGGGGTCTGCTCACGGAGGATCGGGTAGGTTCCGTCGGAGCTGGGCTCGAGGAGCTCGCGTCGGATCCGCAGGGGCTGGTCGCCCGGGTGGCCCATGCGGAACATCCACTGGTTGCCCCGCACGGTGCGGACGCTGCGGCGGACCTGGTCGGCCAGGGTCTGGAAGGCCAGGCGGTGGTAGGCGGCGGCAAGGGCGGAGCACAGCCCGTCGCTGGGCCCCCGCTCCGACTGAATCCGCATGAAAGTGTCGATGGCCTCCTCGAAACGACGTCCCAGCAGGTGGTGAAACCCCTGGAACGGCACCAGCGGACCGGAGGCCTCCTCAAGTTTCCCTGGGAGGTGGAACCGGTAGACCGCATAGAGGAAGAACAGGGCGCGGACCCGCTCATAGAGGTTGTCGGCCTTGCGACGAAACGCGTCGAGCTCCCTGGCCGTTTCAAGAAGCTCATCGCGGGAAGCCTCGCGACACCGGTCATCGAGGGCCTGGTCACGGATCTTCGGATCCGTCGACGTGATGAAATGCAGGAGGCTTTCCATAGCGTTCAACTCAATCAGGCCGCATCCGGGAGCATCCCGTCAACGCGGTTGGACGGGGGTGTCGGTGTCGTCCTGTCCTCGTCCTACGCCACCCGGCTCGTGGCTCTTGCCTCGTGCGCATCTTTCGGGAGACTCCCTGCTCGTGAATCGAAGCCAATTCCTGCGCCATCTCACCGTACTCGCTGGGGCCACCATCGCTGGCTGTGCCACCGGGGGCAGCCGCAAGCCCGGACCGACGCTGCGAGCCCTCACCTACAATATCCACCACGGGGAGGGGCTGGACGGACAACTCGATCTGATCCGGATTGCCCAGACCATCAAGGACTCGGGGGCCGATCTGGTCGCCCTCCAGGAGGTCGATCGGGGTGCTGATCGGACCGGGCGCCGTGACCTGCTCAATGAGATCGCCCACCACACTGGCCTGACCCCGTTGTTTGGGAAAAACATCTCTCTCCAGGGTGGAGAATATGGCAATGCGATCCTGAGTCGCTTTCCGATCCAGAAGTCCTCGAACCTCCTCTATCGCGCCGTGGGCGGCGGTGAGCAGCGGGGACTACTCCAGGCCGTGGTCGATGTCGACGGTCACCCCGTCGTGTTCTGCTCGACCCATTTGGACCACCGGTCCGACGACGCCACGCGCAGGGCGTGCATCCCTGAGATCCTGAAGGCGGCGGAATCCCACAAGGGTCTGCCATTCATCCTGGAGGGCGACTTCAACGACCAGCCCGGGAGTCGGTTCGATGTCGAGATGAACACCCACTTCAAGGACGCGTGGCGTCTGGCGGGCATCAGCGGTGGCGGCACCTACCCGACCAACCATCCCGATCGCCGGATCGACTTCATCTGGATTCAGGGGCCCGTCAAGGCCCTCGCCGCCGAGGTAAGATCGGGGGATGGCTCGGACCACCTGCCGCTGCTCGCGACGCTCCAGCTAACCTGAGCCGGTGAGCCAGACGGCACGTCACGGATTTCACCGATTCGCATACTTCAGGGATTGTTCGGTGGAGGGCTGATTCTCGCAGGTGCCCTGACTGCCTATTGGCATTTCGGGTTCAATGCAAATTGGATAGTCGGGTCGCTCTTCTCGGTGGGCGCTTTGGCTACTGGCCTGGTGGCGGAGATTCGGAGCAGGCGTGCTTTACGCACCTATTGGGAGCGGCCATGCACTGGCATTCGCTGGCGTCGCAGATTCCCGGAAACTCCGAAACAGCAGATTCGGGAGTTTCTGGGCCAATTCATCGAAGCCTTCGGATTCCATGACTGCAGGAGGCTTTGTTTCCGTCCTGAGGATAAGGTGATGGACGTGTACCGTTCCATTCACCCCCCGGGCGACATCGTTGACTCGATGGAATTGGAATCCTTCTGCTGCTCGCTTCGAAAGCATTACGGCGTTGATGTCGAAGCCTCGTGGCGTGAGGAAATCACCCTGGGGGAAATCTACGAGCGCATCCACACCGTGGCCTAAAAGGCATCCAGAACCGTAACCACGGAAGAATCCCCCGAGGAGGTCTAGGACGAATCGAGTGTTGGTGGAGGGTTCAAGGTTCGGGGCCAGGTCATCGATTGTGGAGAGTCCAGGCTTGGTGACGATGTGAATCCGATTGCTGCGTTTGCCGAGGGATACGGACGGATACGGGGCCCGTGGGACGGATACGGGGCCAGGTCATTTGTCAGATGGTTCGGGCTTGGGGTCAGGTCCTCAGCCCCTCAGCCCGGTGCTCGGCAATTCTTGCCTTGTTCCTGATGGGGTCATTCATCATCAGGGGTGGAACGAGATATCCCTTCATGAACGAGAACGAGAACTTGAGCCGTGAATCCCCAGACCCTCGCTATGGTTCGTGGAAGTTCATTGAGGAAATCACGATTGAGGACCTGGTCGCGAATCCCGTTTGGGGTTGGTGCATGACACTTGGCCTGCCCGACGAGGAGGATGGTCCCATCGGCGGAAATGAGGGTTCCATGCGACCGCTTTTGGGATGCAGTGAGGTCCCGCTTGAGAAGACGGCCCTCCCCCTGATTCTTCTGAAAATTGAAGGGACGGATCTCTATGCGTCGGGGCTCTTTGATATCAAAGACCACTCTCTGGATGCCTTGGGGATCCAGGATTCGACCCCTGACCTATTGATCGATCTGTGCCCGAATCCCCCAATCTATGTGGCAGTTCCGAAAATTCTCGGCATCGGAGGAGTGCGTTTCCAAGAAACCGAAAGAGGAGCCCGAACGGCGAAGAGGACGAATTGATCCTTCAAATTCCTTGTGCCTCGACGTTTAGGGTCAGGTCCTCTTTCCGATGACGGTTGTGGCTCGATCGCTTCACGGCGTGGAGGCCCCTCACTGCCATCTCCTCGGCAGGTTTGGATAATCCAAAAAGCTGAGCCAGGACACCGTCTCAGCGTCCCAACCCTGTTTTGAAGACGGGGCGGCATGGGTCGACACGAGCCCGCCCAGATCGTCCGTGGTGAAGCAATCGCGGTTGTTGTCTTCTGATTCGGGACTGGCCAGCCCCTGGCCGGTTCCAGTTCACCCGGCTACCCGGACGCGTAGGTCGCGCAGGCAGCTCAGTGCCAAGCCCGACACCCCTCGCACGGGTCGGGCGCCTGAAGTGCGCCGTGCGCCGAACCAGTCCCGATGTCGTTGGAACACCAAATCCACATACTCACGGCTCCCCAGGACCGCCCCATCCACCATGTAGCGGATCCTCAGCTTCAGGTACTCCGTGCGCGGCAGTTCGCCCCCCTCTGCCAACACCTTCAGCATTCGCTCCCGATCGAACCCCTTCCGAAGCGGACGGCCTTGCTCATCGGTCCCCTCCCGTTCCTCCCCCTGCCGGAACAGCCATTTCCGGTACTCTGTCAGTACCGCGTCGACCCCGACACCCAAGACCCCTGCGAGCCCCCTCTGGGCCGAGGCATTGGACGCCACCGCCTCGGCATACCCACACCAGCGGTAGTCCTTGGGATCCTTCGCCAGACCTGCCCGGATCGGGTTCAGGTCGATGTAGGCCGCCACGGTGGCCAAGGCTGGACTGTTCCCCTCCACCAGGGTGCTTCGGAATCGTCCCTCCCAGAGGGTTCCCTCACGGTTGTGGACCCGGTTGAACCACTGGCTGAAGCGCTGCTTGAGCAGTTTCATGAACTGGCTCAGATCGTACATCTGGACCCACAGTCGCTGTCGCAGTTCCTCCACCGGTTCCTCCTGACCGGCAGCGCGGAACCGATCGACCATCTGCTGGGCAGCGACTCCGGACAAGGCGCTGCTGCTGAGGTGGTTCAACCGCTCGATCAAGGCCTCGATGGGTGGTGGAGTAGCGGGCTTCTTGGGCACCCTGATGAGGAGGTGGAAGTGGTTGGAGAGGATGCACCAGGTGAGGACCTCCACCCCGCAGAAGGCGGCGTATTCCTGCAGCAGGGTGCGGAACATCTCCCGTTCCCGGTCCTCGAAGGCATGACGCTTCTCCACGACACGGGAGACGCAGTGGTAACAGCCGGCCTCCTCGTCGGGAGCAGCCTTGAATCGCGGTATTCGCATGTCCAGCACTCCACCACGGCCATTGCCTCCTGCGCCATGCCCAGCCCATCCCTAAATCTAGGGATAGATGACCTGGCCCCGAATCCTCCTCCCGAGCGACGCAATGGGGCTGCCGCATACCGGCCCAGAGCGACGCTCTGGGACCGCAGCCCCCATCATTCTCCACGGTCTGAAGGACCGGATGCATCCAACCGAATATCCCTGGATCAGTCTCAAACATCCCGATCGCGGCCCTCCTCCAGAGCGCGGCACCTGTTCCGATTGGAACGTCCAGGGGTTCATCCTGGGCTGGTATGTGGGGCCCCGTTGGGACGTGTCGACCGGGTTGAGGGATAGGGACATGGGATGGCTCGCTCTCCGCGGCAGTACCCCGTCACAACCCACCCGTGCAGGACCCTGGGTCTTGCGCACGCTCTGGGCCTGGGGAGAATTCGGTGCCAGGTCATTCGTCCATCCGTTGTGGGCTTGGGGTCAGGTCCTCAGTCTGGTGCGCGAGCTTGGAAACCCGGCCAGGTCCT
>SYEM01000243.1 GCA_005801385.1 Verrucomicrobiales bacterium | reverse complement strand
GGTACTCGGGGGACCCGGTGTCCAACCGCTTTCCACCCTTGTGGGGAACCGTACCGGTGGCCTTGAGGAGCAGGAGACTCCGTCCGGGATCTGAGAGAGCGATACGGCGTCCACCACCGCTCCGGGTGATCGCCTGCCAGACGGCCTCATCGTTGTAGCCCCGGAGGCTGATGTAGAACCCGTTCTTGCCGGCCGCGGCCCCGTGACAGGCTCCCATATTGCAGCCGGCCTTGGTGAGGATGGGCTGGACCTGGTTGCGGAAGCTCGGGGTGGGGACGGGCTCTGCCGCCGACGCGGCGACGGCGAGAAACACGTTGAGCGTTGAGCGTCGAGTATTGAGAGAGAAGATCCACCAGGGCCACAGGCCCCCTCCCCGGTGGGTGCTGCAGTGCCCTGCAGCACTGGGTGCGTCCGCACCCAGCCACCCCTGGCATAGCCCCGAAAGACGTCCCAGAAATCCCCGGATTCCGTCTCTCAACTCTCGACTCTCAACTCTCAACTGCCTCATGCGAACAGCTCCCGGATGGGTTGGGTGCCGAAGTCGACCAACGGAAACGGCCGACCCTGCGGACCCGGCAGGTGGGTCTCGAGATCCAGGCCCAGACTTCGGTAGATCGTCCCGACAATCTCGGCCGGCGTGACAGGACGCTCAGCCGGATAGGCAGCGATCTCATCGGATTTGCCCACGACTCGACCGCCCTGGATACCTCCACCGGCGAAGTAGCAGGTCCAGCACGCAGGCCAATGGTCACGTCCACCGGTCGGGTTGATCTTCGGTGTCCGACCAAACTCCGCCAGATTCGCCACAAGGGTGGAGTCGAGCATGCCGCGCTGGTGGAGGTCCTCGATCAGGGCGCTGTAGCCCTGGTCATACATCGGGCAAACAATCTCCTTCATCCCCGCGATGCTGGTGAAGGGCTTCGAGCCTTGGATATCCCACGTGATCTCGTCGAACACCGTGATGAACGTGTTGATCGTGACGAACCGAACCCCGCGTTCCACCAGACGTCGTGCGAGCAGACAGCTCTGTCCGAACCGGTTCATGCCATAGCGTTCCCGCACCGACATCGGCTCCTTGGAGAGATCGAACGCCTCGCGGGCCCTCTCGCTGGTCATGAGCCGGTAGGCTGCGGCGAAGTTGGCGTCCATCATCCGCGCGCTGTCGGTCGACTCGAAGTTGCGGATCGTGCCCTCGATGATGTCCCGCAGTTCCCGACGCCGCTGGAGACGCGCCTCGCCGATCTCGGTGGGCGGGAGCAGGTCCGGCACCTTGAAATCCGATCTCGAGGGATCGGCATGGATCGAGAACGGATCGTAGGCCTTGCCCAGGAACCCGGCATCCTGGCCGTGCGGCAATCCGCCACCGGTGTTGCCCATGGGCTCCGGCAGGATGACGTGGGCAGGGAGTTCATTGCGACGGCCCCTGAGGAACTCCAGAGCGCAGCCGGCATGCGGGGTGTTGATGCCACCCGAGAAGAGGCGGCCGGTCTGGAGCAGCTGGTGTCCGGTGTCGTGGACCGCAGCGGCGGTGTGGTAGACGGTTCGGACCAGACTGAGCTTGTCGGCGACCTTGGCGTGGAGCGGGAGCAGTTCGGAGAGCTGGAAATCACCCTTCGTGGAGATCGGCTTAAACGGACCCCGGACCTCGCGTGGGGCGTCGGGCTTGAGGTCGAAAAGGTCGAGCTGCGAGGGCGCGCCCAGATTGAAGATGAGGATGGCGGAACGTCCGTTGTCGGAAGCCGCCTTCGTGGTCTCGGCGGCCTTCAGCGCATTGAACTGGGCGACGGACAGTCCCAGGGCTCCCAGCGTGCCCACCTGGAGGAAGTCGCGTCGGGTCACTCCATCGCAGGTGGTCGTGGAGCCGCGTCCGGTGAGTGTGATCATGGCGGTGGGGGTTTGGGAACTGGCTCATTGGAGCCAGCGCGACGGTGGGGCGTCGATGCCGAAACGCGGAGGCGTGGAGAAGGGGGACTCACGCGGAGACGCGGGGACACGGAGGAAGATGAAGGGAAGGAGGGTTGGAATCGGAAGGCGTCGATCAGCCCCGCTTCAGGCAGGGTCATGGCGGCGGATCGTGATCGGTACATCAAACCACGAGTTTCTCGGAGCAACGACACGGCGGATGCAGACGCCGCTCCACTGTCTGTTCTTCAGACCAAGACCGTCGCCATATCCCGAATCTCCGAGTTCCCCAGCATCCCCATACCCCACCCGAAGCCGGTCACCGATGTCCTGAATCCGACGCGTTTCCAATGGGATCCAATCCATTGCCCAGACCCTCTTTCCAATCTCCCCGTCTTTCCTCCGCGACTCCGCGTCTCCGTGTGAGTCCTTCTGCTCTCCCCCCTCCGTGCCTCCGCGTTTGCCGATCGACTCCATTCGCCACCCACCATCACCCTAAACCCATGCACCTCGAGTTGAGCCGGGTCTGCAAGACCTATGGGAACACCCGCGCCCTCGACTCGCTCTCCCTCGGCCTCGAACCCGGAAAGGTCGTCGCCCTGCTCGGTTCGAACGGCGCCGGCAAGTCCACCTTGTTGCGTGTGCTGTCCGGACTCGTGAAACCCGATCGCGGAGAGGTGCTGTATGACGGACAGCCCTTCGACTCGAACGATCTCGCTCTACGGCGTCGGATCGTCTTTCTCCCGGACTTCCCGCCGTTCTTCGACGGGGTCCCGCTGATCGACAACCTGGGCATCCTGCTGAAGGTCTATCATGCCGACGGTCCCGAGGCACCCGATCGCATCGTCCACTGGCTCCAGCAGTTCGATCTGCTCGAGCTGGCCGAGAAACCGATCCACACATTGTCCCGGGGCCAGATCTACAAGACGGCGCTGGCTGCATTGCTGACGATCGACCCCGAGCTCTGGCTTCTTGATGAACCGCTGGCCTCGGGGATGGATCCGCAGGGTCTCGGGGTGCTTCGAGCCGAGATCCGGGCCGCGGCGGCACGGGGGCGGACGATTGTCTTCTCCACCCAGATCGTCGAGGTGGCCGAACGGCTCGCTGACATCGGCTGGGTTCTGCACAAGGGCGAGCTGCGTCTGAACGAATCCATCGACACCCTTCGGGCCCGGGGAGGGGAAGGCTCCGACCCTGTGATCGCCGCCCTTCTGTCCCAGCTCCGGGATCAATGACACAGCCCTTCCAGCCCCGTCCGGAGTTCCGCGCCGCCGTCTGGCGTGGAATCCTCGAGCGCCTCGGTCGCGATCCCCGAAGGTCGTGGTGGGGGCGGCTCAGGGAGCACCTCGGGTATCTGTGGGTGGCGTTGCCCCTCTGTGGGTTGATCTCGCTGATGATGTGGTCCTC
>SYEM01000242.1 GCA_005801385.1 Verrucomicrobiales bacterium | reverse complement strand
GCGGCCAACCGCGGCGCGGCCAAGGTCAAGGGGGTCCCCAGCATCGGACTGAACATCGAGCTCCCCTTCGAACAGAAGGGCAACCGCTACGCCAACCTGGGGATCAACTACCATTACTTCTTCACGCGGAAGGTCAGCCTCGTGAAGTACAGCCTCGGCTTCGTCTTCATGCCGGGAGGCTACGGCACTCTCGACGAGTTGTTCGAGGTCGTGACCCTGGTGCAAACCCAGCGCATCCCGGCGTTCCCTATCCTGTTGTATGGGAGCAAGTACTGGGAGGGGCTCCTCGACTGGGTGAAGGAGACCCTGGAGACGAGCCGGATGATCTCGCCCGGGGACCTTGATCTGCTGGAGGTGAAGGACGATCCAGCCGCGGTGGTCGAGGCGATCCTGGACTACAAGCGGGTCGTGGGCGTGCCGGAACAGGTGCCGGCAGCCTTCCGATGAGTGTCGATCCCACGGCGCGGCGCGGATCGGGCTCCAGGACCGTGCCCAGGAAGTCCGCGGACAGTCCCTGCCGAGTCACCCGAATGGAGGGGGGCCTCACGGTGATCACCTCAGGAATGCCCCACCGGGCCAGCGTCTCGGTGGGCATCTGGGTGGCCGTCGGAGGACGTCACGAACCCGCCCCTCTGGGCGGCATCTCCCATTTCATCGAACACATGCTGTTCAAGGGGACCCGGTCCCGGACCGCCGCGCAGATCTCGGAGGCGGTCGAGGGCATCGGGGGCTATCTCAACGCGTTCACCGACGAGGAGCACACCTGCTTCTATGCCCGGGCCCGGGGCCGGGACCTTCCCGTCCTCGTCGATGTGCTCCTCGACATGTTCCTCGACTCCCGGCTCGCACCGGCGGAGATCGCCCGCGAGCGGACCGTGGTCGAAGAGGAGATCGCGATGTACCGGGACCAGCCCGCAGACCATGTCCACGACGTCCTGAACGCCCTTCAGTTTCCGGGACATGCCCTGGGCCGTCCCGTCATCGGATCCCCCAGGACCGTCCGATCCTTCCGCCAACGTCACCTCAAGGCATTCCTCGCCAGGCATTACACCTTGGGGTCGACGACGATCGTGGCCACGGGTGATGTGGACCATGGGCAGCTGGTCCGGCTGCTGGAACCCCACCGACTGCGGTTCCACACCGGCGCATCCCCGGTGTTCGACCCGGCGCCTCCGGCCCGCAGGGGTCCCCGGCTCCGCCACAACATTCGGGACACCGAGCAGTCGCACCTGAGCCTCGGGATGCGAGCGTGCTCCCGTCATGAGGAGGAACGCTTCGCTCTCCGCCTCCTCAGCGTGATCCTCGGGGAGAACATGAGTTCCCGCCTCTTCCAGGTGATCCGGGAGCGTCATGGGCTGACCTACAGCATCCAGACCGCGGCCAGCTTCTGGGAGGACTGCGGGGACCTGGTCGTCTCCGCCGGCATGGCGCCGCGGGAACTGTCGCGGACCCTGCGTCTGGTCCGACAGGAGTTCGACCGGATCCGTCGCACGGCCCCGGACCCGGCTGAACTCGAGCGTGCCCGGAACTACCTCGTCGGCCAGCACGAGCTCCACGTCGAGAGCACGGAGCATCACATGATGCACCTGGGCGAACATTGGCTGGGGCACGGAGCCCTGCCCTGCTTCGACACCACACGATCCCGCCTCCTGGCCGTCCAGCCCTCCGACATCCGACGGGCCGCCGAGCGGTATCTTGATCCGAGACTCATGAGCCTGGCCCTGGTGGGCCCACGGACGGATGCAGACCACCTGAGGCGGATCCTCGAGGACTGACGGGCAGGAATCGAAAGCCCAGCGGGCTGATGAGGTTCTCTTTCAGGACCTTCGAGCCCTTCCGTTTTTTAAGCCCCTGCGGTCAAACTCCCTCAGGGATTGTTCGAAAGGGACTTGAACCAGTCAACCTGCTCGACAACGCCACTCATGAACGTGCCCCGATGGGAGCCTCCAACGACCGGAATGTAGGTGCTGAGACCAGGATTCCAGATGTCCTGAACCTGCACAGGAACCACGGTGACATAGGGAGGGAAATACTCGTCCTGGACACCATTCCAAGAGCGGATCGGGGACCGCGCAATGAAATCGTATGCGCCCACCAGTCTTAAAAAACTCCCATATTCCGATCCTGAGAAATAGGAGGGGTCACGGTATTCGGGACGGAACAAATCGAGGACGGAGGATTTTCCGGACCCACTGCCAGGGGGAAGCAGTTCGAACAGATCGAGGACGCCGTTCATCCCGGTATTCCACTCGTAGATCCTGCGTGCGGTTTCATAGTACTCCGGCGCGATGACCGACTGGGCGAATCCGGGACGGTCGTAGTAATGCTCGTAGGAGAAAACCGAGAGGATGAACAAAAAGCTCAGGCTGCCATCCCCGGTCTCGGTGGGAGTCGCGGTCCTGGGCCTGAACAGGACGCGCGTGCCCATCATAAAGGTGGCTGCGGGCGAGGCCATCGTTCCGGTGCCGTCGACCTTCCTCCCGAGGGATTCCAGCTTCTCCAGGAACTGCATCGACACCAACGCCCCCTGGGACCAGCCCGACGGAAAGAGTCCTCCCCGTTCAATGCCCCGGGCGGCGAGGTATCCCTCCGCTGCCAGCAACAAGTCCAGGCAGGCCTGCTGATGTGGACTCTTGGGGGTGTAGCCGTGAGGCTCCATGGAATCACCCAATCCGAAGTAGTCCGCAGCAATTACCACCATGCCCCGCCCCCCCGAGGCCGCCACGACAGGACGGGTCTCATAGCTCCAGGCATGATCCAGCGGATCGGCATCGACGTCGAAGCACTTCGAGGGAGCCACGTATTTGGAGAAGATCGTGCCATGCTGGTACGAAACGAGATCCATCTTCGAGGCCCCCGTATCCGGGATCGCCACCAGACCTGAGGCCAGAGTCGGCCTGCCGCCCAGACTGGGGATGGAGGAATTGTAGTAGACCTTGTAGACCTCGACGCCGTTGGCAGCCGGCTTGAAAGCCGGAAGAACGTAGTTCGTGAAATAGGGTTTCGCCGGATTGCGGTAGTAGGGTGTTTTAGAGGATGGATCGAAGAGGAACCCGGCCAGTTCATTCATGTTCCGGGGGTCCAGCACCTGATCGAGCTCCCCGGTCCCAACCGTCCGGTAGTGCTTGAAGTAGGAGCCTAGGACCACGAGCCGATCGTCACCGTCGACAATCGACTGGACCACGTTGCCCGACATGTCGGCGATGATGGCGCCGCCTGTGAGCCGGATGACCTGCCCCATCACGGGATCCAGCGCCGCCACGGCGCCCTTGGGGTCGACTTCGGTCGGCTGGTACTCGAACTGCAGTGTCGAGGTTCCCGCCCCGGCCCGGTAGAGCAGGTACCGGGGCTGTCCGCCAAAGAGGAATGGGATCACGGGCATCCGACCCACGAGGACCGGCTGGTTGAACTCCACCTGCATTGACACCGGTCCACGACCGTTCTGGTGGCCAGCGGGCTGAGTGAACGAGCGGACACCCGCGCTTTGTGAATTCGTGGACCAACGAACATCGTCACCAGGAATCCTCGGACGCTTCCGGAGGGTCAGAGTGCCCGGATTGTTGGTGGGCGGCGGGGTCCGAACCTCCGGGCGGCCGGCAACCGAAGCCAACGGAGCTGCCTTGGGGCCAGCCCACCCCGTGATCATTGCGAGCCCGAGGAATGCCGAAACAACCATTGATCGCATGCGAAACAAACTGCCAAAACCCATCCGGGAGTCGATCGCCCTTTTCTGGAATGGCGCTCTGTCACCCCTTGGAACCGGTTAATCCCTGGACCACCGGCCCATTCCGAGGCAACCACGGAATCCCCGGTGTTCCCTAGCCTGCCTACAGCCCCAAGGGCCATCCGAGTCCCCACCACACGCCGAGCAGCGCCGTCCAGACCACGAGGAACACCAGCGCATAGGGCAGCATGGTCGAGGCGAGGGTCCCGATCCCTGTGGATCGGGCATGGCGCTGGCAGTAGAGGACCACCAGTGGGAAGTAGGGATTGAGCGGGGTGATGGTGTTGGCGCACGAGTCGCCGATCCGGTACGCGGCCTGGGTAATTTCCGGGGAGAGGCCCACCTGCATCAGCATGGGGACAAGGATCGGGGCCAGGATCGCCCACTTCGCGGAGGCCGAACCGATGACGAGATCGATCCCGAGGGCGAGCAGGACCAGACCGGTGAGGGTCACCCAGGTCGGCAACGCCCATTCCCGGAGCAGTTCGGCACCGCGGATCGCCGTGAGTGCCCCGAGGTTCGACTCCCGGAAGGCATAGGTGAACTGCGCCGCGAAGAAGGCCATGACCAGATACGCACCCATCGTGCCGAGGGACTCCGCCATGCCCCGGAACACATCCCGGTGCGACCGCACCGTACCGGCGACGATCCCATGGACAACACCCGGCAGGAGGAAGAAGCCCGCGATCAGCGGGACGATGCCCTCCATCAGCGGGGCCCCCATGGACGTCAGGCCTCCGTCTGCGCCCCGAAGCGGTGAACCGGACGGGAGACAGGCCAGCGCCAGCAACGCAATGAGCAACAGCGCCACCCCGAGGCCCGCCCGGAAACCCATGGCCTCCGATGCAGACAACGCCCTCAGGTCCGAACCGGCATCCAGATCCCCATCCACGACGAGGCGGGCGTTGAGACCCGGCTCAATGACCCGGTCCGTGAGCCACCATCCCACAAGGAGGATCAGCACCGAGGAGGCACCCATGAAGTACCAGTTGCAGAGGGGATTGACCTGCCGTCCCGGCTCGAGGATCTGAGCGGCCGACTGGGTGAATCCCTGCAGCAACGGATCGAGCGTCGATGGCAGGAACGAGGCACTGAAGCCGCTGGCCACGCCGGCGTAGGCACAGGCGATGCCCGCGATGGGGTGACGTCCCGCCGCGGCGAACAGCACGCCCCCGATCGGGATCACGAGGACGAATCCCGCATCGCCCGCGGAGTGGCTGATCAATGCCACCCACAGCAGCATGGGAGACAGCCACGCGCGGGGTGTCAGCCGCAACAGCACCTTGATCCCGGCCTGGATGAATCCCGTCCGCTCCGCAACCCCCACGCCCAACATCGTCACCAACACCACCCCCAGAGGCGGGAATTCCGCGAATGTCCCCACCATCCGGGTCAGGAACCGCACCAGACGCGCCGGCTCGAGCAGGTTGAGGATCTGGATCGTCGACGATCGGATCACCGTCCCGGAGGCGTCCCGGACCACGGTCCGCGGATCGATGTCCGTGAAGGTGACCTTCGAGAGGACGGCCGACGCGATCCAGACGAGGACCAGTCCCACCAGGAAGATCGCCGAAGGATCCGGGAACCGGTTGCCGATCCGCTCGAACCGATCGAGGGCCCGACGCAGAACTCCCTCCTCACCGGACCGGGATGCCGTCGGGACCGGGGACATGCCGACTCAGGCGAGGATGCCCTTCACCACATGGCCCGATACATCGGTGAGACGGAAGTCCCGACCGGCGTGATGATAGGTCAGCCTCTCGTGGTCCAGACCGAGGCAGTGGAGGATCGTGGCCTGGATGTCGTGGACATGGACCGGATTCTCGACGACGTGGAAGCCAAGGTCATCCGTGGCACCGTAGCTGAAGCCCCGCCTGATCCCGCCGCCGGCCATCCAGAGGGTGTAGGCCTGGGGATGATGATCCCGCCCCTGGCTGCGACCAAGCGCCGGGTTCGATTCCACCATCGGCGTCCGACCGAACTCGCCCCCCCAGACGACAAGCGTGTCATCCAGCAGGCCGCGGCGCTTCAGATCGAGGACCAACGCGGCGCTGGCGCGGTCGGTCGTGGCGGCGTTGCCCTTCACATTGCCAACCACGTCGCTGTGGGCATCCCAGCCCTCGTGGTAGATGTTCACGAACCGCACGCCGCGCTCGATCATCCGGCGGGCCAGCAGGCAGGCACGGGCGAAGGAGGGCTTGTCCGGATCGCAGCCGTAGAGCGCCAGCGTCTCCCGGCTCTCCCGCCTCAGGTCCATCAGCTCCGGCGCCGAGCTCTGGAGCTGGAAGGCCATCTCGTACGAGGCGATCCGGGTCGAGATCTCCGGGTCTCCATGGGTCTCGATCCGCCGCCGGTTCAGTGCGCCGACAAGGTCAAGCGTGTCGCGTTGCAGCCGGGCATCGATGCCGGCCGGACTGTCCACATTGAGCATGGGTGGGCCCTGGTTGCGGAACCGCACGCCGGTGTGGACGGTCGGGAGGAACCCGCTCGACCACAGGGCGGCACCGCCGCTCAGCCCGCTGCCCGTGCTCATCACGACGAACGCGGGCAGGTTCTGGGTCTCGGCGCCCAGACCATACAGCGCCCACGAACCGATGCAGGGACGACCCGGCTGCGAGAAACCCGTGTTGAAGAAGATCTGCGCAGGCGCGTGGTTGAACTGGTCGGTGTGGACGGATCGGATGACACACAGGTCATCCACCACCTGGGAGAGGTGGGGCAACACCTCCGACAACTCGATGCCCGACTGGCCGTGTCGTCCGAACCGGAACCGGGGCCCCAGCACGGCGGCATCGGGCCGGATGAATGCGTAGCGCTGCCCACCGATCACGGAGGGCGGAAGGGGTTTGCCCTCGAGTTTCGCCAACTCCGGCTTGTTGTCGAACAGCTCCAGCTGGCTCGGAGCGCCAGCCATGAACAGGTGGATGACCCGCTTGGCCCTCGGGGCGAAGTGCGGCTGCCGGGGTGCGAGGGGATGAACTGTCGGACCCGCGGCGGCGAGGGCACGCCCCGAGAGGGAGTCGGTCAGGAGGCCGGCGAGGGCCATCTTGCCCAGCCCGATGCCGCAATCCCGGAGGAAATGCCGCCGTGTGACGTCGATTCCGCGCTGTCTGAAGGGATCCATGGTCAGCCTTTGGTGATCATCTCATCGAGGTTCAGGATGGCGCGCACGAGCGTCGTCCACGCGGCACGCTGCACGGGATCGCCCTCGCCCTCACCGGCAATCTGCCGGGCTTCCAGCTCGCCGGCCGCGATGCGTCGCTTCTGCGCCTCGAGGAACCGGAGCAGCATCGTCATCTCGTCCCGGGTCGGCGGCCGGGTGAGACACCGACGAAACGCCTGGCGGATGCGGTCCTCGACCGGGCCAGGATCCGCGGCGAGGGTTCGACCCAGGGCCTGGGACGCTTCGACGAAGGCGACATCGTTCAGCAGCGTCAGAGCCTGGAGGGGGGTATTCGAGACATCGCGGCGGGCCACGCACGATTCCCCGGTCGGTGCATCGAAGGTGTTGAACATCGCGAACGGAGCGGTGCGCTGCATGAAGGTGTAGAGGCTCCGGCGGTGACGGTCCTCCCCGGTGCTTGTCGGCCAGCCCCGGTTGCCATAGGCCGCCTCGCTGACGCCCGAGGGCTGGGGCGGATGGACACTCGGCCCACCCATCTTGAGGGAGAGCAGTCCACTGGCACCCAGCGCGACGTCGCGGATGACCTCGGCCTCCAGCCTCTGTCCAGGACCCCGGGCCAGGAGTCGGTTCTCAGGGTCCCGGGCCAGGAGCCCGGGTGTGGCCCGCGACGACTGCCGATAGGTCGCACTCATCACGATCAGCTTGTGCAGCCTCTTCATGGACCACCCCTGGTTCATGAACTCGACCGCCAGCCAGTCGAGCAGCGCGGGATGGGACGGGGCCTCCCCCTGGTACCCGAAATCCTCGGTGGTGCGGACGAGCCCGTGGCCGAAGAAGGCCTGCCACTGACGGTTCACGGTGACGCGCGCCGTCAGCGGGTTCTCCCGAGACACCAGCCAGCGTGCGAAGCCGAGACGGTCGCGGGACAGCGAGTCGGGAAACGGCGCGATCGCGGACAAGGAACCCGACTCTACCCTTTCTGTGGGCTGGAGGAACTCGCCGCGCTTGTGGAGGAAGGTCGCCCTGGGGTTTCCCGGAGGACGTTCCTGCATCACGAGCGTGATCGGATGATTCGGCTCCTTGCGCAGCTGGGCGATTTCCTTCCGGGGACCATCGAGTTCCGGCGCCTGGAGCAGGAATCCCTCGCGCAACGCCTGGCGCTGCACCGCTGTCAGCTCCGCGTCCGGGATCCGGAGGAGCCGCACGAGGGCTTCGTCCAGTCCGTTGGCCTCGGCACCGCCATCCCGTTGGGTCGCCGAGATCCGGAAGCGTCCCAGCGGGCAGGCGTAGTGGCGGCCGAAGAGCATCCGGACCCGTAGGGGGCCCGCATCGACCAGCGGCTCCTTGAGCACGAAGACCGCCTCGTGCCGCTCGCCCTCGCGTCCCGCGGTCGACCATCCAGTCTGCGGGTCCCCATCCGTCGCGAGACCCGCGCTGGCGCTGCCACCGAAGTTGTTCCGGGCATAGCTCTCGGAGGCGGATGCGAACTTCAGCGGCACATCGCCGGCGAAGACCTGGAACTCGCCCAGGAAGAAATCCCCCTTCGGCCCCTCGTAGTACGCCATGCCCGGACCATGGTGCGGCAGCCGATCGTCCGGCAGTGCCTCGAGCCGGATGGCGGTGATGACACCCGGGGGGGGCCGGAACTCGAGGTCGTAGGTGTCGCTCTTCGAGATGTCCCCGCTGGCGAAGACCGAGCCGTCGGGCTGGATGGTCAGCAACGGAAGGTTGGACCTGGCCTCGACCGGCTTCAGCGGGACCCAGGCGACGGCACGCCGGCGTTCCCGCTCCAGCCAGTCCTTGAAGCGGGCATCGACCAGTTCCCGGCGCCGGACCTCGAGCGGTCGCGGATCCTGCACGGGCACGCCGAATCGGATCCGGGGACGGCCGATCGTGTGATGCCCGCCCAGCTCCTGGTCGAGCTTCACCACGAAGCGTGTGCCTCCCGGGTAACCGGCCTCGCCGTCGAACTCGAAGGTCGCGGCGTGGAGGGCATTGAGCTTGCCACCCTCCACATCCACGGCCCATCCGGTCTTGGGATTGCCATCGAACGCATGGGCGACTGGGAATCCCCCCTGCTCCACGTCCGCCTTGGCCGACCGGATCCGGACCGGCTTCGCCTCCAGGGGCGCATTCCGCGGTGCGGCGGTGATCGTGACCTCGGTGAGCACGAAGTTGCCATGCCCGGTCCGACCCGGCCCCTTTCTGGGCAGCGTCTCGTCGGTCAGGGCCTCGATCCGCAGCGAATGAACCCGCGGGAGGTCGGTGTCGAAGGTGAACGTATAGGAGTCCTTGTCCGGACCGGGGGCGCCCAACAGCACCGACCCATCCTCGAGCACCTTCCCCTTCTCGCCGCCCGCGGTCTCGACGGAGAGGGGTCCCGGCGTGGACCACTGATCCGTCTCGATCGGGAACCGTTCCTCCAGCTGCGCGAGGAGAGTTGAAGCCTTCTCCAGAGTCGCCCGGTGCTCCATCTCCCAGCCCGACCGGGGAAGGTCAAGGTCCGGCTCGTCGGCGTTGTTCAGGAACGCCATCAGCTGATAGTACTCCTTGTGCGGGATCGGATCGTACTTGTGGGTGTGGCACTGGGCGCACCCCACGGTGAGCCCCAGCCAGGTGGCCCCGGTGGTGGCGACACGATCGGTCATCGCATGGAACCGGAACTCCAAGGGATCGATGCCCCCCTCCTCGTTCAGCATGGTGTTCCGGTGGAATCCCGTGGCGATCCTCTGGTCGACCGTGGCGTCCGGCAGCATGTCCCCGGCGATCTGCTCGATCGTGAACCGGTCGAACGGCATGTCGGCGTTCAAGGCCTGGACCACCCAATTGCGCCACGGCCAGATCGACCGCTGCCGGTCCTTCTCATAGCCGTTGGTGTCGGCATATCGCGCCAGATCCATCCAACGCCGGGCCCAGCGTTCCCCGTAGTGCGGGGACTCGAGCAGGTGGTCCACCACCTTCTCATAGGCACCGCTGGAGCGGTCCTTCACGAACGCATCGGCCTCCTCCGGTGTGGGCGGAAGCCCGATGAGATCCAGATAGAGGCGACGCACCAACTGATACCGGTCGGCCTGCGGGGACGGGGTGAGCTTCTCCGCCTCAAGCCGGGCCAGGACGAACTGGTCGATGGGATTCCGGGGCCAGGATCGCCTTCGGACCGTCGGTGGTGTCGGTGCCTCCGGTGGGATGAAGGCCCAATGCCGCCGGTACTCTCCTCCGCCGGCCACCCAGCGCTTCAGAATGTCCTTCTCGGCGTCGGTCAGGACCCCCTTCGTGCTCGGTGGCGGCATCACCTCATCCTCGTCCGGTGAAAGGATGCGCTTCACCAGTTCACTGTCCTCGACCCTGCCGGGAACGAGTGCGATGGCTCCCGACTTCGCCGGATGCATCGCCGATTCCCGAAGGTCCAGCCGAAGCCCCCCCTTCCGCGTGGCGTCGTCCGGACCGTGACACTTGAAGCAGTGGCGGGAGAGCAACGGGCGCACCTCTCGCGTGAAGTCCGGGGCGTCGGAGGCGGCCGCGAGGGGGGACGACTCGACCACAACGGCGCACAGCCATCCGAGAAGTGTGAGGAATCGGGTGTTCATACCGAGGGTGTTGCGTCTGGGAATCGTGACCCGGAATGCAGGCCCGGCTCAAACCCCATCATCGTGGTGATGCGACGCAGCCCGGAACCCGGGCATTCGTCCGGGGCTCGGAATTTCTTCATCAACCCGCACGTTCAAGGCCCTGCAGGCTACCGGGGAGTCGGACCCTGTCCCTCGATCCTCGACCCCGACCCGGTGGGTGCTCGGAACCCATTGCCGCAGGGCCCTGTGGGCCACAGTCACGCCATCGCAGGACTGCCCTGGTGGGTGGATCAGTGCTCTGGGCCACTGGGTGCCCCCGGCACCCACACACCCCAGGCTCAACCCCCTCCCACTCCTCCGGATACCCGATGCCTCCACCAGTACTCCCCCCAACCGGATCTTACACCTCGCAAGGGGGGTGCTCCGCACCGCAGTGCCGCAGGGCACTGCGGCACCCAACCGCCTGGCAGCCGGTTCCCGCGGTCGGTCATCCCTGCGGCGAGCCGTGCACTGAGAGATCGGATTTCTCGAGCCGTTCCAGCTGGGCCGAGGTGGATTCCCAGGCCGTGACCTTGGCGCTCATCTCGGACTGGATCCGCGACAGCTCGGTATTGATCTCCACCGCACGTCCCGGGGTGGTGTAGGTCTCCGGACGCTGCAGCTCCTCGGTCAGCGCGGACTGGCGTTCCTCGAGGCGTGTGATGTCGGTCTCGATGCCTTCCACCTCGCGCCTCAGGGTCCCGATGCGTTTCCGGGTCTCTGAAGCCTCCGCCTTGCGCTCTTTCTGGCTTCGGGTGTCCCGGTTCACCGGCTGGGCCGGAGCCACAGCAGCCGGCCGCGGGGTCGGGGCCGAGACAGGAGCCGGGGTTGGCGCGACAGGCCGGGCGTTGGTCAGCCCCGCGGTGAGGGCCTCACGGGCGGACCCCGCCTTGGACTTCTCGAGATAATAGTCGTAGCCCCCCGCGTAGGGGGTCAGCCGACCGGCGTTCACATGGATGACCTTCGTCGCGAGGGCCCGGATGAAATAGACGTCGTGGCTGATGAACACGAGCGTGCCGGTGAATCCCTTCAGCGCGCTGATCACGGCATCGATGCTCCCCATGTCGAGGTGGGTCGTCGGCTCGTCCATCAGCAGGAAGTTCGGCGGATCGAGGAGCAGCTTCACCAGGGCGAGACGGCTCTTCTCGCCACCGCTCAGGACCTTGACCTTCTTCTTCACGTCGTCGTCCCGGAACAGGAAGCAGCCGAGCAGTGCCCGGATGTCGGTCTCTCGGACCAACCGCGGGGTATCGTACGCCTCCTCGAGGACCGTCCGGCTCGCGTCGAGCATCTCGCCACGGTACTGGGAGAAGTAGCCGATCTTGACCCTCAGACCGAGGTCCCGTTCGCCTGCCTGGGGCTTCACGACGCCCGCCAGCAGCTTCAGGAGCGTCGACTTCCCGGCCCCGTTGGGGCCCACCAGCACGGTCCGCTCCCCCTTCTCGGCCTGGTAGTCGAGACCGCGGTAGACCACATGGTCGCCGTACGCGAAGTCCACCCCCCGCAGGGTGATGACACGCTGTCCGCTCGACTCGGGCTGCGGGAACGAGAAGTCGACCGTGGCAGCCGCCGCCTCGGGGGCCTCGATCCGCTCCATTCGGGCGATCTGCTTGAGCTTGGCCTGGGCCTGGCTGGCCTTGCTGGCCTTGGCCCGGAAGCGGTCGGCGAATTCCTGGAGCCTCGCGATCTCCTTCTGCTGATTCTTGAACGCCGACAGCTGCTGCGCCTCGCGGGCCGCGCGCTGCTCGATGTACGAGTCGTAGTTGCCCGTATAGTCGAACAGGCTTCCCGCGCGCAGCTCGAGGATCCCCGTCACCAGCTGGTTCAGGAACTCCCGGTCATGGCTGATCAGGACGATCCCGCCCGGATAGGTGTCCAGATAGTCCTGGAACCACAGCAGCGTCTC
>SYEM01000241.1 GCA_005801385.1 Verrucomicrobiales bacterium | reverse complement strand
CATTCCGCATCCGATTCATCTCCACATGCAGAGCTTCCAGTCCCAGGCCTACCGCCTCGGGGAACCCGGATACACCCAGCCTCCCCATTTCTTCGACCAGGACGTCTGGTATATGGAGCCCTACACCATCAGCGTCTTCCGGATCCGCTGGAACCGCACCCTCGGCGAGGGGGTGTACCATTGCCATAACCTGTTCCACGAGGACGGGGGGATGATGGCTGTGTTGAACGTCATTCCAGAATACCCCGTGCTGTTGGACTGCGATGCGGCAGGAGACGGGGAGATCCGGATTTTTCCACAGACCGCCGGAGATTCCGGAACCATCCAGGACACCCCGTTGCTCAGGTTTCTTCCATTCGGTGAAACCTATCGGGACGGCTTCTCGTCGGTCGCCATGGGTGACGTCAATTTCGACGGCATACCGGATGCCATCGTGGCCACAGCCGTCGGCGGCCGCATCCGGGTGCTCGATGGCGCCTCGAGGTTTTCCAAGCTTCTCCATGAACTGCAACCGTTCGGACCCGGGTGTCCTTGGCCTCTCAACGTGGCGGCCGGGGATGTCAACGGGGACAACCGCAGCGACATCATCGTGGCAGGCGCGCGCGGGGCGGACGGCACCGTCCGGGCGTTCAGCGGTCGAACGGGGAACCTTCTGGCCTCCTTCGACGCCTACGAGCCGGGGTTCGACGGAGGCGTTAGTATCGCCACCGGCAATGTCGATGGCTCGGGCCGGGTGCGCATCGTCACCGCCCCTGCGGCACGCCGGGCCCCGCTGGTCAGGGTCTGGGGATGGGATCTTTTCGTGCCGAACAACTCGGCCCCGCCCTCCTCGCCTTTGCTGGGACCACCCCAGCGGTTCGCGGAATTCCATGCGGGCGCAACCAACGATCTTCGCGGGTTGGATGTGCTGACGAGCTTCTATGCGGCGAATGCCGGGGGATTCCTGCGCATCGTCACCGCCCCTGCCCAAAGCCCCGAGCGGGTCCGCATCTGGCGGCGCATGACCGATCACCTGCATCATGACGGGGGATCACACGACGTCGTGGATTTCGAAAGCATCGGCGAGATCGTTCCTTTCCTGGCGACGGAGGCGCCTCAGGGCCTCGCCATGACCTCGGTGAATGCCCCCCTGGGAAGCGTCCTCGGATTCATTCCCCGGGGTGCCGTGACACGACCCATCCGTCTCTTCCACGCCCCTCAAGGCACCTATCCATCTCCGCTGGGACAGGTCCAAAGCCTCGCCCAACAGTCCGCAACACTCGGAGGAAGCTGACCCTTGGGGGTCCCTTCCGGCGACAATCCTGACGTGGTTTCCCGGCGTTGAAACCGGAACCTAAAGCCTTTGGGACATCGTCCCTCCGGCACCTCCGGGCACCGCGCTCCCGATGAGGCGGCTCCGGTTTCGCCACCGGCAAATCGACGGTAGGGTGTCCGCGGATGTTCCGGACCGACTTCCGATTCCACCGTGGCGCGCTGCACTTCCCGGCAGCCCGCCTGTGGCTCGATGCCCACGAACCCATCGGTCTCGAGGAGACGGTGTTCGTGTCCCACGCCCACAGCGACCACACGGAATCCCATGCCCGGGTGGTCCTGACGGAACCCACCCGGCGCCTCATGCGCTCGAGGGTTTCCGGTGACCGCATCGAACACGTCCTGGAGCCCGGCCGACGCCATCCCGGATCCGAGCTCGGCATCGCGCTCCAATCCCTAACCTTGTTCCCGGCGGGACACATCCTGGGCTCGGCCATGTCGCTGCTCGACGACGGTCACGGAACGCTGCTGTACACCGGTGACTTCAAACTCCGGACCGGTCGGAGCGCCGAACCCTGCACCCCACATCCGGCCGATGTCCTCGTGATGGAGACCACCTTCGGTCGCCCCGGATACGTGTTTCCACCCACCGAACAGGTCGTGCAGGACATCCTCCGGTTCTGCCGCGACGCCCTCGCGAACGACGAGGTCCCGGTACTCCTCGGCTATTCCCTCGGCAAATCCCAGGAGATCCTCTCGAGCCTCGAGACCGCCGGGGTTCCGGTGATGCTGACCGATCCCGTCGCACGGTTGACACGGATCTACGAATCCCTCGGCCATCGGTTCCCGACACACGTGTCCTGGAACCCTGGTAAGGCCTCCGGGCACGTCGTCCTGGCACCGCCCTCGGGGAACACGGCCGCGCTGCGTCGACGGCTCGGTGCGTGCCGTGTGGCGGTCTTGACGGGCTGGGCCCTCGACCCCGGATGCGCTCCACGACACCAGGCTGAGGCGGCATTTCCACTGAGCGACCACGCCGACTTCGCCGACCTGGTCGAGCTGGTTCGGAGGGTCGCACCACGCCGGGTCTACACCCTGCACGGATTCGCCACCGAGTTCGCCTCCCATCTCCGGGGCCTCGGCATCGATGCCCGGGCACTGGGACACCTCGAGCAGCTGGATCTGCCAACCGTGTCGGTCCCGGTCCGTGCGATTGCACCGACCACCGTGGCGCAGCCAAGGGTGGACATGGCTCCGCGTCAGGAACCCGGGATCGGAGGCAACGGCTTCGCTCGATTCGCCGCCACCTGTCGACTCGTCGGCGAGGACGCCTCGAAGCTCGGGAAGGTCCGCCATCTGGCCACTTTCCTCCGCGAGGTCTCCGCCGGGGATCTGGGATCGGTCGTGACCTGGTTCACAGGCCGCCCGTTTCCCGCCGCCTCGAACCGATCGACCGAGGTCGGCGGGGCTCTGCTCCGGGCGGCCGTCGTCAACATCCTCAGGATCCCCACGGCACGGTTCCGTCAGACCTACGCCCGATTCGGGGACACCGGGGACACGATCGGTGCGCTGATCGCGGAACACGCCGGACCCCAACAGCTCCCAGCGCCCAGCCTCCAGGAAGTCGGAACCCTGTTCGACACCCTGTCCCGGGCCTCCGGGCCCACGCAGCGACAGGAGCTTCTGTCGCAGTCGCTCCGCCGCTGCGACCCGACGGAGGCCCGGTTCCTGGTGAAGATCCTGACGGGCAATCTTCGGATCGGACTGAAGGACGGGCTGGTCGAGGAAGCGGTCGCCCAGGCGTTCGACGTCCCCATCGACACCCTGCGTCAGGCGGTCCAGGTGCTGGGAGACCTCGGCGAAGGAGCTCGGATGGCCCGCGAGGGTCGATTGCACGAGGCGGCCCTGATCCCGCTCCGGCCCATCTCCGTAATGCTGGCCTCCCCGGAGCCCGACGCGGCCTCGATCCTAGAGCGGGCCTCGGGATGGGTTCCGACCGCCGGCCAGATCGATGTCTGGATTGAGGACAAATACGACGGCATCCGCTGCCAGCTCCACAAGCACGGGGACCGGGTCGCGCTGTATACCCGGGATCTGAAGGAGATCACCGCCACGTTCCCGGAACTCGTCAAGGCCGCACAGCAGCTCCCCGGGTCGATGATCCTCGACGGAGAGGTCCTCGGCATGGAGGGCGACCGTGTGATTCCGTTCACCGTCTTCCAGCGACGACTGGGCCGCTCCGAGGGGGATCTCTTCCTGCAGGACGAGGTCCCGGTGCGCTTTCTCGTGTTCGACCTCCTCCACCACGAGGGGATCGACTGGATCCACCGGCCCCTTCGGGAACGGCGATCCACCCTCGAATCCCTGGCCCTGCCGGAGCGATTCACCCTCGCCAGGATCACACGAGCCGGGACGAAGGAGGCGATCGACCAGGCCTTCCTCGCAGCCCGTGCCCGGGGACATGAGGGGCTCATGATCAAGGACCCGGAATCCCGATACACACCGGGTCGACGGGGGCTCTCCTGGCTCAAGCTGAAGAAGGCCTATGCCACCCTCGACTGCGTGGTGGTGCGAGCCGAGTACGGACATGGTCGACGGCATGGGGTGCTCAGCGACTACACCTTCGCGGTGCGTGATGACCGGGACGGAGGTCTCCGGGTGATCGGCAAGGCGTACAGCGGACTCACCCAGGAGGAGATCGCCGGCCTGACGACCCATTTCCTGGGACGGGTCCTCCGCCAGGAGGGACGGGTCCTCGAGGTGACTCCGGACGTCGTCCTTGAGATTGCGTTCGATGCGATCCAGCCGAGCCCACGACATGACAGCGGCCTCGCGCTTCGTTTTCCGCGGATCATCCGGATCCGCACCGACAAGAGCGCCGCGGAGATCGACACCCTAGACACGGCGCGGAAGCTGAGCGGAGGGGAAGAGAGGGGACCCACGCAGCGACGCGGAGACACGGAGGGAAGACGGGAGAGATCATGACAGAGGCGATGCCGGTAGGGCTGTGCTCCGCCACGGCCCCATCTCGATCCGCTGCGCGTGGCGCACCCGTGAAAGGGGACGGGGTTGTCTGAAGCGTCAGAGGGTCCCGATTGGATCTTCAAATCGGTCAAACCCCTCGCGGGGAAGATGGGGACCTGAGGGACCAGGTCCCTACCGAGGATGGGCGCTGCCGCGCCCCGTGATGCAGGGCACTGCATCACCCACCCACTGAATCCTTCGGCTTCGAAAGGCCTGTCAGTGTGGGACCTCAGCGCGGCGCTTCATTCCCTTCTCCAATTCCCTAACCCCGCTTTTCCTCCTCTTCCTCCGCATCTTCGTGTCCCCGCGTGAGTCCCCGCGTCCCCTCCATGCTCAAGGTCCCGTCGGGACATCGAGGCCGCGGCGGATCAGGAGCGGACGGATGTCGGGGTCGTGACCCGTGAAGGCCCGGAACATCTCCTTGGCGTCGCGACTGTCTCCGCGCGACAGGAGGGTATCCCGGAACCGGTCGCCGTTGGCCCGGGTGAGTCCGCCATGGGACTTGAACCACTCGACGGCATCCGCATCCAGGACCTCACTCCAGAAGTAGGAGTAGTACCCAGCGGAATAACCGCCGGCGAAGATGTGGGAGAAGTAGGGGCCGCGGTAGCGGGGCGGCACCGGGGCAAACTCCACCTCCGCCTTCTGCAGGGCCTTTCGCTCGAAGGCTTCGACCTCCTCGGGCGCCGGGACCTGGTCGGGGCTCAGCTGATGCCAGGCCTGGTCGATGATGTTGGCGGCGACCAGCTCCGTGGTGCCGTGGCCCTGGTTGAAGCGGCTGGCCGCCTCGACCTTCGCGAGGAGCGCCGGGGGAATCGGCTCGCCGGTCCGATGATGCTTCGCGTAGTTCTTCAGAATGGAGGGCCAGGTCGCCCACAGGCACCTGCGCGTTGGCCAGTACCACGGCCACGCCGCGGCGGTCGGGGTCCAGCCACAGGGAACTGCTGAAGCCGGCCGTCCCGCCGTCATGGGTGAACAGCGTGCGGCCGTTCAACGACGCCAGCAGCCAAGCCAGCCCGATCGGGTTGAGCGGCGCCCCACCTGCGGCGCGGCGTTGCAAGCACAGCGCAAATGCCTCT
>SYEM01000240.1 GCA_005801385.1 Verrucomicrobiales bacterium | reverse complement strand
CTTCAGCTTCGACGCCAGCGGACGGCCGAGGATCGAGGCAGCACTCGTCAGGCCCTGCACCCGACCCGGCCGGACCGGAGCCTTGACCGGAGCCTTGACCGCGGGTTTCGAGGGGACCGAAACCGGTCGCGAAGGAGCCTTCGCCACCTTGGCAGAGGCCTTCGCCTGCACCTTGGGGGCAGAAGCCTTCGGCGCCGGCTTGCTGCTGGCCGGCTTCTTGGAAGGAACTCCTTTCTTGGCGCTCACGTCTTTAAGGGTTTGAAGCGTTTAGGACGACATCCAGGCCCACCTGAACCCGGATCCTCGTACCTTTTCGCCGGTGAAGATCCGATCGGACCGCCACGACGAAGGGCGAGGACGGTAGCAAACGAAGTTCGCCATGCCACTAAAATCTGGTTGAAAATCAGCTCCGGAGCGTGCCTTCCGCTTCCCACTCACGGATCCAGCCAAACACCCCGACGCGGGGTATCCACGTGTACGCCCGAGGCGTCACCCACGCCAGCCATGGTTCTCGCGCACCTGGATCATCGCGGCGAGGATGTTGTTCCAGGTCTCCTGCTGCATGAGCATCTGGTTGGGGAACATGCAGCCATCCCAGCAGATGTGCCGGGTCTTGCGGGTGACCTTGCCGCTGGCATCACGGAGCCAGTAGCCCGCATCACGGGCCACGTTGAGCTTTCCGTTGGGATCGGTCACCGGGCAGTGCTTGCCCGTCTTTTCGTGGTCGCCCGATCCCTTCACCGTGGCGTCGTTCTGGGCGACGTGGAAGTCGATTGTCCAAGGTCGGAGCGCATCGGTCATCTTCTTCATCGCCTTGTGGAACACCTCCGGCTCCCAACGGTAGTTGGCCGGCACGATGCGGTGCTCCGGTGCGTTGTAGCCCAGCGTGTAGAGAAGGGTGTGCGCCATGTCGGCCTGGAACCCGACCACCTTCGGCATGCCGACGGCCTCCAGGGTCTGGATCATGTACTTCCAGGAATGCATGCCGCCCCAGCAGATTTCCCCTTCGGCCGCCAGACGCTCACCATGGTCCTTCGCCACCTTGCCCCCTTCCTTGAACGTTTTGGCGATCAGCTTGGTGTTACCCTTCGGGTCCTTGTCCCAGTCGGTCACCGAGGCCGCGGAATCGATCCGCACCACGCCGTCCGGACGGACCCCGAGCTCGCGGAGCTTCTGGGCGATGCGACAGGCCTTTCGGACCGAGGTCACCCAGTTGGACCGTTTCGTCTCATCGCCCATCGCCGAGCCGTCGAACCAGACCGGCGCCACCACGGAACCGACCGCGAACCCCTTCTTCCGGATCTTGTCGGCGAGGCGCTTGATGCCGTCGTCCGAGATGTCGATGTCGATGTGCGGGTTGTAGAGGAAGAGGTCCACACCATCGAAGCGCACCCCGTTGACCTCCGCCTTCGCAGTGAGATCCAGCATGGTGTCCAGGTCGATGAACGGCTCCGCTCCGGGACTACCCTTGCCAACGAGGCCGGGCCACATGGCGTTGTGGAGCTTTGGGAAATTATTGGCGACGGGGACGGTGGAGGTGGGCTTCTTGCTCATGACGTGGAAGGTGTCCCGTTAGGTGCCGGAAAACGCCCCACCCGCGCAAGCGGCAAGTAGGGTCCGAGGAAGAAAGTCGCGGCCGTGAGGCGGATCCGCCGGACAGCCGCGGCACCCGATGGGACCGCTCACCACATCGACTGGCGACGCACCTCCAGCCCCTCCGACCGGCCCTCGAGCTGGGCCCGAACCGATTCGGCACGATCCCGGACGAACCGCTTCAACCGCCACGCCGGACGTCCGCCACCCTCATCCCCGCCACGTCCCCCGGAAGACCCGTCGCCTCCAGTCTCCTCCTGTCGATCCTCCAAGGAAACCGCCTGCCGCATCTTCCGAAGCCGCGTCGCGGACCACTCCGCCACCAACGGCTCAAGCACCTCCGCCACCGAATCCATCCGCCGATACAGACGGTCCGTCGTGAAGAATTCCGCGAGCAGACGCTCCAATTCCGACCGATAGGCGCGCTGGAAGGCCTCGACCCCGAAAACCCGCTCGAGGAACCGGTTGGGGCCGACCCACGGCCGCGAGATCCGGGCCTGCGCCCGCTCCTCATCCGTGCCGAGGAACGGAAACTCCCCCCAGCTGTGGTCCAGATCCCACGGGATGAACCCGAACCGGTTGCCCTGCGGATGCAGGTACATCAGGAAATTCTGACCGTTCGACAGGATCCCGTCATAATTCGACAGCATCACCTCGCATGCGAGAAACCGCGCCATCTCCCCGAGGTCGAAGAACTCCCCAAGACGCGCGGCGAACTCCGCATCCCCGGAGTGCGTCACGAACCGCGCGGTCTCCATCAGCCGTGCCTTCTGGGAGTCCGAAACCGACGTCTTCGGGTCGTAGATCCCGTCGTACTCCAACCAGTTCGTTCCGAGGTCGGAGAACAGCCCGTAGGTTACGGGTTTGAACAAGGCCACTCCGGGGACACCGAACCGCTCGCGTGCCCAGTCTGCGTCGGGATTCTCGACCAGCACATAGGGACCGAGGAAGCGGTTCGTTTCACGCCCTTCGACATCGAGGAACACGCGGCCCAGCGCAGTCCGTGGCGCCGGAACGCCAGCATCCCGATAGAACTCGTAGCCGAGCAGGTCGCTCATGCAGGTCGTGTCGGCCGCCAGGTTCCCGAGGTTGAACTGCCGCCGCCCCCCGAACGACCGCCCCTTCTGGTATTTGGCCAGGTCGATCTTGAACGGACGCCGATAGCTGCGGAGGGATTCCAGGAAGGTCCCGTTGCCCTTGAAGCGCACCCCGGCATTCGTGAAGACCACGCCGCCGATCGACACCCGTCCGGTCGACCACGGCTGGTCGAAGCCCAGGACGCCGGCGAGGCCGTTGCGCAGGGCGTCGGGACTGCGGAGCTTCGGCTGGCCGTTGGGATCCGACAGCCAGTCCGTCATCGGCGGACGCCGACGGTGCTGGAGAACCTCCCATTCCGACGTGGTGAAGGACAGCGACAAGTTCCAGACCCGATTCCACCGGTAGACATCGGACGACCCACGGACGTTATTGCCGAGTGCCGCCTCACCCGTCCAGGAAGGCCGAGCCGCAGGCTCCTGGGACAGGCGCTCCGGAGTCGGTGGATCCCAGTCGAGCGACTTCTCGAAGATCCATTTCTGGACCGCAGGATTCTGGATGGCCGCGAACAGCGAGGCCGCGAGGACCAACAGGAGAAGAACGAAGGAGCCGATCGCCACACCGAGAAGGGCCAGCCATCGCTTCCAGCCCCGCGCCGGAAGCCTCAGTCGGGGAAAACGCACGGCCCTCTGTTACGCCGACAACGTTCCCGCCGCAAGCACACCACCAGGTCTCCAAGTCGGCGGAAGGACTCACACGGAGGCGCGGCGACGCGGAGGATGGATGGCGTAGAGTTGGACGGATTGAAGGCGGGTGAGGTGATCCCGTGCTCTGGGCCACTGGGCGCGGGAGCGCCCCTCCCAAGGTAGGGATGGGGTCCCTCCCGTCCCCATCGTTCCCGCGACACCTGGCCCACCTGTCGGGTTGACCAGGCTCATCCGACGCAACAGCGGACCCAGCACCAGCGGGTGGCCCAGTGCTCTGGGTCACTGGGGGCCTCCGAGGCCGCGCTTCCCTCTTTGCACCTCACCACTTGCCCGCAATTCTCGACCATCAACCCTCTTAATCCCCTTCCCCGGTGATCCCCACACCCCTTGGCTGGATGCACGCCGTCGTCCACTACAACGCCCTCGTTTCGCTCCGGTTCGTCGACGCCCCACCCGACACCCTCCCGGGGTCAGCTCCGGATACCCCGCACCCTGCGGCCCAGGCCGTACACGCCTTCTTCGAGGATCCGCATCATCCGATCCCGCTTCCGCTGCGCCCACACGGCACGCCGTTCCAGCAGGCCGTCTGGTCAGCACTGCAGGAAATTCCTCCCGGACAGACCCGGTCCTATGCGGATATCGCCCACCGGATCGGTCGCCCCCGAGCCATACGCGCAGTCGCCCAGGCCATCGCACGGAACCCCATCCACCTCCTCATCCCATGTCACCGCGTGATCGGCAGGAACGGACAGCTCACCGGCTTCGCCGCGGGACTCTGGAGGAAGGAAAGTCTGCTGGAGTTCGAGAGGACCGGTCGGACACCCGTCAGGCAGTGAGCCCCGACGTCTCACGGGACCCCGGACGCACAGGAGCAGACTGCGGAACCTTCCGATGCAGCTCATAGGCATGCACGATTCGCTGCACGAGCGGATGCCGCACCACATCGCGCTTCTGGAAACGCACCACACCAATGCCCTCGACTCCGACCAGCGCCTGCTCGGCCTCGATCAGACCGGATCGCTTGTTCGGGGGGAGGTCGATCTGGGTCGGATCCCCGGTGACCACCGCCTTGGAGCCAAACCCCAGTCGGGTCAGGAACATCAGCATCTGCTCCGTCGTCGTGTTCTGCGCCTCATCCAGAACGATGAAGGCGTGGTTCAGGGTCCGACCGCGCATGTAGGCCAGCGGCGCGATTTCGATCACCCCGCGCTCCATGTGCTTCTGGATGTCATCGGCCGGCAGCATGTCGTGGAGCGCGTCATAGAGCGGACGCAGGTACGG
>SYEM01000025.1 GCA_005801385.1 Verrucomicrobiales bacterium | reverse complement strand
CGCCTGCGCGAGGCCGCACAGCTGCTTGCGCGGAAGATGCTCCCGAAGAACGGCACCATCGGCCTGTCCCTCACCGGCGCCCTCACCCCGGCCGGACTCGGCAAGAGCTGCCTGATCCCGCTGATCCGAGGAGGCTATGTCGACTGGATCATCTCGACCGGCGCGAACCTCTACCACGATCTCCATTTCGGTCTCGACATGCACCTCCACAGCGGGTCGCCGTTCCTGAATGACGTCGAGCTCCACAAGGACGGGGTCATCCGGATCTATGACGTGCTGTTCGACTACAACGTGCTGCTCGACACCGATGCCTTCATCCGGGAGGTCATCCAGGGGCCCGAGTTCCAGCGGCCAATGGGCACCGACGAGTTTCATTACCTGCTGGGCAAGTACGTCAGCGAGCGCGGACGTCGCCTCGGCTTGAAGGACAGCTCGGTCCTCGCAGCAGCCTATGAGTGCGGGGTGCCGATCTTCACCAGCAGCCCCGGCGACTCGAGCATCGGCATGAACGTGGCCGCCATGGCGCTGCGTGGATCGGGCCTGATGTTCGATGTGAACCGGGACGTCAACCAGACCGCCGGCATCGTGTACGCCGCGAAGTCCGGTGGACTGACCTCGAGCGTGTGGATCCTCGGCGGCGGCAGCCCCAAGAACTTCATGCTGCAGACCGAACCCCAGATCCAGGAGGTCATGGGCATCCAGGAGAAGGGCCACGACTACTTCCTCCAATGCACCGACGCCAGGCCCGACACCGGCGGACTGAGCGGTGCGACCCCGGCCGAGGCGGTCAGCTGGGGCAAGGTCGATCCCGACAAGCTTCCCGACTCCGTGGTCTGCTACACCGACAGCACCATCGCCCTGCCCCTCCTGACCGCCTACGTCACCGCCCGGGTGAAGCCCCGGAAGCTCAAGCGGCTCTATGATCGCCGTGACGCCATCCTCGACACCGTGCGGAGCAGGTATCTGTCGACAGGCACCGTCACCAAGGTCCTCACCAGCCGGAAGATCGCCAAGCGCTCCAGCAGCGTGGGTTTGAAGAACTCCTGACATGCCGGACCCTGTCCTTCCCCGGAACCTCAAGCCCTGTCGCATGATCTCCACCGTCCCCCTCTCTCGAACCGTGACCGCTCTGGCCCTCGCCACGGCGCTGCTGTCCGGCTGCAGCACGCCGCCGAAGGGCCCAGGGGCGGGCAAGTACGCGGCCGTCGAGCTGCATGGCTTCTCCCGTGCCTCCATCGATCTCGCCACCGAGCAGGTGATGGAGGAGGCCGGATACAAGCTCGATCGACGGACCCCGGACGGGATGATCTTCGACAAGCAGGCCACCTCGACCCAGAACCTGGTCTGGGGTGGATGGCAGACCGGCCTTTGGGACCGGATCCAGACCAGACTCGCGCGCCGCGGAGAAGGTGACGACTTCCTCCTGTCCGCCGACGCCTACCGCGTCATCAGCAAGGACGACGCCGTGATGGAGGAGGAGCGGAAGATGGGGTTTGCGGTCCAGGCGAAGTACCAGAAGCTCCTCGGGAAGGTGAAGACCCTCCTTGAGCCATTGCCTGAGTCCAAAGCCAAGACAACCCCGAAGTGATTGCTCGGGGACGCTACCGCGGCATCAAGTCCACTCTGACCCTCTCCCGAACCATGAACTCGCTGTCCACTGCCTGCGCCGCCATGATTGCCGGAGTCACCCTCCTGCCGGCCGCGGAGCCGAAGATCGCCCTCAAGCCCGTTGCCGAGGGCCTCACCCAGCCCCTCACCTACACCCAGCTTCCCGGGGGAACCGGCCTCGTGGTCGACCAGCCCGGATACGTGTGGCGGATCGATCCGGACGGGACGCGTCCGACCGAGCCCATCCTCAATCTCACCGACCGGCTGTCCCCCATTAACCATGGGGCCTTTGATGAACGAGGCGTCCTGGATCTGGCCCTCCATCCGGACTTCGAGTCGAACCGCCGGGTCTATATCACCTACACCGCCCCGCGCCGTGCGTCGGCGCCGGAGGACTGGGACTGCACCCTGCGGCTGTCCGAGTTCCGTCTCCCCGCCCAGCAGCCGCTCGTCATCGACCCGACCTCCGAGCGGATCCTGCTGGAGATCGACCAGCCCTTCTCCAACCACAACAGCGGCCGCATCGCCTTTGGCCCCGACGGGCTGCTCCATCTGAGCGTCGGGGATGGCGGAAACGCCAACGACCAGGGCAAACGCCCCGAGTCCGGGAACGGACAGAACCTCCGGACGCTCCTCGGCAAGATTGTCCGCATCGACGTGAACAAGCCCGGGAAAGGAACCGCGTATTCCATCCCCGCCGACACTCCGTTCGTCACCGACGGTGCCGGGCTGCCGGAGATCTATGCCTACGGACTCCGGAACGTCTGGGGTCTGTCGTTCGACCGCGGCGGCACCCACGAGCTGTTTGCCGCGGATGTGGGACAGAATCTGTTGGAGGAGGTCGACATCATCACGAAAGGCGGCAACTACGGGTGGTCGCTCAAGGAGGCCACCGTGGCGTTCGACGCGAAGACCCCGAACAAGCCCCCCGGAACCGTCCCGACGACCGGGGCCCGGGGTGAACCGCTGATCGATCCGATCCTCCAGTACCGGCACCCCGGCGCGAAGAAGGATCCCGAGGCCTTCGGCATCAGCATCACGGGAGGCTACGTCTACCGCGGCAAGGCCCTTCCGGAGCTCGTCGGCCACTACGTCTTCGGGGATTGGAGCCGGAACTGGGGAATGCCCCAGGGCGTTGTCCTGGCCGCCCAACGTCCCACGGAGACCGGCGCCCGGTGGACCGTCACCCCGGTGCAGGTCACCCAACCCCAGAACTTCGCGGCCTACATCACGGGCTTTGGACAGGACCGCGACGGGGAACTCTATGTGCTGACCAACGGCAGCAACGGATTGACCCCGGGGAGGGGACGCGTCTGGAAGATCGTCCCAACCCAGTGACGGTCGCTGGCCTCAGCGTCGGAATCCCAGTCGGACCGTGTCGGCGATCCGCCGGATCAGGCCCTTTTTCTTGGGTTTGACGGCCAGCCCCGGGATGGGTTCGCACTTCGCATTGCAGTGGGGGCAGAAGAGCAGTGCCTTCGAATGTTTTCCCGTCAGCCGGGTCGCACGCAGGCTCGAGACGTGGAATCTCGCCGGGCACTGGAGAACCGCCTGACATCCCTCGATGGGCTGATGGGTCGCGGGGAGTTCCGGATTCCGACAACAGGCGGGCGTCCCATCCGCCAGAACGTGATCCACTCCGAACGCGGCGGTGGCCGCAGCCGGAGTCATTGACGGGATCCGTACCTCCACCGTTTCGACCGCCAGGGTCATCTCAACGTCGCCGATCCTCAGAGCCTCCCCCGGACGCAGCTCGCCCTCCGTGATGGTCCGCCCTGAGATCAGGGTCCCGTTCGTCGACCCGAGATCCCGCACCCAGACCCGGTTTCCCCCATCGAGCACGGAGATCTCGGTATGGAATCCAGACACGCTCGGGTGCTCGATCAGGATCCGGTTGACCGGGTCCCGACCAACAGGATTGGGCCCAATAACCAGATCATGATCTGCCGAAGACTCCAGAACCCGTAGCTTGAACCTCCCCACGGGCTCTTTAATTGCCACCAGAAATTAAACCATGGCAAGCGCAAGGAACGGAATCTTCGGCCAACGATGCAATCCGGGGCAGTAATTCGGCAGGACGCCAAGCCGGGGACAGGCCATCAGCGCCGGACAAAAACCCGATGCGCTGCTTTCCCGGCGCCCAGAGGCACACGGGTGACCGGCACACGGGTGACCTGTCCCCAAGTAACCCGCAGCAGCCCCGTTCAGCCTGGTCCGCAATGACCCTCGGTGACCTCAGGTCAACGACCTGACCCCAAATTCCACCGTCAAAAATGGGGGAAAACACGAGGTTTGTGCCGCGATAGAGGGACAGGTCCTGTGCGCCCGGGTCCTGTGCGCCCGGGTCCTGTGCGCCCGATAGAGGGACAGGTCATTGCGCCCGGTCATTGCGCCCCTGTGCGCCCGATAGAGGGACAGGTCATGGATTGGGCTCCATGGATTGGGCTCCCAATTGGCGGGATCGCCGGGGCTGCCGAACCAGCCCAGTCCTTCCTAGAACAACACGCCCACGGCGGTCCCGATCACGCTGATCGGACCGGTGTCCTCGAGGGTCTCGGTGGCCTTGTCGACCTTCTGGAGGGTCAGCTTCACGTTCTTGAGGAAGGCGTTGTCGTTGACCAGTTCTCCGATCGATCCGGTGCCCCGGTTGATCTTCTCGAGGATCTCCCGGAGGTTGCCCACGGCCCCATTGGCCTGGTTGAAGAGGGAGGGGTCGGAGAGAAACTTCCCGATTGTGCCTTCGCCCTTCTCGATTTTCCCAACCACGCTGCGGAGATCCGTCATCATCCCCCGCGCCTCCTGGGTGAGCGGCTTGACGTCGGAGACCGCGTCGTTGAGATGGTTCATGGTACCGACCGCGGCCGTGAAGAGCGCCGGATCCTTCAGCAGCCGACCGATCGAACCCCGTCCCTGAGCCATCTCGGACGTGACGTCCCGCATGTTGGCGACGATCGTCGTGATGTTGGACTGGTTCTGCTTCATGAAGTCGGTCAGGGGACCGAACAGCTTGCTGATTTCCTCGCCGCTGAAGCTCTTCGTGAGGCCCTCGACGCCGCTGGCGACGTTGTCCAACCGGGTCATGAGATCCGACAGATCGGCCTGCTCCCGGGACTGCAGCAGGGTGTCGGCGACGGCAAGCGGGGAGTTCTCACCCCCAAAGGTCAGGGCGACGAAGTTCTGTCCCATCAGGCCCGTGAACTGGATGGCTGCAACGCTGTCGGTCCGGACCGGCGCCTTGGGATCGACCTGGAGCCCCACCTCGACGCGATTGCCCACCACGGCGACCGACTTCACCCGTCCCACCGGGACCCCGGAGAGCTTGACCGGGTCGCCCACCTTGAGGTCGCGGGCGGAACTGAACCGGGCCCGGTAGATGGTGCCCCGGTTGAAGACGTTCGCCCCACCCAGCATCTCGAACAGGATGAAGCCGGCGATGGTGACCACGGCGAAGAACATGCCCAGACGGGTCTCGAGCGAGGATTTCATGGATGGGTATGCAGGATGAATGCGACGTGAAAGGTCTCAGGCCTCCTTGAACTCCGCGTTCAGGAATTGGTGAACCAAGGGCACTGGGCTGGAGCGGATTTGCTCCGGCGTGCCGAGGGCGACGATGGATCCCTCGGAAAGGAACGCGATGCGATCGGCGATGCCCATCGCGAGATCGACGTGGTGCGTGACCACAACGCTGGTGGCGCCGATCCGGCGGTTGAGGTTCAGGATTTCGCGACCGATCGTGAGCGAGACCAAGGGATCCAGCTCGCTCGTCGGTTCATCATAGAGGATCAGCTGGGGCTCGATGACCAGCGCCCGGGCGATCGCCACCCGCTTGCGCATGCCGCCGGAAAGTTCCGACGGATACTTGGCGGCATCGCTGGGGCCCAGTCGAACCAAGGCGAGCTTCTCGAGGACGATCCGGCTGATCTCCTCCGGGGCCTTGAGGCGATGTTCGCGGAGATAGAGCCCCACATTCTCCTCAACCGTCAGGGAATTCAGGAGCCCTCCACTCTGGAACACCATGGCGAGCCGATGGCGGGTCTGGTCGATGTCAGGTCCGACCCTTTCCCCGCCGACAAGGATTTCTCCGGCGTCCGGCGCCTCCAGCCCGATGAGATGGCGCAGGAACACCGACTTCCCAGAGCCGCTCGGCCCCATCAGCACGAAGATCTCCCCGGCGGCGATGTCGAGGTCCATCGACTGCAGCACGACGCGCCCGTCGTAGGATTTCCGGAGGTTCCGGACCTTGAGCGGGATGCCTGTGGAGCGGGAATCGGACATGGTCACGCGAAAAATCCGTTGTCGAACGGTAGGAGCAACCGGGTCAGGATGTAGTCGAGGATCAGGATCAGGACGAGCGAGTTGACCACGGCCTTGGTCACACTCCGGCCAATCCCGCGGGGGCCGCCCTGGGTGGTGAGTCCCTGGTGGCAGCAGATGACCCCGACGCACAGGGCGAAGAAGAAGGACTTGATGAGTCCATTCACGACGTCCCCGGGATCCACCCCTTCCCGGAGGCTGGTGAAGAAGGTCTCGGCCGGAACGGCGATCCGGTCGTTGTGGGCGGCCACGAAGGCCCCCCCAAGCCAGCCGACGAGGTTCGAGAACACCACGAGGCACGGAACCGCGATGCTGATCGCGATGACCCGAGGCAGGACGAGGAAGCGGATCGGATTGATGGCGAGGGTCCGGAGGGCGTCGATCTCCTGGTAGACGCTCATCGAGCCCAGCTCCGCCGCCATGGCGGAGCCGACGCGCCCGGCCACGAGGATCGACATCATCACCGGGGCCAGTTCCTTGCACATGGCGATGGCCACAAGGTTGCCGAGGGCGGAACCAATGCCGTTCTCGACCAGGACCGGGCCGCTCTGGAGCGACAGCACGCCACCGATGAAGAGGGACAGGACACAGGCCATGAAGAGGCTGGCGTTCCCGATGTCGAAGAGCTGCTCCGCGATCTTCCGACGCTCCCGGCACGCCCACGGCAGGGCCTTCACCGTGGCGACGAACAGCAGCACCATTTCTCCAATGTTTCGGAACATGCGTCAGGACTCCCGGATCGGCCCGTGAGGAGAGCAGGATTTGTTTCGGAGAGGAAGCGGGGTTTGGCCGGGACGTGAGCCGTGCCCCATTTCGGCTGAGGCGGTCATGGCGTTCGAGGTTTCAGGACGAGTACCACCGCCTCTCCGATCGGCAACATCAAGGCCAACGGACCCACCCCCATCCCGGCAACGAAGGCCGGCAGGGCAAGCATCGGCACACGAGCGATCAGGGCCAATGCGGTCCGAGCGTGCCGATTCAAGGCGCCTCCCCCTGCCGACGGGACAGGGATTCCAACCGCTCCGCTCCCCGCGCCGTGTCGACACCCCCGAATCCTGAGGTGGGACGGGAGGCGTCCCGCGGTCCGGCGGAAGCCGCTGCTCGGGACGAGGCCTCGCGGAAGTGGGCGTTCGGAATCCAGAGCCACTTCCAATGGAGACGATCGTCCGCTCCACGCAGGGTCTGGATCAGACCGAAGAGGGAAGAGGTCCGGACCTGCGACGGTGACACATCACGCCGGTGGAGATTCCAGAGCACCGACTCGCTCGACTGTCCCGTGTTGGGATTATTCTCCGCCCGGTACAAGGCCCAGAGGGGGGAATAGTTCCGCTGAACCGACTCCCGGTTGCGGAAGAAGGTCTCCAACAACTCCAACACCTGGAGCCGTTCCCGTCCATCGAGGTCGCGTTTCCAGACAAAGAAGGGCCACAAGGCCCGTTCCCGGCGGTAGCGACCGTCCTCCTTGCTCTGCAGCCGGACGTCGTCATACAGGAAGAACGCCGTGCGCCAGCGGTCGCGTCGCATCGCGCCGTTCTCGGCCTTCCGATGGGTGTAGAAAGGCCACATGACCAGGCGCGATTCGACCCCGGGAGCCTTGGCCACGCCATAGAACGGGAAGAAACGTCGGGACATCTTGTTGGTGCTGTCCGCCCAGCCGATGAACGGCCAGGGCGCGCCCCATTCCACGAAGCCCTTGGAGCGGTCCTCCGTCCGGCTGAAGAAGGGCCAGAGCACCGAGGTCTGGTGAAGGTTCGTGCCGCGTTGCCGGGAGTAGAACGGCAGGATGGCGAAGTTGGTCGTGGCCTGTGGCGTTCCGAGCCGGAGCTTCTCATCGAAGAAGAAGGGCCAGAGGGCAAACACCTTCCCGCCACCCGGGGAAACCACCCGGTCACCCAGGTGGTTGGTCGTCCATCCGATCTCCTTCTTCTCCCAGCCGAACAAGGGCCACACCTGCCAGCCGTCCCAGCCCGGACCATGCCGGGTATGGACGAACGGCATCACATAGTTGCGCGTGACCAGCTCCCCCTTCCGGCTCTCGAGGTAGAGCGGGAACATGTAGAAGTTGAACTCGTCGCGGAACATCCGGTTTCGGGCGTGTCCGTAGAAGGGCAGGACGGCGATGTAGTCGTTGGTCCCGCTGCGGGACTTCTGCTGGAAATAGAACGGGAACACGGTCCGCCGGACCACGGGATCCTCAGACTGGTAGGAGGCACCGGCGAAGTTCAGGAACTGCAGGAACTGCCACCTCGATTCGGTCCCCTGCTTCCGCCAGGTGAAGAGCGGATACAACACGTCCAGCTCCTCGACCTCCACGATCGGCGCCGACTGGTAGCTCATGAGCGGGTACAGACCCCAGTTCCGCTCATCCTCGGTCCGCTCCCACATTGCCAGAGGCCCAAGGATCTCGGTCTTCCGGCCGGACGCCCACACCGTCGGAAACTCGGTGAAGAGAGGGCCGGCCTGGAGCGGCGCCTCCGAGACGACCTCCGGCGGGGTGGCGGCGTGTGCCCCCCATCCGGCGAGCATCACCCACAGCGCGATTCGGAACCAGTGACCCATGCGAGACCCAGGACCCTCGCGGAAACAGGTCCCCGGAGGCAAGCCACGGACCGGAGGGATCCATGCGGCAACGGATCGGCGGATCTCCACGCATCCTGCAACGCCTCGAATATGGCCAACCGCATCCCCGTTCAACATAGTGGTCCTGTTGTCCCGAACGGTGCACCCGACATGAAATTCTCCAAGCCCAGTCCTGGACTCCGCATACACCTACTCGCCTTGGCCATTGGTGTCGGAGTTCTTCTCTCTGGGGCGGAGGGCGCCGCCGCGGCGACCGATACCGGGCGGTTCGAGGCCTTCGAAACCTCGATCCGACCCGTGCTGGTCGAACACTGCTATCCCTGCCACAGCGCCCAGGCGAAGGAGGTCAAAGGGTCCCTCCGCCTCGACACCCGGGATGGCGTCCTCAAGGGCGGTGCCTCCGGACCGCTGCTGGTCCCCGGGAAACCCGACGAGAGCCTGTTGCTGAAGGTCCTCCTCGGCACGGCACCAGACATCGGATCCATGCCTCCGAAGAAGGCCGGCGGATCCCTCCGATCAGAGCAGATCGCCGCCGTCGCCGACTGGATCCGAGCGGGCGCCCCGGATCCCCGGAACGGGGAGACGACGCCCTCCGGCCCTTCCGGAGGGCACTGGGCCTTCCAGTCACCCCGATCCATTCCACCGCCCACCGTTGCCGGATTCGAACATCTCGCCCACCCGATCGACCGCTTCATCGTCGCCCAGCTGGTGCCGAAGGGGCTGGGGCCCTCACCGAGGGCCGATCGACACACCCTGCTCCGGCGGGTCGCCTTCGATCTCACCGGGCTTCCCCCGAGCCCCGAGGAGATGCAGGCGTTCCTCGCGGATCCCTCGCCGAGGGCCTACGAGTCCGCCGTCGATCGGCTCCTCGCATCACCCCGGCACGGCGAGCGCTGGGGACGGCACTGGCTCGACATCGCCCGCTACGCCGATTCCAAGGGATACGTGTTCGAGCAGGAACGGCGCTTCAGCCACAGCTTCACGTATCGCGACTGGGTCGTGCAGGCCCTCAACCGCGACCTGCCCTACGACACGTTCCTGGTCCAGCAGATCGCCGGGGACCAGGTCGCCACGCCCGACGACCCATGGCCGATGGCGGCGCAGGGATTCCTGACTCTTGGACGTCGGTTCCTGGACAACCCCCATGACATCATCGACGACCGGATCGACGTCGTCACCCGCGGCACCCTGGGCCTCACCGTGGCCTGCGCACGCTGCCACGACCACAAATACGACCCCATTCCCTCGGCCGACTACTACTCCCTCTACGGCGTCTTCAACTCGAGCCAGGAGCCCGACGAGAAGCCCCTGCTGGGGCCGAATCCCAACCCCATGCACGCCGCGGCCTATGCGAAGGAGAAGGCCGACCGGGAGAAGGAACTGGCCGAATTCCGGGCGGAGCGGACCCGGGACATCGCCCGGAAACTGAGGGAACGGGTCGGGGACTACCTGCTGGCGGCCCAGGACTCGATGGCCCTGGACTGGACCAACCTCGAGGGACTGGCGCGTGTCCGCAGTCTGGATCCGGGTCTGGTGGGTGCCTGGAAGGGGCGCCTTGAACAGTGGCAAGGAAACGGGGATCCCGTCTTCGGACCCTGGTTTGCCCTTGCACGGCTTGGAACCAACGATTTCTCGGTCCGAGCGCAGGCCCTTCTCCAATCCCCTGCAAAATCCAGCGACACCAACGCCAACTGGAACACCCGGGTCGTCGGGGCCCTGCGCAACCCGCCGCTGAACTCGTTCGCCGAGGTCGCCAAGCGCTACGGGGAGCTGCTCGTCGATGCGGATCGAGCCTGGTCGGAGGCCCTCGAGCTGGCGAAGGTCCAGGGACGACCGGCACCGGAGTCCCTGACCGATCCCGCGCAGGATCGACTGCGGCTCGTCCTCAGCGCAGCCGACTCGCCCGTCATGGCGGCGATGAAGGACATCGACCGGTTCTTCGACACCCCCACAGGACAGAAGATCCGGGCGCTGAAGCGGAAGGTCGACGAACTCGAGGCGACACACGCCGGAGCTCCGCTGCGCGCCATGGCCTATCTGGACCGTTCCCAGCCCACCGAGCCCGTCGTGTTCAAGCGCGGCAATCCGGGCAACCCCGGGGCCAGGGTGCCGCGCCAGTTCCTCGCCATCCTCAGCAGCACCAACCGCCCTGCATTCACCCGGGGCAGCGGCCGGCTCGAGCTCGCCCAAGCCATCGCCAGCCGGGACAACCCGCTCACGGCCCGGGTGCTCGTGAACCGGGTCTGGATGTGGCACTTCGGTGCACCCCTGGTCCAGACCCCGAGCGACTTTGGCGTGCGTGGCGACAAACCGACCCATCCTGAACTGCTCGACCACCTGGCGGTCTGGTTCATGGACCACGGGTGGTCCCTGAAGGCCCTGCACCGCTACATCCTGTCGTCGGACACCTACCAGCAGCGAAGCGATCCGGAGGACTCCTTGGGCCACGCCCGGTTCGAGCGCGGGGAATCGGTCGATCCGAACAACACCCTGCTGTGGCGCATGAACCGACAGCGCCTCGATTTCGAGGCCTTGCGGGACAGCCTTCTGTGGGTGTCGGGACGGCTGGATGGAGACATCGGAGGCCAGCCGGTCCCGATGTTCGAGGAGACCTCGACGCCGCGACGGACGCTGTATGGCTTCATCGATCGACAGAACCTGCCCGGACTGCTCCGGGCCTTCGATTTCGCGAGCCCCGATACGACATCGCCGCTGAGGTTTCAGACCACGACGCCGCAGCAGGCGCTGTTCCTGATGAACAGTCCATTCCTCGCGGACCGGGCGCGGGACTTCACGGAGAGGTCCGACGTACTCGCGCTAGGCCGGCCTGCCGACCGAATTCGTAGGCTCTACCAGCTCGCATACCAGCGAGATCCGTCCCACCAGGAGACCGAGCTTGGCCTCGACTTCCTGTCCCGCCCGAAGGCCCCGCTGCCCGAACCCGCTCCGGCGGCGGCCTGGTCCTACGGCACCGGGGGGTTCAACCCGTCGACCGGTCAGGTGGAGGGATGGCGTCCGCTGCCCCACTTCACCGGCAAGGCCTGGCAGTGGGATCCGAAGCTCCCGTCGGGGACGGGACTCTGGACGATGCTGGACGCCAAGGGTGGGCATCCGGGTTCAGGCACCCGGAACGCAGCGATCCGTCGCTGGACATCCCCGTTCAAGGGTGTGGTCCGGATCGGGGGCGACCTGGAGTATCCCGCACAGGAGGGTGATGGGGTCATCGGCCGGATCGTCTCGGGCCGCCGGGGTCAGCTGGCCGAATGGGCCGTGGCCCATGGCAAGGCCGCCGCAGAGCTCGGTTGGGTGACCGTGGAGGCCGGCGAGACCCTTGATTTCCTGGTGGAACCCAGGACCAACGAGAACTCGGACTCGTTCCGCTGGGCGCCCACGATCCAGCGACTCGACCCACCCGCGGGTGCCGAGACGGCGTGGCGAGCTGCCCGCGATTTTGGCGGACCCCTCAAAACCCAGGCTCCGCTGGATCCATGGCAGCGCTACGCACAGGTCCTGCTGAGCGCCAACGAGTTCGTGTTTGTGGACTAAAACCCAGAGCCTCCCCGCCGATGGCCCCCAGGAAGAACGATCGAACCGAGTCCGTCACAAGAAGCATCCGTCCCGTCATTCCGCCGAAGACCATCTATCGGATGTCGATCTACATGCGTTGCCTCCAGCGGCTGAAGCAGAACCAGATCCAGACAGTGAGCAGCGAGGCCCTCGCCAGTGCGGCAGGCGTGAAATCGACCCAGCTCCGGAAGGACCTCACCTACTTCGGCCAGTTCGGCACCCGTGGACTCGGATATGATGTCGATCAGCTGTCGACGATGATCGGCGACCTCCTTGGAACCAACCGCCTCCAACCGGTCGTCCTGATCGGGGCTGGCCACCTCGGAACCGCTCTCCTCAGCTACAGGGGATTCGAGCAGGAGGGCTTCGAGCTCATCGCGGCCTTCGACGCCGAGCCGCACCGGGAACGGGATCGTCCCCTCAAGACTCCGGTGTACGGGATGGATCGCCTGCCCCGCGTGATCCGGGACCACGGCGTGAAGATGGCCGTGCTCACGGTCCCCGCCGCGGCGGCCCAGGCCGTGGCCAACCAGCTGGTCGACGCGGGCATCTCTGGGATCCTGAACTTCTCCCCGTCCATCCTCTCCGTGCCCGACACCGTCATGGTGAAGAACGTCAACCTCGCCATCGAACTCGAGCACCTCAGCTACTTCGTCCAGCAGTAGAAACCCTTGGATCTGGAACCCGGGAGGGACTTCACGGAAGGATTCCACCCACGGTCACAAAGACCTCCCCCACTGTAGAGTTCACTCTCCACACACTCCGCAAAGTCCATGTCACCCACCACCCATCACTTCTCCTGGATCATCGCCTCAGCCCGCCTGGTACTCCCAACGACCGCCGCGACGATGGTCGACATCTCAGATCTGAGCGGGACGCTGCCGCCCCCCAGCCAACGCTCCTTCGTCGTCGGAACGTCCAAGCAGCAGGCCGAGGTCATGGGCTGGTCGCAATCCGTTGCATACACCGACGTCAGGATCTCGGCATTCCTCGGGGATACCCGGTCCGGTTCGACCGTGACCGCCTATCTGACATCCGCGATCGGTCCCGGTGCTGGATCCCCGCTTGCGACATCGACCGTATCCATCGCCCAGACCACCGGCCTTCCGACGAGCACGGAACTCTTCTCGGGCCTGACCTTGGAGCCAGGGTCCTATTTCCTGACGCTCTACAATTTCGACCTGACCAGCAGCACGGATCCGAAATGGTACCGTGGAGCAGCCGTCTCATTTGGCCCAGGTATCACCCCAAACGGGGAATTCTACGCCAACAATCACGGCGACGGCACTATCAATCCAGTCGAGCCCTGGCGATCGGTGCATCCCGAAGTTGTTGGTGAATGAGCTGGACTACCAGGGTGGAGGTTGGGAGAAAGGGGGATGGACGCAACGGAAGTGATTCAAGGGCGAAGGCTCTCCGAGAGGGATGTGGAGGAGTTGAGGAGCTGGATG
>SYEM01000239.1 GCA_005801385.1 Verrucomicrobiales bacterium | reverse complement strand
GGGAGGTGGGGTGACCGACGGGACTCGAACCCGCAACAACCAGAATCACAATCTGGGGCTCTACCATTGAACTACGGCCACCGACCTAGGGCGAGACGCTACGGATCGGTCTCTGGACCGTCAAGAATCGCCCCGCACACGGTCTCCCGATGTGGAGCGGGTCACGGTTCGATCCGCCTCCTCGTGGAGGGCGGGGAAATCGACCCCCGCCAAGGGAGTCGGGGTTGGATCATCCTGAAGACGTAAGGTGTCTGGAGCCTGTGGCGTTCTCCCAGTGGTTCGACACCTAAACCGAACCCGATGGAGTCCGGTCGATCCCAGTCCCACCCCGCTCCGTCGTGGCCATTGGAGAACCTCAACGCCCCATCAAATTCCTATGAATCCACGATCCACCATCCGGCGTGCCCCCTTCAGCGCTATCTCGCTTCTGGCATCCACCTTCGTCCTCCACAGGGCGTTGGCCAATTCAGCGACCGTCTATTTCTTTTCCCAGCAACGGGTGTCCAACCTGTCTCTCACCGGTTCCATCCCGGGAAACCTGACTGACGGTGCCGTCTACGTGGAGACCCTCACAGAGGCCCAGCAGAGCCACGGTTTGACTGGTTTTTCCTTCGCTTCCACATCGGGTACCCTTGATGCCGCGCAGTCCCTTGTGCCCATTCCGTGGCCTGCATCCAATCCAGCCCCTCCGCCCGAGAACCTCACCGTGGTCAACCCATTGGCGCCGGCGGGGCAGGGAGTGGTTCTTGGACAATACGCGTCCACACCGTGGGGGGTATTGGGGAGCACCACCGATCTCATCGCGTTGTCAGACATCGGTCTGACCGATTTTGCCCGCGCCGATGTCATGGGAAGTGGACCTGCGATCCAGGGTCAGCCAACCCTGATGCCGGGTCTATTTGGTGTTCCGGGCCATGCCGGGCTCTCCTTTGACACGGCTGCCGAGACGTCGGCGTCCCTGTCCACCGGCTTCAACTATGGCTATTCGCTCTGGACGGTCTCGGGTGAATTCACCCTCGCGACCGCTGACACAGTCACCCTGTCCTTCGATCATCTCATCCGCCTCGTCGGGTTCTCAGACATCACAACCGAGGACGCATTGGGTGAGGTGCTGATCCAGTTGGAAATCCAAGGCAACCTCGTTGGTGGTATCGCCGAGTCCGTGACGACCGCCTCTCCGGTGAACGAGACCGTTAATCTGTTTTCGCTCGCCTCGACGGTCTCCACGGAGGAGCCGCTGGCGGCTGGGACCTACAGCTTCTCCATTGTCGGATACTCCTATTCCGAATTGTGCACCGCTCCGGAGACGAGTGCGGGCAGGCCCCTGCAGATGGGGCTTATGGTCCTTGCGGGAACGAGTGGGATGCGTCGCCTTCGCCAGAGGCGCTTGGCCTTGGAGACGTCCATGGTCTATTGAGCTCTTGGGGCTCGGTGGGCTTCGCCGGTTTCCTAGAGTAGCGAGCCCTGATCCCTGCGGGGGGTGACCGTGGCCCCGAGGCGCTTGTAGGCCAGCTCCGTGACGACACGACCCTGCGGTGTCCTGTGGAGATAGCCTTCCATGATCAGGTAGGGCTCGTAGACCTCCTCGAGCGTGTCGGCCTCCTCACCGACCACGACCGCGAGGGAGTTCAGTCCGACGGGGCCACCGTGGAACTTGGTGATCACGGCCGCGAGGATCCGTTTGTCCATCTCGTCGAGGCCATGCTGGTCGATTTCCAGGATCGCCAGCGCCTTGTCGGCCAGTTCCCGGGTGATCCGGCCATCACACCGGACCTCGGCGTAGTCGCGCACCCGGCGCAGCAGGTTGTTGGCGATGCGGGGCGTTCCGCGGCTCCTCCGTGCGATCTCCAGTGCCCCCTGCTCGTCGAGGCTCACTTTGATGAGCCCTGCCGCGCGCTGGATGATCTTCTGGAGCTGGGCCGCGGGGTAGTAGTCCAGACGTTCCCGGATGCCGAAGCGGGTGAGCAGCGGCGCGCTGAGCAATCCCGCTCGGGTGGTGGCTCCGATCAGCGTGAACCGCGGCAGGTTCAGCCGGACACTCCGGGCGTTCGGCCCCTGGTCAATGATGATGTCCAGCTTGAAGTCCTCCATCGCCGGATAGAGGTACTCCTCGATGGTCTTCTGGAGCCGATGGATTTCGTCGATGAAGAGGACGTCACCTTCCTCGAGGTTGGTGAGGAGTCCCGCCAGATCCCCCGCCTTCTCGATGGTCGGACCGCTGGTGGCCCGGAGGTTCGCCCCCATGGCTTTGGCCAGGATGTTGGCGAGGGTGGTCTTGCCCAGTCCCGGGGGACCGCTCAGCAGGACGTGGTCGATCGGCTCGCCGCGGCGTCGTGCGGCCTCCACCGCGATCTCGAGCCGTTCCCGGGACAGCGCCTGCCCGGTGAACTCGGCAAATGCAGCCGGACGCAGCGCCGCCTCCAGCGCCGTGTCGGGCTTCGTCAGGACATCGCTCACCATCCGCTCAGACATGTCCCTCCAGAATGGGTCTCCCGCCGGTACGAGAAAAGGTCGAAGACGTCCCGATCGCGGGTCCGGTCACTCGGCGCGGATCCGGTAGAACCGGGACAAGCCAGTGTCCGGAGGATTGGGATCCGTCACCGAGTTGGTTCCGGCTTTCCCAAGAATCCCGGTGACCACTGGGCGGAATGGCATGGCCCAATCCGTCGTCCGCTCCAGGGAGTAGGTCCTCTCCACCGGCCCGATCCAGCGGAGGGTTCCGTTCCCTGACGACGGCGGCAGCAGCCTCACGTCCAGGGGTGGAGTTCCCGCGGCGAGTTCCTGGGCGTTGGAGCGCCCATCCCGATCCGGGTCGTCCAGCGCGCCACCCGCGAGGTCTCCGAGCCCCTCCAGTTCCCAGAGGTCCGGCAGTCCGTCTCCGTCGACATCCTCCCGCTCCAGATCGAGCGTCACCGTCTCCACCTGCAGATCGGTCCTGCCCTGCGCATGCAGCATCAGGAGGCGCAGCGGACGGGTCGCCGAGAATCCCGCAGCCCGGGCGGCGGCGGGATCCACCCGTATCCGGGGTCCGCGTCCCTCGTCGGACCATGGCGTGCCCCCGAGGCCATGGAGGGTCGGATCCACCACCCGCTGGGCGAGGTCCACCGGGATCCAGCGGCTCTCGCTGACCGGGCTTCCGGGGCTTCCGATGACCGCGACCTGGTAGGCGATCCGGGTCCGCCCCACGGGAAGACCCAGTGCCGAGAGGGCCACCGAGTGGACCAGCACCCGGCTGTGGAACGGATCGCCCCACTCCGGATCCGAGCCCAGGGCGTCAAGGGGTTCCGCCCCAAGGAAGGAGTTGCCGAAGGGTCCCAGTCTCAACGCCAGCGTCACGAAGGTGTCATCCGCGAGGTCCGGCACGAATCCACCCGCGTCGAACGTCGCCCGGTTCGAGTTGATCAGGAGTACGTCCGCGTGCTGGTCTCCATCGGTGTCGATCCGCACCTCGACCGCGATGCGCTCATACTGGGGGGTGGTCCAGGGCCTCCGAGTCGCCACCCCGAAGTACAGGCGCGACTGTTCTGGACTCGGGATCGTGTGAAGGTCACTGGCGAAACCCGCGGCGACAAGGTCGTTGTCGGAGCCGGAGGTGCCGCCGGGATTGAAATGGTCGAGCTGGAACGCGGCGACCCGGGGGCGCGGATGGGCCGAACGGCCACGGGTCGGGATCGGCACCTCCACGACCCCGCTGTGCGGCAACCCGATCCTGCTGGCTGTGGCCTGGTGGGTGGCGATGGCGCGGGCCGTCAGATGCCACGGCAGGTGCAGCGGCAGGGGCCCACCCGTGACTGTGATGCTCCCGCTGGCCTCCAAGGGAAGCCGTGAGGCCGTCCCCGGATCGTTGGATGCGCGTGTCCCGGCAAAGGCGGCGAGGTCGAGGTCGAGGTGGACCTCTACGCTGGCTGAGGCACGGGCAGGCACTGTCACGGTCTTGGGTTGCAGGGTGAGACGGAGTCCCGGGACGGGAGCGTGGACCGCGGTGAGGTCCACGGTGACGGGCAACGCCACCCGGTTGAGGACCGACAGGGTCCGATTCGTGCCGACCGATCCCGTGCCCTCCAGATGGCCCAGGGACAGGGAGACCGCGCCCGGATCGTCCGCTGCCTGGAGGATCACGAGGGTGCGCAGGGCGTCGTCGACCTGGACCCGACCACTCCCGATCCGGCTCTGGAGACCGGGCGCTCCGGACTCATCGGTGACCGGTCGGGCGGTGTTCAGGAGCACCGCCTTCAGGGTCTCTGCGCTCCAGGTGGGTCGGGCCTGGCGGAGCAGGGCGAGGGCGCCGGCCACGTGGGGTGCGGCCATCGAGGTCCCCGTCAGCGATCGCAACCCGGATCCGCTCCCGGCGCGCGCCGAAGTGATCGCGGTGCCGGGAGCTGTGATGTCGGGCTTCAGGCTCTGGTTGCCGAGGCCAGGTCCCCGCGCGGAGGTCTCGTGGATCCGGTCGGGAGCTGTCGGACCGCTCACCGACTCCGAGGCTCCCAGGGTTGCGGTGAGGCCACGGCCGAGTTCACGACGGAGCCGATCCCCGTCCGCCATGGAGATCATCACTCCCGGGATCCGGATGTCCGCGGTGTTGCCGTCGGCCCCCATTGGGAACGGAGGTCCGTCGACGTGGTTGACCAGGATGACCCCGATCGCCCCGGCATTCTGGGCGGCCCGGATCTTGTCGACGAACAGGCACGTGCCTCGGTCGATCAGGGCGATCTTGCCCTGGAGGGCGGCCATGTTCCGCAGGGTGTCACAGGCGTCGGCCGGTGAGGTGGCGACGACTTGCGCGCGGATGGGCCCGACCCGGCCGAGCGGGGCTGTGAAATCCCCTTCCACTGCGGCATAGAGACCGGCCACCGCCGCGGGAGCGGTGATCCGGATCGCGCCTTGCGAGGCGTCGGTGTCGGTGGTGTTAGCAACACAGATCGTCTCGGTGATGCTGCCCGGAGTTCCCACGCTGTATCGGGCGTCCCCGGTGTTCCCCGCGGCCGCCACCACGAGGACCCCCCGGCCCAGCAGCGTTCGGATCGCAGTGGCCTCGGGTCCGGCCGGGTCCGCGTCGCCGAACGGGATCGCGAGCGACAGGTTGACCACGTCCATCCGGTCGACAGTGCTGCCATCGAGGTTGGGATCCACGCAGTGCTCCAGGGCCCGGAGGATGAGGGAGGTCGTGGTGCTGCCGGCCCGTCCGAAGACCTTGTAGGCAAAGAGCCCGGCCTCGGGAGCCACTCCGGGACCGACCTGGAATTGGGAGACGTCCAAGGCGGAGGTGTAGGGCCCTCGGAATGCCGCGCCCTCGGTCAGAACCCCGCCTCCGGCGGCGATGCCCGCCACATGGGTCCCATGCCCGCTCTCGGCAGGATCCAGCGGATCCGGGTCGGGGTTGGGGACGGCCGAGCCCTCGATCCCCTCCGAATCAAAATCGTCGCCCACGAAATCCGTTCCTCCAAGCACCCGGGGTGTCGGGAAGGTCCCCGGCTCGATGCGGGTCGGATCATTGGCCGCATAGGCGGCAGAGGTCCCGGTTCCACCGAAGGTGGCGTGGGTGTAGTCGATGCCTGAATCGACGATCGCGATCCGGGCCCCGCGCCCGGTCCAGGGTCCCGAGCTCAGCGACCAGGCCGCCTGGGCCCCGATCCAGGGCACGCTCGAGGTCAGGGTTCGACGCATGGGTCGGTCCGGGAAGAGGCCCCGGACCTCCGGGAGACCCGAGGCCTGCGACACTCCCTCAGGGGACAGGTCCACGACCAGGGCGTTCACCAGGGTCTCCAACCGGAGGACGACGTTTCCGCCCAGGGCCTCGACCGCCTTGGCGACGCGGTCCTGCTCGGCCTGGAGGCGCCGCCGCCGTTCCGGATCGAACGGGGCCTCAACCCCGGCCCGGACGTCCGCCGGGTCCAGGACCGCGAGTGCGGGTTCCCTCAGGACGAGGAACTGTCGCATGGGTTGCTGCCCCAGCTTGGGTCCGCCCCGGCATTCCTGGGCAAGACCCAGGAGCACCAGAAGGAGGAGGAAAGCGAGAGGGCGAGCCATGAAGTTGGGATTGGAACCGGGCGGAACCTAGAGACGCCATGGGGGTCCGCCAAGGGGCGGCGTCCCAGCGCTATGGACCGGTCGCGGTCCGATGGATGCCTGGAGCGCGTGACCACCCCGTCTCAGCGCCGGGTGAACTCGACGAAGTTGCGCAGCAGCCGGAGCCCGACCTGCTGGCTCTTCTCCGGATGGAACTGCGTGGCCCAGACGTGATCCCGACGCACCGCCGAGGCGAAGCGATGTCCGTAGTCGGTCCAACCGGCCACGATCGACGGGTCGGCCGGCTGCGGGTGGTAGCTGTGGACGAAGTAGAAATGGCTGCGCTGGGGGATGCCGGCGAACAGCGGGCAGTTCTCCTGGGTGACTTCCACCTCATTCCATCCGATCTGCGGAATCTTCAGATGGGGCTCCGTCGCGGTGGGCTGGAACCGGACCACCGGTCCCTTGAAGATACCGAGTCCACGGGCGCACGACTGGAACTCCTCGCTCCGCTCGAACAGCGCCTGGTAGCCCACACAGATGCCGAGGAACGGCCGGCCCCTGCCGATCCAGTCGCGGACCGCCGCATCCAGTTCCTGCCGGTGCAGAGCGTTCAGGCAGTCGTCGAACGCACCCACGCCCGGCAACACGAGCCCCCGCGCGTTGGCGAGGTCGGAAACCGAACCGGTCCGAAGCACGTCGGCCCCGGCGGCGTGCAGGGCTTTTTCGACGCTCCGGATGTTCCCGGCACCGTAGTCGAGGAGGGCGAGCATGGAGGGACGGGTCGTGGGTTCCCGCGATCAGGCGGCGAGAGTGGGGGTTGCCGGGTCCGAGGCAAGTTCCCGTTCCGTCCGAAGGCGGAGTTGTCCGCAGGCTGCATCGATGTCGTGTCCCTTCTCGAGACGCAGGGTCGCCGTGACCCGCTGGGATTCCAGCGCCTGGGCAAACGCCTGGCAGTCGGATTCCGACGGACGGTTCCAAGGCAGTCCCTCCACCCGGTTGTACGGGATGAGGTTGACCTTGGCGTGGAGCCTCTGGGCGAGGCGGGCGAGCGGAGCCGCCTGGTCGAGGCCCGCGTTGATGCCGTCGATCAGGATGTACTCCAGCGTGATCATCTTCCCCTTCTGTGCGACGTAGTGTTCGCAGGCGGCGGTCAGCTCCGCCAACGGGTACTTCCGGTTCACCGGCATGATCTGTCCCCGGACGGCGTCGGTGGCTCCGTGGAGGGAGATCGCGAGCCGGAACTGCAGGGGATCGTCGGCGAGGCTCCGGATGCCCGGGACCACGCCGCTGGTGGAGATCGTGATCTTGCGGGCCCCGATGTTGCCGCCCCACGGCGCATTGAGCGTGCGGAGCGCGGCCATGAGATGGGGGTAGTTGGCCATCGGCTCGCCCATGCCCATCACGACAATGTTGCCCACCCAGCGTTCCGGCGCGGGTCCGGCGGCGGGGTCCCGCGGCTGGGCCGACTGCCACCGCTCCACGGCCAGGACCTGGCCCAGGATCTCGTGGGGCTCCAGGTTCCGCTTCCACCCGTCGAGTCCGCTCGCGCAGAACCGGCAGCCATAGGCGCAGCCGACCTGCGTCGAGATGCACAGGGTGTGGCGATCGCTGCGTTCCCCGTAGAGGGCCGGATTGGCCGGGATGAGCACGCTCTCGATCAGGCTCCCGTCACCCAGCTTCCATAGGAATTTCCGGGTCGTGTCCTGTGCGCCCTGAACCCTCAACGGCTCCGGCAGGGCGAGTCGGAATGTCTCGGCCAGCCGTTGGCGTAGGCCCTTCGGAAGATTCGACATCTCCTCCCACGAGGCTGCCCTCCGGGCGTAGAGCCAGCCCAGCAGCTGGTCGAGCCGGTAGGTCGGCTCGTTCCATCCCTGGAACAGGGTCAGGAGGGATTCCCGGGTCTGGCTTCGGACATCAGGCAACACGCGGACACCGTAGCGGGGGCGGCCGGCGCTGTCGCGACCTGCGTGTCACGATCACGACAGGATGGGCCGGATGACCTCGCCGTGGACGTCGGTCAGGCGGAAATCGCGGCCCCCGAACCGGTACGTCAGCCGTTCGTGATCCATGCCGGCAAGATGCAGCACGGTGGCCCAGAGGTCGTAGACGCTGCAGACGTCCTGGACCGCGTGGTAGCCGAGATCGTCGGTGGAGCCATGGACCACTCCGCCGCGCACGCCGCCGCCGGCGAGCCAGACACTGAAGCCGAAGGGATTGTGGTCGCGTCCGTCGGCGGCCTGCGCGAAGGGGGTCCGGCCAAACTCGCCCGCCCAGACGATCAGCGTCTGCTCGAAGAGTCCCCGGGCCTTCAGGTCCCGGATGAGTCCGGCGATCGGCTGGTCGACCTGGAACGCCATCTCGGTATGCCCGGTCTTGAGTCCCCCGTGCTGGTCCCAGGGGTTGCCGATCTGGCCGAGGTCTGCCGGCCGGGGTAGACAGGTTAGCTCGATGAAGCGGACCCCGCGTTCCACCAGTCGACGGGCCAGAAGGCACTGACGGGCGTACTCGGCCTTCTCGCGCACCGGAGAGTCCATGCCGTAGAGACGTTTCGTGGCCTCGGTCTCGCCGCCCAGGTCGGTGAGATCCGGGACGGCCGATTGCATCCGGAAGGCGATCTCGTAGTTCTGGATCGCGGCCTCGACCTGGGCGTCGCGCTGGGAGGGAGGCTGGCGATCGCGGTCCATACGCCCGACGAAGTCGAGTCGACGTCGCTGCAGGGCCGACGGCTCGCGGGGCGTGATGTTGGTCAGCGCCTCCTTCTGGGTCGGATCGATCAGCGAGGCTTGGTGGATGGCAGGGAGGAAGCCGTTCCCGTAGATGTTGATGCCCCCGAGTGGAACCCCGCCGCTGGCCAGGACCACGAAGCCTGGGAGCTGGTCCGACTCGTTGCCGAGCCCATAGCTCATCCACGCCCCGGCGCTCGGAAACCCGGCGAGCGTGAACCCCGTGTGGAGGAAGTAGTTCGCCTGGGCGTGCTCGTTCCCGGTGCTGGTCATCGAACGGATCACAGCGAGGTCGTCGGCACAGGATCCGATGTGCGGGAACAGCTCGCTGACCGGGAGGCCCGACTGCCCGCGCCGGTAAAATTCCCACGGCGAGGCCATGATGTTCCCGTTCTGGTTGAACATCGTCGGCCGCACCGGGACCGGCATCGGCTTGCCGTGGTCCCGCTTGAGCCTTGGCTTGGGATCGAAGGAGTCGACGTGCGAGACGCCCCCCGACATGAAGCAGAAGATCACGCTCTTCACCTTCGGTCGGAAATGCGGCGGCCGGAGATCGAACGGTCCGGGCGCCGCGAGGGACCGTCCGGACAACCCGGCAAGCGCTACCATGCCGAATCCTGTGGAACACCGCGCCAGCATCTCGCGACGCGTCAACGGCCGGGCCCGGGGTCCGGGTGCCATTCCAGGGGGGCGGTCAGTCGACATAGATGAATTCCTTCATGCAGAAGAGGGATTGGGCGAAGTCCTGCCAGACCCTAGGAGTCGTCTCGATCTCGGGGCCCGACACGCCCTGTTCGGTGGCAAGGTCCCCGATGAACCCCCGGGCGGCCTCGGCTTCGGCGGGGGTGATCGGACGCCCCATCGCCCGGGCGAACATCGAGGCGATCCGCACTTCGCATGGTTCCCCGGCGGCGACGACCTCGGCGGCCCATCGCGCGGCCATCTCGATCACGAACGGATCGTTGAGCAGGGTCAGGGCCTGGGCCGGGACGTTGGTCGAGTCGCGCCGACCCCGCGTCGAGGCCGGCTTGGGGGCATCGAAGGCCTCGAGAAGCGGATTGTGGGCGTTGCGACGGATCCGCTGGTACACGCTGCGGCGTCGATCCCCGTCCAACGGACCCGACGGACCGCCGCCCTCGGTTTTTCCGACGTAGTAGACATTCACCCCGGGACCGAACATCCGGAGGTCGAGCTGTCCCGCGACGGAGAGGATGGCGTCCCGGACCGTCTCGGCCTCGAGACGTCGGACCCGTGCATGGGAGAGCAGATCGTTGGCGGGATCCATCCGCCGGGCCGAGTCGGAGGGAACGCTGGACTGACGGAAGGCGTGCGACGTCAGGAGGAGACGGAGGGTGTCCTTGATGGATCCACCACAGTCGATGAAGCGCCGCGCCAGGAAATCGAGAAGTTCGGGGTGGGTGGGCGGTTCGCCGAGCGCCCCGAAATTGTCGGTGGACCCCACGAGTCCGCGTCCGAAGACGTGATGCCATAGGCGGTTCACCATCACGCGGCTGACCAGCGGGTTGGAGGGATCCGCCAGATCCTCGGCCAGCTCGAGCCGACCGCTCCGGGCGGATTTCGAATAGTCGCGCCCCCCGAAGACCTCGAGGTGACGCCGGGCCACGACCGGACCGGGTTTGTCGGGCTGTCCACGCATGTGGAGCGGTTGATCGAAGCCCGCGGCCTCATGGACCCCCGGGGCTCGACGCGGGACCGGGATCTCCGTTTCGAGTCGACGGTACTCGGTGACCGTCTGGGCGATTCCGGGAAGCCGTGCCGACGAGGTTGGCAACAGGTCGAGGCGGACGAACGCGTCGAGGAACGCGAATTCGTCCGGCTCGAGGGTTCCCTTCGACCGGTGCTCCACGGCCTGGTCGAGGAGGCGGCCATACAAGGCGGCGAGATCGCGGGCGGAACCCGGGGCGGGTCGACGCAGCAGGAACGCAATGGGGAGATTCGTCTCGCGCGGCGGCTGGCCGCTGTTGTGGAATGCGACCTCCGAGATCCCGAAGTGGGCGCGCCCGTCCTGGAAGGGGCGACCCCCTGATCGCAGTCCGGGATTCGGGAAGTCCTCCGCGGTGACCAGTTCGAGGTAGGCTGAGGAACCCTTCCGATATGCGGTGTCGAGCCGGACCCAGCCCATCTCGTCCTGTCCCACAGTCTGGGCCGGGTAGAGTCCGCCACCCCCGATCGCATAGTTCTCCACTACGAGCCGGACCGAGGTGTGTTCCCCAAGGACCCGGAGGCTGATGCTGTCGGTCTCGACCCTGAACCGGGGCGAGGTGACGACGGTGGGCTGTTTGCGGGTCAGGGGATTCGACTGGATGCCGGCGGGCTGGAGACCCCGCACGACGCGCTCGCCCGTCGGCTCAACCGTGAACCCTCCCGCCGGTTCGGCCTGCGGTGGCGTGGACGTGCCCGACTGGAACCAGCGGGCGGCGTCCGGGCCGGTGAGGTCCCAGGCCACCGTGTGGTTCGTGGCATTGAAGACGCGTCGGGCGGCAAGCTCGGACGACCACCGGTTGGAGAGGTCCAGCCAGCCCTGCCGGAACGCCTGTCCCTGCAACGGGGCGAGTTTCACCCAGGCATGCAGGGGGGAGGTCTCTTCCTGGGAGGCCCGGCCCAGGGCTGCGATCCAGGGGTCCTCCGTCGGGATCTCCGCCACCAGGGAGTTCTGACGGGACCGGAGGTCCTCCAAGTCCCGGCGCAAACTTTCGAGCCGGGTGCGTTCCTCGGGGGTCAGCCGCGCGAGCAGTTCCGCGTCGGGCAAGGTTTCCACCCCCGCCCGGTAGGACGCGAGGACCTCGACGGGTTCCAGGGCCCGGGAATGGAGGCGGGCCTCCTCGATCTCACCTCGCAGGGCTGTGACGCCGGGGGCTAGGTGACGGCGTCCGAGCACGACGCGTCCGGAATGCGCCGCGAACGGGGTCAGAGTCCCGCGCGTGTAGCTCCGGCCATAGGGCTGTCCGTTGCGGTAGCGGGTGATCGAATCGTTCGACCGGTAGACGATCGCCATGTGGATCAGCTCGTCCGGCCGGGCTGTCTCCCGGGTCCCGGCGGCATCGTCGGTGCGGCGGAAGAAGTCGCTGCCGGCGATCCAGTGGCCGGGTTCCCGTTCACCGAAGACGATCGAATCGAAGACGTCGCTGTCGGGCGTCTGGACCGTCAGGGCCCCACCGCCACGCTGATCGAGGTCGGCCAGCGTGACCCAGGCTTCCAGCGTCTTCTCGCGGAGCTCCACCGGGAGCGGGCTGGTGACGACGTGCGCGTCGGGGGTCTTCAGAACGAGCCGACCGTTGCGGATCGTGGCACCGGACTCCGCCCGGCCGTTCATCGAGCCGACCGAATCGTGCAGGTCCGTCTCGAAGGTCCACCGTGCCAAGGGCGCCGGCACCTCGGAAGGCGTCGGACGTTTCCGTTCCCGGGCCCAGTCGGATCGGACGCGGGACTCGGTATCCGTGATCGCGTCGGTCGTTTGTCGGATCGCCTCGTCCAGCCGGGCCAGCCGGGCCGAGCGGTCGGCCTGGGCGAGCAGGGTCCCGGGAAGGGTCCGGGCCGAACGGTGCCAGGCGGTGTCGAGGCCCTTGCCGATGCGTTCCTTGAGCATGGCCAGCTCTTCGAGATTCCGGGATCGCACTCGAGGGGCATCGATCACGACCTGTCCGGGACGGCAGGAGGCGAAGATCCCGTAGAGGGCGAAGAAGTCGCGCTGGCTGATCGGGTCGAACTTGTGGTCGTGACACCGGGCGCAGGAGACCGTGAGGCCGAGGAACGTCTTGGTGACGACGTCGATCTGGTTGTCGACCACCTTCACGGAGTCGTCGAGGGCATCGACCGGCACGTATCCGTGCTCGACCATCCGGAGGTGTGCTGGGCCGATGGCGGATTCGTTGAGGCCCTCAGAGGGATTGATCCGCGGGTTCGGCAGCAGATCGCCGGCGATGTGTTCCCGGACAAGCTGGGGGTACGGGACATCGGCGTTGAAGGCGCGGATCAGGTAGTCGCGATAGCGCCAGGCCATCGGGAGTTCCGGGTCGCCTTGGGAGCCGTGGGATTCGCAGTAGCGGACGAGGTCCATCCAATGCCGGGCCCAGCGTTCGCCGAACCGGGGCGAATCGAGGAGCCGATCCACGGCGCGGTCGTAGGCCTCGGGGTCGGCCTCGGCGAGGAACGCGGCGGTCTCCTCTGGCGTGGGTGGGAGACCGGTCAGGACGTAGGTCACCCGACGCAGGAGCATGGCGCGATCCGTTTCGGGTGCGGGCCCGAGTCCGGCCTTCCGGAGCCTGGCCTGGAGGAATCGGTCGACTGGATGGGGGGTGTCGTCACCCGGCGGGTTCTCCGGAATCCTGGAATCCCTCAGCGGCTGGAAGCTCCACCACTGGGATCGCTTCTCGAGGGTGGTCTGCCAGGGGGCAGCCGCGTCTCCAGGATCGGCGGCGGTGGCCGACAGCAGGGCGAGACCTTCTGCCATCGCTCCGGCGATCCCGCACAATCCCTTCAACCAAGCGTGTCTCCGGATCCAGCGCATCCAGCATGGCCCGACGGGCTTGGGTGGGGAGATGTTCAAGGGACTCTTCGTACTGGCCTTTGATCCGTCTCTCAACTCCCGTCTCCCGACGCCCAGCGTCCACCAGCGGGGGACTCACACGGAGAGGAGGGAAAGAGGGACTCACACGGTGACGCGGAGACGCTGGGGAAAAACCGAGAGAAAGAGGCAGGGAGGAAGAAACGAGAGGCCCCGGGGTGGTTTGTGATCGGATGCCGAAGGCGTCCGCCGATGGGTGATGCAGTGCCCTGCATCACTGGGCGCGGGAGCGCCCTCCGGTAGGGACGCCCTCCGTGGCGTCCCCATCTTCCCCGCGAGGGTGGAGCGGATCGAACAGGCCCAGCCGGGCTCCTCTGACGCTGCAGACGACCCCGTTCCCCTTCACGGGTGCGCCACGCGCATCGGATCGAGATGGGGCCGTGGCGGAGCACAGCCCTACCGACATCGCCTCTGTGTGAGTCTCCTCTGCACCCCTAAATCTGGCGATGGTGGTGTCCGGGTTGCGAAAGGTGGCTGCACCTTGGATGCGAAAGCCCAACGTGTCGGCCCGGATGGTCCTTGGATCGATCAACGGCCTGCTTCCGTGTGGCCTGGTGTATGCTGCCGGGGCGGGTTCGGCCGCGGCTGGGAGTCTTGGGGAGTCGGTTGCCTACATGACCGTGTTCGGTCTGGGGACCCAGCCGATGATGCTGGGCCTTTCCATGGCGGGTCGTGCGCTTCCGCTCCGATGGCGGACCGGGATCCAGGGATCGGTGCCCTGGACCCTCGGCTTGGTGGGTGTCCTCCTCATCGTCCGGGGATTGGGTCTGGGCATTCCCTACCTGAGTCCGGCCGTGGCGACGGGGTCTTGCTGTCATTGATGGGGCAGGGATTCCGTACTGCTTCCGGACGCGCTGTGTGGCTACAGGACAGGCCATTCTGGCCCGCGGTGACGTGTCGACGGGCCCTTGTGGGGCATCGGTTCGGATGATAGACGTTGAGACCGGTGTTATCCGGATTCCTCCATGAAACTGTTGTTCCTGTGTGCAGTCCTCGTTTTCACCGCCTTCCGCCTCTGCGGGGCCCAGACCGTGATCCCGGATCCGAAGAACAAATGGGAGGCCGACCACCTCTACGTGATCGACAAGGACATCGGCAGCACCTTCCTCAATGCGAACCCGCTCTATGTCCAGCGCCCTGGGCGCGGCCTTCCCGCAGGTCAAGACGGTCGAGGATGTCATTGGGAAGACCGACTTCGATTTCTACCCCAAGGAGCTGGCGGAAAAGTACAGGGCGGATGATGCGCGGGTGATGGCCTCTGGTGAGCGGTTTGAGACGATTGAGCAATACAGTGAGGGCGGCACGCTGGGCTATGTCTACACGGAGAAGACCCCGTTGAAGGATGGTGCCGGGAAGGTGTTTGGCCTGCGGGTGCGGTTCTACCTCATTCCGGCGCTGAATCAGACGGTGATCCCCGAGCCGGCCAACGCCTGGGAACGCGCCCATGTCCAGATCATCGACAAGGATACGAAGAGCGTGTTCCTGAATGCCAACGCCCTGTTCCTGTTGTCGGTGGGATCCGTATTCCCTGAGATCCGGTCGGTGACCAATCTCATCGGCCGAGATGACTTTGCGTTCTACCCGCTGGATCTGGCGGAGAAGTTCCGGGCGGACGACGCCCGGGTGATTGCTTCCGGACAGGAGTTCTCGACGGTCGAGGAGAACCAGCTGGAGGGAGGGATCCGCACACGGGTCTTTGTGCGGAAGACGCCGCTGCGGGATTCGAAGGGGACGATCACGGCTCTGCGGATCCTGTTCTTCGTCATTCCCGACCTACAGGTGGGCCGTCTGGCGGATGGCGGACTGGAGCTGTCGTGGCCCGCGGATGCGACGGTCTTCGATCTCGAGTCGGCAGACTCGGTCTCGGGGCCATGGTCCCCGGTGGGCGGAACCCCGGCCGTCTCCGGCGGGAAGATTCGTCAGAGGATCGAGCCGTCGGGGACATCCCGGATCTTCCGGTTGCGCCAGCGGTGAGCCGGACCATGGACGCGATTCCCAACGGGACCCTGAAGTCCGAGGACATCCCTGGTCCTGGTGCCGAGTGGCCGGACCTCGCGGCCTTCGCGCTGACCTTTGATGGGTATGGGGTCTGGGAGTCCTTCGAGCGGTGCGCCGAGATCGCCAATGAGCGACGTGGTGAGACGCTGACCGAACTTCGGACCTGTCTCTTCTTTGAGCAGCGCCGATGGCGCCACTTCGGGGAGGATCCTGACGAGGAAACGATGGACTACCTCCGGAACCTGGTTGAGCGGATCCGAGAGCGGGTGGTTTCGGGGAATGTCGTGTAGATCCGGGGTGCCCCACATGGACCTGGCAGGGTCTGCGGCCGTGACAAACCCGGAATCCTAGCAGTGCTGTCACTGCAAAGGAGCGGTGATACGGGCTCTACGATTTCTGTCCCGGAAACGAATCTCCCTCGGACTGGCCGGTTGCAGGGAGGGAGAAGTGGGTCTGAATGAGGAGCCACCCTTCGGCACGCCGCTCCAACACCGCGGTCAGCCGCCCGGGCATCGTCACGGCCGATCCGCCTGCCGTGACGTTGAACGTGACATCGGAGGCCACCCAGGCCACGGCTCCGGCTGATGACACGGAGGTGCGGCCCAGGGTGATGGAGGCCTTCTCCGACTGCGCCCAATCCCGCATCACGTGCCGCTCGATCTCGGCAAGGCCAACGCATTTTTCGTCGGCACCAGTCCCATAGACGAGGACATCCGCATCCGCGGCGAATGTCACCCGGAGCCTCGAGACGTCGCGGTCCGTATAGGCCACCGCGAACTGATCGAGGACAGACCGGACTGCACTTTCAATATCCGCGGGTGCTTTCATGGGGAGGGTTGTTCTCAATCGGCAATCGGTCTGTCAACGGAAGGCCGAGACCGGCCGTGGCACCACGCCGAGCTCGGCATAATGGAATCCAGATCCGGGGGGTGTGTAGGAGCCGACCAGATCAACGCTGCGGTCGGGCGTGATGACCGATTCCATGCCGAGGCCCCAGTAGATCGCATTGATGATGAGTCGACGGAGGTCGGCGCATTCGAGGTCTTGTGCGCTGCCCATGGTCGACTGGAACACCCGGGCCTGGAGACCTCCGCGGGTCCTCCAGTGCTTGAACCAGGCCACGGGTAGGGGCTCGAGGTTTGTGTTGGGTCTGTCGGAAGGCTTGCGGCCGAGCAGTGGTTGACCCCAGACGAGGGCGGTGCAACCGGCCGGCAAGCTGCCTCCCTCCTTGTAGGTCCGGTACACATCCGAGGGACCCCAGATGTCCCGGACCCCGCGGAGGATCGGATGATCCTTCATCTCCTGGACGAACACGCCACGGGTCGAATCGGCCTGCCACTGCCCGTGATGGTTCATGAAGCTGCCGCCGAGCACGTCATTGCCCCAGTCCACGGCCCTGCCGTCGATCCGGTACGGCAGCGCCCCGTGGAATCCGTGGTTGCCCGTGCGCAGTGAAAGAATGGGTCGGCCCGAGTCAATGTAGTCGACGATGAGTTGTCGTTCCCGCATGGGGAGGGTGAGGAGCCGCGGGAAGAACAGGACGAGATCGGCTTGGGCCAAGAGCTCGAGGCCGGGGATGTGGTGTTCACGGAAAACCCGGCCCTCCTCGGGGTAGACCGGCAGAGTGGGATCGACCTCTCCCTTCTCGTTCACCCCGAAGACCACGGTGCAGTCGAAGCCGTGATGCGTACTCAGGATCCGGGCGAGCATGGGCATCGCGTATTCGCTCCGGTATTCTTGGTCGGCCGCCAAGAGAACCACCCGCTTGCCTTTGCCCGGGCCGCTCTTGCCGGGATACGTCAGCCACGGCTCGGTATCGGCTCCACGGACCACTCCCATCAGGAGGAGGGTCAGTGCAAACCAGAGCACGACGAGGCGGTGGAGGTGGCGGAGCATGGGCTAGTCCTTGGGGATCTCGTTGACCGTGTAGTAGGCCTTGGCGTGGAGGAGACGGCGTCCATCGTGGGAGCGGATCCCGGTCAGGTCGAAGTCGTGGATGTGATCCTCCACCACCCTATCGAGCGTGATCCGGACGGAGCGGCCATCTGGTGACGGGATCGCCTTCAGGACACGGGGCGTGGTGGGGTCAACCTCCGGGCTGCCGTAGCCCTCGTGGTAGACGTGGGTATAGGTGGTGATCCGGTAGGACTCGACCGCTGCCGCGGTCCCCGGGTCCGCAGGCTGCGTGAAGAGGACCCGGAAGCCATCACGGAGGATGCGGATCTCCTGGATCTCGAAGGGTGTAATTCCGTTCCAGTCGATGCGCTGGAGCGCAAAGGGTCGTGCGCCTCGCACGGGCCACTGTCGGCTTGTGGTGAACCCTCCGGCCATCAGCTGTCCTTTGGGCGTGAATTCGACGTTCATAATCCCTGTCGCGAGGCCCTCCCGGAACGGGTAACAGGCTCCCTGCCACACGCCATTGACCTGCTCAGTGGTCGCCCGCATGACGAGGCTCAGGCTGTAGTCGCCGAGGAACAGCTGGTTGTCGAACGGCCCAAAACGGCCGTCGGTCGTGTTGAGACGGAATCCTGAGATCGAGCGCCCCATCTTAATGTAGGGGAACTTCACGGCCGGAGGGACGAGTTCGCGGACGCGCCTCTTCTCGATGCCCATCCGGGAATCACTCTTTGGTTCCAACGCCGGCTTCGGGACCTCCGGTGCGAAGGGGTACCAGTTGTAGCTGGCGGGATGGCCGAGGAATCCACCGGGTTTGAGATGCTTGAGCGAACAGCATCCGTTCCAGGGCCCCTGGCTCTCGATCGCGAACATCACGCCCTCGGCGTTGGAGCCGACGCCACCCGGGCTGCGGAGTCCGCTGCAGACCGGGATCATCCGTCCGTCCGGGGTGACCTTCACCGCCCAGCCGCGGAACAGATTGTGCGATTCGTAGGAACTGCTGAGTCCCAGGGCGACCCAGATGTTCCCGTCCGGGTCGTGCTTGGAACCGAAAGCGAACTCATGGCCCTCGGCGTAGCCCCAGTCGGCGCTCAGGGTGTCGTACCGATCGGCGACCCCGTCGCCATCGAGGTCCTTGATGCGTGTGACCTCGGCCCAGCTTGTGGCGGTCAGAGCGCCATCCCTCCACGACAGCGAGAAGATCTCGTCCTGACCACTGGCGAAGAGGTGGTACTCGGGGCGGGGCGGTGAGTCGAAGGCACCTCGGACGAGGTAGACGTCCCCGCGGCGGGTTCCCACGGCGAGACGTCCATCAGGTAGGATCTCCATTCCACCCGGATGCAGCGGAATACCAGCCGGCACCGGGATATCCACGATGGGGTAGTATTTGGATTCTTCCGCGGCCGTGCCCCACATTGCCCCCAGATCCTCCTCTGCTCGGAGGGATGGCAGGCCACTCCACCCTACGAGTCTCAGGAGGGACAGGGCGACCAAGAGTCCCTGCGATCCTCGGAGCCCTGCCCACAGACCTCCTGTCGAACCTGTCGATAGGTGCTGATGGGATTCTACCATTGGTATTCGAGGGTGAGGGTCGATCGGCCTTGGGGAGGGTCCACCCGGATGAGGAGTTCGTCGGGGCGACCCTGCCGGATCCGGCCCGTGTGATCGGACTGGATCCGCATCTGCAGCGGACCGGTGTGGAAGCTCCGATCGGAATTGGCTCCGATTTCCTCGCCGGTCGCGGCCCGGAAGTCGAAGGGCAGGGTGGGCGATGGGACCGTGAATGTCAGGGTCCTCCGGAAAAAGGGTTTCGACGTCGCATCAACTCGGTCCTCAAAGAAGTCCTCCACCTCGATGTCGCCGTAGCGATATCGGAGTGTGGGTCGACGCTGGGCATCGAGCAGGTACCCGAGGAAGCGATATCCATGGTCCTGGGGAAACCGGTGGTTGGTCTTTCCCTTGCGGGGCCAAGCGGACTCGGGCGACTCCAGCCGGTGGAAAGGAATTCCAGGCGCGAAGGAGATCGGATCGGTTCCGCGGGGGTGGAAGTGTCCGGCATCGATGTTGACGAACTCCCCCTTCCAAAGCAGCCGCAGCGCCATCTCCCCGGAGTCGAAGGCGAGGTTGATCCGTTCCGGGTATCCGACGCCGATCCCCCGGTAGCCGACGGGGCTCTGCCCCCGACACAGCTCGGTCACATCCCCGACCCGGAGCTCTCGGGACTGCCTCGACAGTCCGATGGGTTTCTTCGCCCGATCGCCCTCGGCGAGGTACACCCACAGGGCCTCGATCTGCCGGTCGGCGTCGCCGTCGAGAAGATCGGTCCGACCCGACCGGCCGTTCGGCCAATAGGCGGGCATGATGACCGTCGGACTGAAGCGTGCCGGGTCCCGGAGATAGAGGTGGAACCAGTTCTTCTGCAGACGGTGGGAGACGGTGGCGAGGTCGATGGCACCCATTTCACCGGACTTCTGTCCGTTGAACTCATGGCAGGCGATGCAGCTGAACCCCTCGCTGCCCACCAGCCCGTGACCCATCTGGCGGAACGCGGCGACGTTGGTGACGGTCGGGATCGGTGCGGTCTCCAGACGGTCAACGCGTGGGAACAGGTCGACCAGATGCCCCACCTGCGCCTCGCCGTACTGCGGCATGCGGGCGTTGAGGTAGCGACGGGAACGCTTCCCGTGGAGGAGCACATCGCGGAACCCTTCCGGCGTCAGCTTGGCACCGACGTAGTCGAGGCTGGGGGGCAGTCGGCCGGCGTCTCCGAGTCCGGGTTCGGTTCCTGTGAACACGCCCCGCCGGTCTGCGGAGGGTTCTCCGACCCCGGTTCGGCTGTGGCAGGCGATGCAGTTGAAGGTGACGAGGGTCTTCTGGAGTCGTTGCGTGTCGGCCCACTCGTGCTTGGGAACTCGCGACAGAGCGCGGGCGATCTGGGTACGCTGGGGGGGATCGAGATGGAACCTGGGCCATGGCCCGGCCTCCCCGCTAAGGCATCCCTTGTCAGGCTGGAGCTGGGCCCAGGCAGTTGAAGGTTGCGACGCAACCTGGAGATCGTCGTGGCACCGGGCACACCCGTGTTTCATGAACGCGTCCCGACCCTGCGCGGCGAGGGTGGGATCGACGCCGAATGGCTCGAGGGTTGCGATGGGATCCCGGGATACGGACAGCAGGGATTCGGGCAGCGGGCCCCTGGGAAAGCCCGGGCCTTCCATCTCAAACGAAAACGTGGGGTCGTGTCCGGTGTGGAAATAGGTGAGCCGGATCGTCCGCCAACCGGTTGCGAGGTCGAGTTCCGGTGACCATTCGAGGACACCGCGGGCGTCGCTGGGGTCCTCCCGGACGAGCTGCCGGCCATCCACCACCAGCGCACCTCCATTCATGCGGAGGTGGAACCGATATCGTCCCGGTCCTGGGATGTGAATCCATCCGTCATACTGGATGGCGGTGTGGTGACCGACCTCCCCGAGGCTCTTCAGGGTGAAGTCGCGGACCTGGCCGGCGCGCTCGGCGACGACCTCTTCGCTGTCGAGTCCCTCCCAGACCTGGCCCCGGTACAGGGTGTAGGCCAGGGCCCCGGGCACCCGGGTGCGTCGGAGCAGGTAGTGTGTGATCCGCTCCACGTCCTGGCGGTCCAGACGGAGGTCGGGCATGCGTCCGGACGGACGGATCCGATGGGGTTGTTCGAGGAATCCCGACAGGCTCTGGACGCTGTACTTTGATTCCAGCCCGGTGAGCGGAATCAGTCCCTGGGCTTCAGGTGTAGTCGGATCACTCTCCGGGGTGGGATGACAGGCGATGCAGCCCCGGGCCAGGAACAGCCGTTGGCCGTGCCCTGCGGCGATGGCGTCGGGCGGGGTGAGGGAGAATCCGTGCGTCCGGGTCGATAGCAGGAAGTGGGTGATGGCGTGGGCCGTCTGGCGTCGGGCATTCGGCTCCAGCGAGCCAAGCGTGTCCGGCATCGTGGTCCCGCTCTGGGTTCCGTGGGGATCCGCGATGAAGCGTTCGACCCAGGTGGGATTCAACCGGGAGCCCAGGTCCGAGAGTCGGGGTGCCTGCTTGGACCGGGCCTTCAGCGACCCCTCGGTCTCATGGCACGCCACGCAGTTCAATTCCTCGACGAGGATCTCGCCACGGAGATCCGATTCGAGAGGCGCTGATGCCAGACCGGGAATCCTGGGTGCGGACAAAGCTGTGAGGGAGAGGGCACAGGAGGCTACGAGGGCCATCGAGACGTGTGCGGTCCATGTCGACGAGCTCTCCATGGCGCGGCGAGGATCCCCTCTCATGGGAGGGAGGGTCGCGGAGAATGACGGAGGGCCGCCAGCTGCAATCGGTCCGGAATTGGATCCGCTCTACGGGGATTTCCCAAGGGCGTTCACCACCACGACGCCCCCCATCCCCTGGCTGATCTGCAGCGCAGTCTGGGGCAGACGATCGGGTCGGTTTTTGGCGGACAGCTTCAGACTGGGATCGGTGGGCTGGGGCCACGGGGGAAGCTGTCCGCGGCGCAGGCCCTCGACCAGCAGGACGGTCTCGACCACTCCCGAGGCACCGAGGGCGTGGCCGGTGATCCGCTTGAAGGCGGAGATCCACGGAAGGCGTTCGGGGAAACAGCGATGGAGGACGTCGACCTCAACGACATCGAAGGCTCGGGTGCCGGTAGCGTGCAGGGAAATCCAGTCGACAGGGCGGTCTCCGAGGCGTGTGAGGCTAAGCCGGATCAACTCCTCGAGGGTCTGGCCTGCCGGTTCCGGCGCGAGGAGATGGTAGGCCTCGCTGGCCTGGTCCCCGCCGAGCCATGTGGCGAGGGGCGTCGCACCCCGTCCGATCGCGTGGGCGGCGGATTCGAGGACGACGCACGCCGCACCCTCGACGGGTGTCATGCCATCACGTCCGGGCTGGAGGGGGCCTCCGGTGCGGAGTTCGGACACGCTGCCATTGGTGGACATGGCCTCACGCAGGGCCGGGGGCGGAAACGGGTCTGCCGCCACCACCGCGGCCGCGTCGAGCACCCCGGCGGCGATCAGGCTCCCAGCGAGCTGCAGAGCCTGGGCCCCGGTCGCCGAGGCAGCATTCAGGGAGTAGTCGCCCCCGCCGAGGCCAAACCGGATCGAGACCCCGGCTCCGATCGAGTTTCCGCGCCAACGTCCGATCGAGTAGGGCAGGGGACGTTGGTCGATCTCCTCCAACAGACAGGCCAGCTCCCCGGTGGAGGTCCCGCTGAGGCAGCCAAACCGGGGACGACGAATCTTGGTCGACTGCCCCCGCAGGCGATTCCTTGCGGAATCCAACCCTGCCTGTCGCCAGGCGATCTCTGTGGCTGCGAGGGCGAGCCGCTGATGGCGTCCCAGGATCCGGGCATCCCCGGAGTCGAGGCCGGCCAGCGTCTCCAGTTCCTCCCGTTCCAACAGGCCTTCAGGCACCCGAACGTCGTCCCGGACCCGGTTCCATAGGGAATCGACCTGCGATTCCCCCTGGACGATGACCCCAGTCCCGGTGACCCAAACAGCCCTTTGTTCCCGTGGGGTTGGAACTGGGGCTCCGAGGGGCTTTTGATCGGTCATGTCCCTGCAGTGTAGGACGAACGGGGGGACAGGTCAGCGTTCGGTTTTCGCCGACACCGACGGCGCTCCCCGTCGCGTTCAGGGCGTCGATACCGACACCCGGAAGAATCGGGTCTCGACGTCATCCGCCATCTCGTAGGTGACCTCTTCATACCCGGCGGGGATGCCCTCCCCGGTGCGGGTCGTGGTCGATAGAATCTCCGCTGGGGCCCAGCCCTCCGGGGCGAGGCGGGTCAGGGAGAGTGGCTTGTAGGCCATACCGATTGAGGTGGAGTCGAGGCGACGGAAATGGCGCAGCTGGATCCGTGGCGTGCCGCCGACGGTGGTGGTGGACACCCTTGGGAGGAGGAGTACTGCATCGGGCTTCCGGGGGTCGCCACCGAAGGCGAATTCGAGCTCGTTGCTGGCCTGGTCGTTGTCGGAATCCCCGTCGGGGCCCTCCCCAGGGATCCCGGCGGCCACGGCCCACTCGGCAAATGGGGACAGGGCGGACTTCACGGTGATGGGGACGGTGGTGGTGGATGTCAGGCGGGGATAGAGGTCGCCATAGCCGGAGTCCTGGACCTCGACCTCGAGGTTCCAGGCGCTCTGGGCGGAGGCCTTGAGGGTGTCGGGCTTGGCCACGGCGATGGCTCCGGTATCGGTGTCGATCCGGAAGATTCCCTCGTCGTTCCCGCCGCGAATGCGCCACGCGAGGACGTCTAGGGGGCTATCGGTGGCGTTGACGTCCACCACGAGGGTCGACTCCCCGGCGCTCCGCTCCACGGTGCCCTCGGCCGGGCTGAGGATGGGTGCCGTTCCCAGCGCCACGGGCCTCAGTGCGGAGCCCGGGATCACGACGGGGGTCGGGGTGTTGGGGTTGGTCCAGGCGACCGCGAGGTGGTCATTGCCGGCGCCCTCCTTGTGCAGGACCTCGAGGTAGTACTGCCGGGAGGCGAGGAGGTTGACGCTGGCGGATTTCTGTCCGGTCTGTCCGGTCCAGTTCCCGATGGCCACGGCGCCGCCGACCCGGGCGATCACCTTGGCGTTCGAGGGGCTGGAGCTGGTGCTCAGCCAAAGTTCGCTGCTGTCGTCCGAGGCGATGTAGAAGGTGTAGCTGCCCGAGACGGGTGGGGCGAGGAGGGCCCGGATCCGGGTGCCATAGCTCTGCCCGATGTTGGGTCCCACGGCCAGGTCCTCGAGGGGAAGGAGCAGGTCGGGTCGACCGGGGAACTTGGCATTGCCGGTCAGGTTCGCGACCGAGGTTCCCGTTCCGATGTTCTGGAAGATCTCGGCGTGTGCGATCGGAGTTCCGATCTCATCGGCACCCAGAATCCGACAGACGACCGAGCCGGTCGAAGCCCCGCCCGTGGAGTCCGATACCCGGATCTCGAGGCTGACTTCCGTGTCGCTGGAACTCTCGAGCATCGCCGCATCGGCAAGGCGCAGCCATCCCGTCGACTTCTCCACCGAGACCAGTCCCTCGACGGAGGAAGAGACCAGTTCGAACTGGAAGTCAGTTCCGCCCGTGGCGCTGGAGGCTTCGAGCTTTGCGAACCGAGCGTGGGGAAACGTGCCGTGGCGGAGCCGGACGTCGGTGGTGACCAGTCTTGGGACGAAGGCTCCGGTGTAGGGAGCGAGGAAGCGTCCCGGGATGACCTGCAGTGTGGAGGCCCCGGCGGCGGCGCATTGCCATGCGACCGCGAGGTGGCTTATCCCATCGGCTGCCTTCAACCGGGCTTCCATGTAGTAGGCGCGCCCCCCCACGAGGGAGATCGCGGAGGATTTCTGGGAGACGTATTGGGTCCAGTCCTTTGGGTCCGACGCCTTGGGCGCGTAGGCAATGCGGCGCACCGTGGACGGGTCCTGACTGGTCCCCAGGCGCAGGTCGGTGGCATCGTCGCCCGACACCGCGAACGTGTAGCTACCAGTCACCGGTGCCAGGAAATAGCCCTGGAGGACGGCCCCGAAATCGGTGTCGAAGTTGGGTGTGATCTCCGACACGGTGAGCTGGGAGACCTTGCTGGGGGAATTCGGGTAGCTCGGGTCGCCCGTCAGCGCCGCCACCGTATTCCCGGAGATCCCGGAGTACACCGCATAGGTCACAGCGCCCGGGGCCAATCCGGTCGGCGTCTCGAGGACCTCGACCCGGATCTCGGACGCCGTGGTCGCGGTGGCATCGGCCCGATCGGCGACATCGAGGCCCAGGACGAAGGTCTTGGGGCCCGAGTCCAGATCCTTGGCCAGCCGGAGTTCCCCGGTCCCAGTGATGGCGAAGTATCCCTCCTCGGTCCCGCTCCCGACGGCGAAGGTGAGAGCTGAGAACAGGTCGGGATCGGTGGCGCTCACCTGACCGAGCACCGTGCCGCTGCGGGTACGATCGAACACCCGGATTAACGGGGTGGTGATGACGGACGGCTCATTGACATTGGTGAACTGGACGACGACGCGGAGGTCCGACTGGTTGAGCGACGGATCGTCCGGGTACTCGATGTTCACGAAGAGTTCCATCCACTCGCGGGCCTCGAAGTCCATCGGGGAGGAGTCGGCGACCGTGAGCTCGCCAATGGAGGACACCGCGAAGGGGCCGACCCCGTTGCCGCGGGTCGCGACGAACCGGCGGTTGGCAGGGCCTGTCGCGAGGCTGTCGAGGGATCCGATGACGGTGTTGTTGGTGGGGTTCTCCGGGATGCGGAACCTCAGAGGCTCCGAGGCACCACCGGCGACTCCGGTGATGCTGTAATAGCCGAGGCTGCCGTAGGCGGTGAATCCGATCGTGGCGTTGGGTCCGCGTCCGGCACCGCGGATCCGGATGGCGTAGTCCCCCGGAGGAACGTTCGTGGCGAAGTTGGCCTTGAGGGTCGACGTGGGACTGCTTCGCAGCAGGACCTGTTCGGAGGGGTCGAGGAGATCCATCTGGATGGCCAGGTTGGCTCCGGTCACGGCCGGTGCAGCCTGGAGGTCGATCCGCCCTCCCGAGGTGGTGAACCGGAAGACGTCGGCATCGGTGTTACGTTCGATGAGGCCCCTGTTCGTCACCGCGCCCCCCGGGAAGATCTCTAACTGTGCGGCGGATCCCCAGGTGCTGCCGAAGTCGTCGACCCGGTACGCCACCGAATTGTTCTGGGTGGTGATGATGGCGAGGTCATCCTCCTTGTTGACCGCGTTCGCGTACTCGCCCTGGGACCACTGGATGACCGACTTGCTCACCCCGGCGCCCATGATGGGGGCCCAGCTGGTCTCACCGGATCCATGGCCCATGTAGTACTCCTCATAGGCCCCGTTGGGCGGCTGGCGGTTGTCGTGCCGGAGACCGAGGGCGTGGCCGACCTCGTGGGTGATGGTCTCTGCCAACTCCTTGGAGGACCCCAGGTTGAATGCCCAGCTTGGGGTGTCGCCGGTCCAATTCCAGGCGCCGACGAAGGAGACGCCGCCCGCTCCGGGTTGGGCGTCATCCGTGGGGGTCACGATCACCCGGATCCGGCTGTTCTGGGCGGCCTTCTGGAACACCTGGAGGTCCGTGGTGACGTTGATCGTGAAGGGCTGGAAGTCGGCGGCCACGATCCGCCACGTGTCGCGGATCTGGGTCGTGGTGAAGCTGGATTTCTTGGCGACGATCAGCTGGCCATTCCACTCGGTGGTCGTCTCCCCATCGAAGTCCATGTAGAGCACGCCCTTGGCACCGGGCTGGCTCTGGTACATGGGAACACCGTTCTGGTACTCGGGAACGGGCACGGATGGGTGCTGGTTCATGTCGATCGGTGCTGCCTCTTCGATGACGGCGTCCTCGGACCTCTGGGCGGCCGCGGTCTCTCCCGACTTGCGGTACGAGACGCAGACCACTTCGTCGAGGCTTCGGGCGACGAGTTCGATGGAACCGTCCTGGGCGGGTTCCAGTCGGAACGCCTGGTGGCTACCGGGCAGCTGGATCACTCCGACGTGCGATCCCGCGGCGGTGGTGAGGCCCTGTTTCCGGAAGAAGAAGGTTCCTGCCTCGGGCTGGCGGAGTCGTCCCCCCACGAACACGACCACTCCCTCCTCCTCGCGGATGTGGATCACGTCCCCTTCGGCGATCCGGCCCCCGGTGAGCTCGAATCGGGCGGTCGACGGGGTGGTTTTGCCGGCAAACTGGTCCAGCCAGCTGGGATCCCAGGGGCGTCGTTCGGAGGGGCGGACCCAGGGCGGCATTGGGGGCCGTGGGGTGGATGCGGACGGCTGGGCGAGGGGGGAATTTTGGGCGATTGGAGACCCGGTTGCGAGGGTTGGGCCGGCCATGGAACCCGTTTCGGCCGACGCCGGGGTCGTGACCGAACCCGGGGCGGGGTCGGCCGGCGCCTTGGCAGGGATTCGATCCGGGGTGCGATGGCCGATCCGGGTCCCGATGCCGATGGCAATGAGAACCAGAAGTACTGAGACGAGCGTGGCGGGCTTTGGCATGAGGAATTCGGACGGATGAGGGGTCGGTGCAACGAGGGATTGTCCGGATCAAACCCGAACCTGCGGGTGGACCGCACGACCGTCAACCGCTCAGACACGCCGGAGCCGGCGGTCGTTCATTCCCGGTCTCATGCCGCCAGTCGCATCTTTTCGGGTGATGGGGCGGGTAAACGGTTGTCTATTCGGGCCATGCATTGGATCTGGAGGGGACTCCTCGTGTTCTGGGTCGTGGGTTCCTCGGCTGTTCCGTCCTGGGCCGGAACCCAGGAGTTCACGGTCATGGTCTACAACGTGGAGAACCTGTTCGACATCGACCGGGTCGCCCGCTTCGACGACTATGTGGAGAACCCGACCGACTCGGCTGGCTACGGCCCGGGGAAGCTGCTCCGCAAGCTGGAGGGCATCCGGAAGGTCCTCGGGGCGGTCGACGGCGGAACGGGGCCAGACCTCCTGCTCCTCAACGAGCTCGAGGTCGACGCGACCCCGGAGACGATGGTGTCGGACTCCCGGCGCTTCCTGGATGAGCATCGCGGTGAGCGGGTGTCAGAGATCCTGACGGGACGTCTGACCGAGGCCTGGCGGGGTCTGCCTTCGGAGCTGTGGCTGCTCAAGCATCTCGAGGACACCGGGCTGCGAGGCTATGCCTTGGCGGTCGACTCCGCGGAGGCCGCCACGGGCGTGCCGGGACCCATGACCCAGAAGAATGTGGTCCTGAGCCGGTTCCCGATCTCCTTCGTGCAGACCCATCCGACCCAGGGAGCCCGCGGGATTCTCGAGGTGGTGGTCCGGGTGGATGGGCGGGACCTCTACCTTCTGGTGAACCACTGGAAGAGCGGGGCCTCGGAGGAGCGGTCCGAGACGATCCGACGAGGCAACGCCGAGGTGGCCCGTCGACGGCTGGACCAGATTCTTGCCGCGAATCCGAAGGCGGAGGTCCTTCTCGGAGGCGACTTCAATTCCCACTACAACCAGAAGCAGCGGTATCCGCGGATCGGGACCTCGGCCCTGCAGGACGTCCTCGGCTCCCAGGGTGACAAGGTGGCGATGGGACATCCTGGAGGGCCTGCACTCTACAATCTCTGGTATGAGCTCCCCGTCTGGGAGCGCGGGTCCGATGTCTACTCCGGGGAATGGGGTACGCTGATGCACCTCTTCGTGTCCCGGGGGCTCCTGGATGGAGGCGGAATCGAATATCTGGATGGCAGCTTCCGGCCGGTCCGGGTCGACGGCGTGAACGCCCAGCCGCCATTGGGCCTGCCCCGACGGTGGACGGGGTATGGTCCGGGGGCGGGCACCAGCGACCATTTCCCGCTTCTGGCGCGGTTCCGGTCCGGTGTGAACGGGGGGTCTCGTCTGCTGAGCCAGGATCCTGGGTTGCGGGTCACGCCACCGACCCCAGTGTCGGTCGGGTATGATCGGATCGATCGTTCGCGGCTGAGGAGTGCCACAGTGCTTGGGGCGGCCAATCCGGACGAGATGGCGCAGGCGATGGGCGAGTTCTTCCGGGTGGAAGGGGTGGCCTCGAGGGGGCGTTCTGCCGAGGTCGTGGTCGCGGGCAGGGCCTATTCCCTCCATTCCTTCGATCCCTCGATCCAGCGGGCGCTACGCCGCACACCCAGGGGCTCGTCGATCCGGCTGGTCGGGGAGCTAGGAGCCTACCGTGGCCGGCTCCAGTTCGTAATCCACGATCGATCGTGGCTCGAATGAGCCAAATCTGGGGGGCATCCGCCTTCCCTCAGGCTCCAATCCCCCCACGAGGTGGAGGCCTGTGAATGGCCAAGGGCTTCCGTCAGCACCGTGGCAAAAAGCGGCCGGAGCCGGGCGGCGCCCTCGTCGCTCAGGTGTCCCTCGTCGATATAGAGCAGCCGTCGGCCGAAGAGGAAGCGGACCTGCCCGTCGGGCAACAAGAGGTCGAGATCGGGTCGGACCACCCGGACCCCGCCGAATTCTTCCCGCATCTTCTCCATAACCTCCACAACGGCGTTCCGGAGGCCCTGCCTCCCGTCAGCCCGCAGGATCCCAGGTGTTCCGTCAGGCCTTGACTCCCAGTGGACCAGCTCGAGGAGGTTCAAATCCCGGATACCACCGAGGATGGGGACCGGTGCCACGAGGATCTGGTGTCGTGAGAACGGGGCGACCTCCCGCAGGAACCTCCGCAGTTTCCGCTCAAATCCTGCGGTTCCGGAGGTGCCCCCATCCCAGCGGTCTGCGACGATCAGAATTTCCGGCCGCCAGGTCTGAATCCAATGGAGCCGGAACCTGTCGAACTGGGCTGCAAGCGCATCCGAGGCGAAGCTGTGTCCCTGCCGGTTCTCGAAGAAGGGGGAGGCGCCTCCATCAACGCAGAGAAAAGCGACCGTCAGTCCCAGTCCCTTGCAGAGGTCGTCGATCATCGCCGAGTACATCAGCGCATGGGAGCTGCCCAGGACGACGACCCTTGGGACGCTCCCGCCGTGAGATTGGATGACCCCTCCGGTACGCCACGAGTCCCGCGGTCGGTCGGGGCACGGGGGGGTCTTCAGACCCCGATACCGGCTGTTTTGGGAGAGGTCATGGACGAAGAGATTCCCTGCGTCGTACGTCCGGGCGGAATAGTGGGGTGGGTCGACCAGGACCAGGGGATCCGCCGGGCGGTTCTGGGTCATCCACCCGCAGGTGAGCTAGGTCGTGACGAGGCCGGCTGCTACGAGGGCTGGCCTGCAGATTGGAAGGGTGGTGGCATTACGGCAGGGGAACTCCACGTAGCGATGCGCTAGCGAGGCGGGAACCACGCTGAAGGCGGTGCCCGCGGCCTTTCCAAGGGTTAGATCCCAGTCCCAGCGCTCGGCGATCCATCCTCCCAGCGTGAGGAATGGCCAGTGCCACAGGTAGAGGGACTAGGAGAGACGGCCCAGGGTGCCGAGCCCGCGGGACGATAGGAATCGTCCCACGCGGTCCACAGTTACAGACCCTCTTCCTGCGTGAGCCACTAGCAGTCCGCAGCCCAAGGCGGCCGGGATCGGGTTCCAGGGAGAACCCGGCTGTCGCTCCGCGTGGAATGAGAACGAGGCCAGCACTAGCCCCAGTCCGATCCATCCCCAGACAGGGCTCCATCGCTGCACGAGCGGAGCTGCACTCGTCAGGCGGTCGTCCAGGTGACTCGCGATGAGGCAGCCCAGCAGGAGTTCCCAAGCCCGGCTGGGAAGGAGATAGAAGGTCCCCGCTGGATACCGTGTCCCACAGAGTACCCAGATTGACAGGCTTGTGGCCCCCAGTCCCAGGATCCAAGAGGTTCTCTGCTGTGGACACCAGCGGTGGACAGTCAGAAGAAACAAGGGAAGCAGAACATAGAACTGTTCCCCGATTCCGAGCGACCAGGCATGGGTCAAGGGAGACCAGTGGGCGGCGGGTCCCCAGTAGGTTCCAAGATGGGTCCAGAGGTAGAGATTTGGGATGCCAGCCAGAGTCCAAAGCCCCTGTCGGGCCACGTCCTGGGACGCCCCGGGTGGAAAGAGCCAGGCCCAGAGAAGGACGACCGAGATGAGCATGAGGGTCAGATTGGGCAGGATCCTCATGGCCCGTCGGAGGACGAAAGAGCCGATACGGAAGCCGCCCTGTCGGACCTCCGACAGAATCCGTCGCGTGAGGAGGAATCCGGAGAGCACGAAGAACACGTCGACTCCTGCGAATCCCCCGGGGAGATGTTCCGGTAGGACATGGAAGACGAGGACCGCGGCGATCGCGATCCCCCGGATGCCGTCGAGTGCGGGAGAATGGGACATGATCCATGCAGCGATGCGACGCAGCCCCGCTCTGGGAGCCGTCGTTCCGGAGGGCTGGTTCCGGGGTCATGCGGACCTGTGTCGCTCCGCAACCGGGTGGAACGATCAGATGCGGTTTGCGCTTACGACCAATCTTGCTGGGGCCGGAGATCCCTGTCGGATGCTCCGTGGCTGTTGCCGAGGGCCCGCTTTCGGAGTCTCCGAGGGACTCTATAAAACAGTAGCGCACCATACCAACCCGCACTTGATCTTTGGGCCTGTTCTGGCTGGATTTGGAAAATCCCCGAACGGCCACGCCGTGCCTGTCAGCCTGGCGTCCCAATCCCAGACACTCCCATCCATGAGTCTCCTCCCATTCCTTCGCTGTCTCACCGCAATCGCGGCGCTGGCGGTCCTGAGCCAGGCCCCGGTGCAGGCCCGCATCCTCGACGACTTCAAGGCCGCTGAACGTTCCGGCTGGAAAGACGCCAATCCGGCAGGCCAGCCACTGCCCGGCGGAAAACAGTCCGGCAGCGTCTTCACCTTCGACCTGCCGACGATCGGCCAGTCGTTCTTCGTCAGCAGCACCAAGACCTCGGAGACCTTCGAGCTCGTCGAGGGTCGCACCCTCGAATACCGGGTCGACCTGGTCTCAGGCCGGGGAGGCGACTCCTTCGCCGTGCTGGCCTTCATCCCCCAGGCGACCGGGGCCAACTCACTGGCCGGCTACGGGATCGCAAAATCGGAGACGGATCTCCTGATCACCAAGGGCATCAACAAGTACTTCTTCAACGAGAACGTCCAGCCCGCGGTGAAGAACCAGAACGTCACCCTGGTGCTCAACCTCGAGGCCCGATCGGGCAACGTGATCATCCGGGGACAGGTCCTGGACCGTGATGCAGGCAATGCGGTGATCTGGGAGAAGACGTTCATCGACACCCCGGCGGCCGATGTGATGGCAGACGGAGCCGACAGCCCTCCGGCTCCCTTCCTCAATCTGGTGGGCAACTTCGTCCTCTACCTGTACGCGGACGGCGGCAAGAACCCGGAGGGCTATCAGGTGGTCTTCGACAACGCCCAGGTGTTCGTCGCCGAGGGGGCGGTGCTGGACGACTTCAAGGCGGCCGAGCGGTCCGGATGGAAGGACGCCAACCCGGCGGGCCAGCCGCTTCCCGGAGGGAAGCAGTCGGGAGGCGTGTTCACCTTCGACCTGCCCGCGATCGGCCAGGCGTTCTTCGTCAGCAGCACCAAGACCACCAAGACCTATGAGCTGACGGAGGGAACCCTCCACGAGTTCTCGGTGGATCTCGTGTCCGGACAGGGGCCCGACTCCTTCGCGGTGCTGGCCTTTATCCCCCAGAAGACCGGTGCCAATTCCCTCGGTGGATACGGAATCGCGAAGTCGGAGTCGGACCTTCTGATCACCAAGGGCATCAATAAGTACTTCTTCAACGAGAACGTCAGCCCCGCCATCAAGAACACGAATGTCCGGCTGGTGCTCACCCTCACCACGGTCGATGGCAACGTGGTGATCCGTGGACGGGTCCTGGACCTCGATGCCGGGGGCGCGGTGCTGTTCGACCGGACCTTCGTCGACACGCCCGAGGCGGATGTGCTGGCCGACGGGACCGACAGCCCTCCGGCTCCATTCACGAACCTGGTCGGCAACGTGGTGCTCTATCTCTATGCCGATGGCGGCAAGGATCCGAACGGATACCAGGTGGTCTACCGGAACCTCAACGCCGCGGCCCCGCCGACGGCCGTCGACGAGGCTCCGCGGATCGACGCAGTCTCTCCGGCCGAGGGATCGGTCTTCCTTGCTGCGGACACCAAGGTGGCGTTCTCCGTGGTCGACGACCGGCCGCTCCCGGATGCGGGCTTCAAGGTTACCCTCAATGGGGTCGACTACACCACGGCCAACGGACTCCTCCTCGGACCGGCCGGGACCACCCGGACCGGGACCCTCGGGGGCTTCGAGAAGAACAAGTCGTATCTAGGGCAGCTGGCCGTCACCGATTCCGGGGGGACGACCCGGACGGCCATGATCGCCTTCGACACCTTCTCGGCCGACACCCGGACGGTGGAGGCGGAGGATTACGACTTCGACGGCGGCCAGTTCCTCGACAACCCGGTCCGCAGTGCCGAGGGCGGCGGCGTGGTCGGCAACTCGTACACCGACCGGGTTGGTGTGGCGGGCACGGACTACCAGGACACCCGGTCGGGTCCCAGCGGCGACGACACGCCGTACCGGACCCAAGACGCCATCCGGATGCAGCGGTCCCTCGACAACCGTCGTCCGTCGCTCTTCAACAATGACCAGGGAATCTACGACTACGAGGTGGGGGACATCGCGGTCGACGACTGGATGAACTATACCCGTGAGTTCGCGGCGGGCTCCTACGAGGTCTATCTCCGGGAGTCCGTGGTCAACATGGAGAAGGCGGACAGCGTCCTGGAGGAGGTCTCCTCGGCGGTTGGCGCCGAACCGAGGCTGCTGGGCAGCTTCCTCGGCGTGCAGTCGGGCTTCACTGCGCGGAACGTCCCGCTGACCGACGGCACCGGCAAGAACCGGGTCGTGCTCCGGCTGTCCGGCAAGAAGACCCTCCGGCTGCGGCACCTCACCCCAGACAACGGCACCGGGGCGCGCTACATCAACTACCTGGTGTTCGTCCCGGTGGCGGACGCCGGGGTCCAGCGCGCGGCGGTGACGTCGGTGTCGCCGACGGACGGGGCCGTGGTCGAGACCACCGAGCCGCGGATCGAGGTGTCGATCCAGAACCGGGACACCCAGGTCAAGACCTCCTCGATCCAGCTCTCGGTGAACGGCGTTCGGGTCCCGCCCACCGTGACCTCCGTGGCGACCGGTGCCTTGGTCTCCCATGTCCTGACCCCGCTCCCGCCGAAAGGGGTGGTCCAGGAGGCCCGTCTGGTCTTCGCAGACAACGAGGGCGTGCTACAGACCAATATCTGGGCGTTCACCGTCACCTATCGCGAACTCGATCCGGCCACCCGCCTGTCGGGTCCGGGATCGGAGCGCGGCTTCAAGGTGAGGGTCACCCAGGCCCAGGAGATGGGGGAGAACAGCCTCGACCGTGCGGAAGCCCAATTGGCAGCCAATTCGTCGATCGCGAGGCTCTACGACACCAACGTCGTCTCCCAGGCCATCAACTTCTCCCAGGACGCCACCAGCGGGGGTTCGGTGGGCTACTTCGAGGGTGATGAGCCCATCCCTGGACAGGACGACGCTCTCGGCAATGACAACTACGCGATGGAGGTCGTGGCGTTCCTCGATCTGCCCGCGGGCATCACGCGGTTCGGGGTCCGATCGGACGATGGCTACAAGCTGGCCGCGGGTCTCAATCTGGGTGCCGGTTCGCCGCCCCTGGCCTTCCGAAATGGGGGGCCTGCGGATGAGACGTTCGACGTCGTCGTGCAGGCGGCGGGTGTCTACGGCATCCGCCTTGTCTGGTACGAGCGCTCTGGCGGGGCGAATCTGGAGCTGTTCACAGTGGATCGATCGTCCGGTGTCCGGACGCTGGTGAACTCCGCCGGGGGCATCAAGGCCTATACCTCGGCCGTGGCCGGTGCCTCGATCGAGCCCATCGGCTCCGTCACCCTCAACGGATCGTACACCGCGGTGGCGGGAGCGGTGGTCGATGCCCAGGCCAAGACCGTGACCGTGCCGGCAGGCGGATCCGTCCAGTTCCTGCGCCTCTCGTCGACCTCCCCGGTCACCATCACGGGGCTGTCGGTATCGGGCGGCAACCTCGTGATCCGCTATCAGTAGACCGGGACGGAACGCTGGGTTGGCACCCCATCAGGACCGGGCCTTCGGGCCCGGCCTTTTTGCGTCCGCCCGCGGAGGCCCGCACCCGGGCGCGCCGTTTTTGCCCCTTTACCGTCGGAGGCAGCGATCCTAGGCTGTGTTTGTGAGTTCCATGTCCATGCCCCTGCCCATCGCGTTCCTCGGGACGACGGAGATTTTCGTCATCCTCGGGATCGTGGTCCTCATGTTCGGCGCCCGGAAGATTCCCGAGCTGATGAAGGGCGTCGGCACGGGCATCAAGGAGTTCAAGAAGGCCTCCAAGGAGGTCACGAACGATCCGTCGGACCCTCCGGGCGGCTCCGGACCGAAGTCGGCTTGATGGGATCCCTGGCATGGAACTGCACCCGATGAATCCCCTACCCCTCGGCATGATTGGCTCCACGGAGGTCATTGTGATCGCCGTGGTCGTCCTGATCCTGTTCGGCGCCAAGAAGGTACCAGAACTGATGAAGGGCGTCGGCACGGGCATCAAGGAGTTCAAGAAGGCCTCGCGCGATGTCCAGGAGGAGCTGCATCGGGCCATGGATGAGGTGGAGCGCACGCCGCCCGCCCCGACGCCGAAGGCTCCGCAGGAATCCCTCTCGCAGTCGTCCCAGCGGACGGACCTGTCGCCCAAGGCCTGACCGGGGGCCGATCCCGGAGACCTGGCATGGCCGACGATCTCGAGGTGCTGCCCCCGGAGCACGACGACGAAGAGGGGGGTGGTCCGGTCAAGAGCTTCCTCGAGCACCTCGAGGATCTCCGCTGGACCTTCGTGAAGTGCGCCATTGCGGTCGCGCTGGGCATTCTGGTCAGCCTCAGCGGCAGCCCTTACATCGTGAAGTTCCTGGAGTGGCCACTGGTGTTGGCCCAGCGGGTCCGGGTGACGGATCAGCCCCGGGTCGTCATCACGATCGGCACCAATGTCCTATCACAGATGTTGGCCAAGGATTTTCCGGTCCAGGGCACCACGACCAACCAGGATCTCTACCTGAAGGTCGCGCCCATCCCGGTCGGCACCAACATGGTGCTGGGCATGGTCCCCGACCCCAATCCACCCGCGGTGGCGAAGTATGGAATCCGGGTGGGGTTGAAGACCTTCGGCCCGACTGAGCCCTTCGTGGTGGCCGTGAAGATCGCCCTTTACGGCGGAGCGGCCATTGCAGCCCCGTTTGTCCTGTTCTTCCTGGGGCAGTTCATCCTCCCGGCTCTCCATGTCCATGAGAAGCGCCTCGTGTACCGGATCGCCGGCTTTGGGACCCTCCTGTTCTTCATGGGGGTCGCGTTCTGCTACTTCATTGTGACCGTGGTGGCCCTCAGTTCCACGGTGACCTTCTCCAACTGGATCGGCTTTGCGGCGGACGAGTGGCGGGCCTCCGAGTACATCAGTTTTGTCTGCTGGTTCATGATCGGCATGGGGGTGGCTTTCGAGCTGCCGCTGGTGCTGCTGACCTTGGTGAAGATCGGAATCCTCGATGCCGAGCGGCTGTCTGGCCTTCGGATGTACTGGGTGGTGGTGGGTCTGGTGGCGGCGGCGTTCATTACCCCCGACGGCAACCCGATGACCATGTTCCTGATGTTCATCCCGCTGCACATCCTCTACGAGATCAGCGTCCTCATCGCCAAGTGGTGGGATCGGGCGGAGCGCAAGGCGGCTTCCGAATCCACGGAATAGTGGGTTCAGGGGCTACTGCAGGCGCCGTTTTGGAATGGCTTCTGTCTTTGACCTCGGTCCGGACCCCTCCTAGCCTCCGAGGTCCGTCCCAGACGGTCTGTCATGCTCGGCTATCTGTTTCGCAAGATCCTCGGTTCCCGCAATGAGCGGGAGGTCCGCAAGCTCCGGCCCATCGTGGCCCGCATCAACGAATTGGAGCAGCAGCTCCAGTCCCAACCCGAGGAGGTCCTGCGGCAGAAGACCGCCGACTGGAAGGCGAGGCTTTCCGTAATCACGGACTCTGAGGAGCTCAAGCGCGAGCTGGAGGCCATTCTTCCCGAGGCCTTCGCCGTGGTGAAGAACGCCTGCCGACGTCTCTGTGGGCGGGACATCGAGGTCAGGGGCCACCCGATCCGCTGGGAGATGGTGCCTTTCGACGTCCAGCTGATCGGCGGCATGGCCCTCCATCGGGGCTACATCTCCGAGATGGCGACCGGTGAGGGAAAGACCCTTGTCGCCACGTTGCCGGTCTACCTCAATGCCCTCACCGGACGCGGCGTCCACGTGGTCACGGTCAACGACTACCTTGCCGCGCGTGACTCCGAGTGGATGGGTGCAGTCTACCGGTTCCTCGGCCTCACCGTCGGCTGCATCCTGAACAGCCAGCCGCCGGCGGTCCGCCGGGAGATGTACGGCTGCGACATCACCTACGGCACGAATTCCGAGTTCGGATTCGACTACCTCCGGGACAACGGCATGGCCAGCACCCGGGAGGAGCAGGTCCAGCGGGGGCACTACTTCGCGATCATCGACGAGGTG
>SYEM01000238.1 GCA_005801385.1 Verrucomicrobiales bacterium | reverse complement strand
CGGCTCGTTCCACAGATCAGAATCCCATGAACGCACAAAAAATCCTCCCCCGCACACTCACCCTGTCCGCGATGGTCTGGACACTAGGATGCCAGCATACGTGCCAAACGCGAACTCCGGCGTCCCACGGGATCCACACCGCTGCGAAGGTGATGCGTACGTCGACCGAGCCCACGGGTGGACCGGTCCAGTTGGCCAAGGTCATGCCGACGCATGCGCATCTTGGGGACACAGTCGAATACCACCTTGTGGTGACCGCGCTCGACTGTGTCGGCAACGTCCGGGTCACCGATCTCATCCCCAGCGGAGCCACATACATCCGAAGCGAACCCGCGGCTCGTGTCCGCGGGGACCTCCTGACCTGGAACCTGAATGCCATGGATTGCGGTCAGGAACAGAAGATCCGGGTATGGCTCCAGGCGGACACGGTGGCGACGCTCTCGTCGTGCGCCACGGTCAACGCCGACCCGAGGACCTGCGCCTCACTCGACATCGGATTTGCCAATCTGACGGTCAGGAAAACCGGCCCCGAGACCGCACAGGTCGGCAGCACCATCAACTACGACATCGTGGTGATGAACAAGGGAACGACCGAGGCCCATGATGTGGTGGTGACGGACACGGTTCCCGAAGGACTGCAGAGTTCCGATGGTCAGAAAACACTGACCTTCAAGGTGGGAGATCTGCCCCCCAATCAGCCCCGTTCGATTCCGGTGTCGTTGAGGGCCGTCACCCGCGGCAGGCATTGCAACACGGTCGCTGTTGCCTCCAGCAATGCGGGCAAGGCCGTGGACGAGATCTGCACCACGGTGCTGCAACCGGGACTGAACCTGATCAAGACCGGTGATCAGGAACGTTTCCTCGGCCGCAAGGCCGCGTACCGGATCCAGCTTCACAACACGGGAGACACAACCTTGACGAATGTTGTGGTCACCGACACCGCACCGGAGGCGACGTCGATCGTATCTGCGGAAGGGGCTGTGATCACCGGCAACCAGGCGGTCTGGCGTCTCGAGAGCCTGGCACCCGCGGAGCGGAAGACCTTCGACATCCTCCTGACCTCCACCACCCCGGGCCGCCACTGCGACGTTGCGACCGTCACCGCCGGAGGAGGGCTCCAGGACCGGGTGGAGTTCTGCACCCTATGGCGCGGTGTCCCGGCCGTGCTGCTCGAGGTCACGGATGATCCGGATCCCATCCAGGTGGGAGAGGAGGCCACCTACACGATCCGGGTGACCAATCAGGGCACGGCTGATCTTACCCAGATCGTGATTGCCGCCGAATTCCAGCCCCATATGACCCCTGTGAGTTCCCCTCAGGGCACCGTCAGCGGACAGGAGGTGACGTTCCCGGTGGTCGGCCGCCTCGAACCCAAACAGTCCCTCACCTACACGGTGCGGGTCCAGGGGGTGAAGGCCGGTGACGCCCGGAACAAGGTGGTGCTGAAGGCCGATACACTGAGCGCTCCAGTCGTGGAGGAGGAAAGCTCCCGGGTCTACTGAAACCCCTGCACTCACGACCAGAAGACCATTCCCGCGTCCAAACCCCAATATAGATCCCCATGAACACTCTTAGGACAATCCAGGGAGCCGCTGTCGGAGCCGCCCTCACCCTCGTCGGATGCGGTCGGGAGAAGGAGGCAGAGACCCCATCGACTCCTGCGATCCAGGGCGTTTCCACCGGTGCGGTTCGCACGGTACCCACTGTCATTGAGGACCCGACCACGAATGCCATTCCCGTTACAAACCAAGCCACAGCACAAGGCAGCACCGAGGTCCTCCCTCGGGTTCCGGACGTGGTGACCACGAACCTCCAAGCCGGGGCTTCGGCGGCTCTGGATCGGGCGCAGGACCTTCTCGATGCCGCGCGAAAGCGAATCGACGAGAAGAAGTGGAACGAGGCCCTGTCACTTCTGGAACAACTGACCGGTCAACCGCTCACACCCGATGAGGCAACAACTCTGCGGAGCCTGAGGGACCAGATTCAGGCGGGAGTCCGAGCGGCTGCCACGCCGAAGATTGGACAGGAAATCAACCGGCTGTTGGAGGATTCCAGGACCCCGAAATAGAACAGGGGGACCTGACCCTGGCCGGTCCCATTTGACCCTGGCCGGTCCCATTCCCGTGTTGCCTCGGGTCTCCATCACCGGCACGAATGCCGACTGGGTCTTGAGCATGTCCGGAGGACCATCGAAAGGCGACCCATCGGATCCATCGCGGCACGACGACGTCCTCGATGCTGACGCTGCCCGTGCTCCCGGCGGGGCGCTGAGGTGCCGGGAAGTGGCCTGGTCTGCATACCGAACCCATCCGACCCGGAGAGACGCGACCCGCGGCAGGGCTGGCGCCGTTTGGCAGAAGAGCTTTGAGAGGACAGCCCACCTTGGCTACCTTGATCCCGTGACCCTATGAGAACTCCTCTGTTTAACCTGCGCGGGCTCCTCTCTCTGGCGGGTCTGGCCATCGCCCTGTTGCGCGCGCGCAACAGAAGGATCGATTCCCCAGCACCCCAGAGCCATTTGATTCGAAAGTCAAAGCGGTCATCTTCCAGAAGAACCCGCTGGATCAAAACAAGAACGGAATCTCTGCGAGGGCTCCCAGCGCCAGACCAGCCTCAGGTGTGGCCACGATCGCCAACGGTCGGGTGACAGGAGTGAGGGTCACCGCAGAGGGTGACTTCCGAACCGAGGTCCGACTCGAGGCGGTTTTCTCAGGAGGAGGATGATCCGGCGCTGCCGGCAGCGTCGAGGTGGGGCGCAGAACCATGGAGCACAATGGTCGTTTGGTGGTTTCGTGGTTCGTGAAGGGTGTCCAGATCACCAACCCCGGTTCCGGCTAAACCAGTCCCCCGACCGTGACGTTCGTCGTCAAACCCTGAGGCAGTGGCCATCGGCTCCGGCATTGGATAGGGCGACTGTAGGTGTGCGCTGGCTTGCCGCCGGGGCGGCTGATGGCTACTTAGAGCCAATGCATTGCCGTCTTTCTCCCGTTCTCGTTGCCGTGGTGTTGCTAGGACCCGGATGCGGGAGGGACGAAAGCGTCCGGGTCTATCAGGCTCCGAAGGACCATGGAGGATCCCAGACCGCCGCCCCGTCCCCGGCGCCGTCCCCTTCGTCCTCAGCCTCAACGGCCTCCGTACCCGCCTCCGCGCCGCAGCGCACGCCGTGGATCGTGCCGGCCGGGTGGACCGAGAAACCCTCCACCGGAGGCATGCGGATCGCCACCTACGCCGTCACCGCGCCGGACGGCCGGGCGGTCGACATCTCCGTCGTCCCCCTCGGCGCCGCGGCCGGGTCCCTCCTCGACAACGTCAATCGCTGGCGCGGTGAGCTGGAACTGCCTCCCGTCACCGAGGCCGACCTCCCCCGGCTCCTCACCGCCGTGAAGATCGGCGAGGTCGACGCCCAGATGGTCGAGCTGGTCAGCGAGAAACCGGTCGGGGCCGACAAGACCCGTTCCCGCACCCTCGCGGCCATCCTGCCGCTGCCGGGAACGACCGTGTTCTTCAAGGCCAAGGGCGATGACACCCTGGTCCAGGACAATGCCGGGGCCTTCAAGGCGTGGTTGAAGTCGGTCCAGACCGGACCCAACCCAGGCGGCGAGTCGACCCCGCCACCATCGGCGTCGGGCACAGCACCCGGCGACATGCGCGGACCGGTCGCCCCGCCGCCGAGCACCGCGTTGCCCACGTGGGAGGTGCCGTCGACCTGGAAATCCGCCCCGGCCTCCACGATGCGGCTCGCGAGCTTTGCCCTGGGCGGGCCAGGCGGACAGACCGGGGATCTCTCGGTCGTGGCCCTGGGCCCCGCCGCCGGAGGACTGCTGGCCAACGTCAACCGCTGGCGCGGCCAGTTCGGACTCGACCCCGTCGACGAGGCGGGACTCCAGAAGACCCTCACAAGCCTGTCCCTCTCGGGTGGTGAGACGGCGACCGTGGTGGATCTGGTCGGTACCGGCGAGGCGGCCGGTCGACGTCTGCTTGGCGCGATCGTGTCCCGAAGCGATCGGACCTGGTTTTACAAGCTGACTGGCGATGCGACGCTGGTGCAGTCCGAGCGGGGGAACTTCGAGAAATTCATCCGGTCCGTGAAGTATCCATGAAGTCCTGCCGCCGATCCGCGTCCGAGACCGAGTCCGCATTCGTTCCATGAGCGCCACGTCCTCCT
>SYEM01000024.1 GCA_005801385.1 Verrucomicrobiales bacterium | reverse complement strand
GACAACCTCCACAAACTGCTCCCAGCAAACTGGAAGCCCCAGTCCGTCTGACCCCGCCCGAAGCACCAGCACCGGAGCCAACCGGTCAGCCTTCACGAGAGACCGCGCCATGGAACCATGGGGTTCGGCGTACGCTTACGGTCAAGGGACGTTGACCGTTTGCCGGCCACGAGGAGCAGCCCTGGATGGCGTCGACCGACCGCGGAAGGCACCGGTTCCCGCAAAGACGGTGATCTAGGTGCTGGATCCGCACACCCCGCCACCAAAGCCATAGGTCCAGGAATGAACTGCAATCAAAGAATCAGGACCCAGGTCTCCGGAATCATGGATAGCACAGACCCAATGCAGAGAGGGCGGTCAATTGGCAAATGGCGCTGAGGGCCTGCCATCACGCAGCGGGTGCCGCTTCCGTCGATGGTTCCGCCTGCTTCACCCGCGTGGCGGGAAACTCGCGGTTCCCAAAATCAGAGCCATGGAGACTGTAGAGGCGGAGGACAACCCCGTGTTTCACGACGACATCCCCCAGGTCGTTGACAAGGATGTAGGAGGGCCGGTCATACCGGGCCATCACGGCGGCGCAGACCAGCAGGTGGTTGGACTCTCCTGCATCCATCACCCGCTGGGCATAGTTTATGCCATCCCCGCTGATGTTGAGATTTCCGTTGATGTCCTCCATCGGGATCACCGGCCCACAGTGCACCCCCATCCGCATCTGGAGATCGGGACGGTTCTTCACGGCCTTGGCCACCGCGACGCCGCAGTTGAGGGCGTCCTCGAGATAGGTGAAGAAGCCCAGGACCATGCCGTCTCCCGTCGGAAGGATGATCAGTTTCTCGAGGGCGTTGGCCGTCTGGAATTGGACGGTACCCTTGACGATGGCTCCCAGGTCCTTGCAGGCCTTCCGCTGCTCCTCGGTGGACTTCTTGGAATACCCGACGATATCCATGAAGAAGATGTATCCCTCCTGCTCGACATCGAGTTCGAGCCGGCTGGACTTCACCTCAACGTCCACCTGCTCCACCCGCTTGACGATTTTCCGGACGGGCTTCTGGGCTTCGACAACTTTTTTCTTCTCGACCCCCTTCCTGTCTGCGACCGGTTTGTTCTTGCTACGAAGGAACTCCTTCCAGTTGACCGTCTTCTTCTCCTTCTTTCGGGGGTCCTTGGCGGTCTCTTCCTCAAGGATTTCCCTGAGGCGCACCTCCTCCCGTCCACGGCGCTCGATGTAGGCCTGCATCTGCCGCTTAAGGTCCTCGGAGATCTGGATGCTGCCGTCCCTGGAGCCCGAGACACCCTCATGCTTGCGCTTCCGAATGGCCCCCTTGGATTGGAGCAATGCCTGCATCTGGACATTGCCGCTTCGGACGGCGAGATCCAGGGGGCTCACCTCTCCCTTGAAATCGGCCCCGTTGACGTTGGCCCCGAGGCAGATCAGAAACTCCACCATCTCGATGTCGTCCGCGTTCACGGCGTAGTGGATGGGCATCCACCCATTCTTCTCGTCCCGCCCGTTGATCCGTCCCTCGGCATCGAAGAAACGCTGCACTCCCTCGAAGTCACCGGTCTCCGCGCAGAAATGGATCGTGAGGCCAGCGGCCGGCTTGGCTCCGTGACGTCGGAGGACCCGGACAATGTCGCCACGATTGCGGGACCCAAGAACGTCGATCGGATGGGCCTTTCCGAGGAAGTCGCGGACGTTGACGTCCGCACCCTTGATCAAAAGGAACTCCACCAGATGCTTCTGGCCGTAGTGAACGGCATAGTGAAGCGGCGACCAGCCACGGGCTGCGTCAACCTCATTGATGCCCTGCCCTCCCATGAGCATGGCGTCCACGGCGGCGAGATCGCCGTTCTTCGCGGCGAGGTGGAACCCGCTTCCGCTGCCATACTTTGCCCCACGGCTCTGGAGAAGGTGGGCGATCGGCAGGAGACCCGCCTGCTCGGCCAGATCGAGTGGCGTGTTCTTGCCAGTCCAGTCGGCGAGGTTGACGTCCGCGCCGTGGATGAGGAGGAGCTGGACGATCTCCAACTTGTTCTCCATGACCGCGACCACCAATGGTGTGTTGCCGGTGTCCTCGTCCCGACCGTTCACGTCGGTCCTCTCACGAACCACGCAGTGGTACACGTTGTCATACAGACCCCTGCGGATGTGGGAGAATAGGTTGGCTGGCATCTCGGATCGTTCACCCCTGTATCGGTTCAGGACCCATCAGTGACCCCTGACCGCGCATTGGTCGGAGGAGGATTTGGTGGATGCTGACTGGGTCAAGGAGCTTTCCACCGGCTTCGATTCAATCACTGAACGGCATGGCCGCAACCCAGGTCGCTTCCGCTGCCCGCCGGAGAGGCCTCGGGACGCCTGCGGTTTCTCGTTGCCGGATCCCCCGACAGATGTTCAGGCGGCGTCACCATCCAACAGGGAGCGAAGCCCGGACTCGTCGAGGACCCGGACTCCCAGCTCCTTGGCCTTGTCGAGCTTGGAACCAGCCTCCTCGCCAGCGACCACGAAGTCGGTGCGCCGGCTGACCGATCCGGAGACCGTTCCACCCGCCGCACGGATCAGGGCCGAGGCCTCATCCCTGGACAACGTCGGCAGCGTTCCGGTCAGCACGAAGGTCTTCCCGGTCACCGCAGACGAGGTGGATGGTGTCAACTGTGGAGTCGAACCCACTGGGTGTATGCCGAGGCCGTCGAGCCGACGCAGGACCCCCTGCCCGGCGTCGGACTTGAAATAGGCGAGCAGCGACGCCGCGGCGACGGGCCCCACCTCGGCCAGCCGGGACCGGACGCCGTCCTGCTCGAGGAACGACTCCAGACGGTCCACCTCCTCGCCCAAAACGCGATGGCGCTCCTGCCGTGCCGCCTTCTCTTCCTCGGTCTTCGGGGGGTTCTTGCGGGAGCGGGGCGAGATCAGGTCCCGTTCCGACTTGAGCGCGCCCAGCCTCCGGATCGCCTCCAGGAACGGGGAGCCGGCGAGGTCGCGAATCCCGGGATGGACCTGGGCCAGCTGCCAGGCGCTCTGCTCCCCGATTTCCGGGATCGCCAACGCATGGAGCCAGCGGTGGAGGGGCGCCGTGCGGGCACGCTCCAGGGCCTCCAGCACCTTGGTCGCGTTCTTCTCCCCGAACACCCGGGGATCCTCCTCGGTGCCGAGATTGAGCTGGGCCAGGGTATCGACCTTCAGCCCGAAGAGATCGAGGGGCTCGTCCACCAGTCCCCGTTCGATGAGCTTCTCGGCCACGATCCCGCCGAGCGACTCGATGTCGAGGGCCTTGCGCTGCGCGAAGTACTCCAACCGCCGCGTCTTCTGCACTGGACACCGCGCCACGTTGACGCAGCGCCAGGCGACCTCCTCGGCCGTGCCCGCGGAGATCTCATCGCGCGCGATCGCCCCTCCACAGGCCGGACAGCGTCCGCCCAGCTGTCCGACAAAATCAAACGGCATGGCGTCGTCCGGGCGTTTCGACCGCACCACCTCCAGGACCTCCGGGATCACCATCCCGGCCTTCCGGACCACCACCGTGTCCCCGATGCGGATGTCCTTCCGGCGGATCTCGTCCTCGTTGTGCAGCGTGGCCCGGGACACCGTGGATCCCTGCACGAATACGGGATCCAGCTCGGCGACCGGGGTCAGGACACCAGTCCGGCCGACCTGGATCGTGATCGCCCTCAGCCGGGTCTCGGCCGGGGTGATCCAGGGACCGGGTTTGTGGACGATGGCATAGCCCGGCGACCGGGACTTGTCGGGGATGCGGGCCCAGTGACCCCGTTGATCCACCTTCACCACCACGCCATCGATCTCATAGGGGAGCTGGGCGCGGAGGTCCCGGGTCTCGTCGTACTGGGCCACGACCTCCTCGTCGTACCGCTCGAGGACCGCCTCCATCGACGGGCAGCTCCACCAGAGTCGCTGGGTGGGCAAGCCCATGCGTTGGAGCGCCTGGAGGGTCTCGGTGTGGGTGGCGAAAGCGATGCCCTCGCAGGCGCCCACGGCATAGAACACGGCCCGGAGGGGACGCTGCGCCACCAGACGCGGATCCAGCTGCTTGAGTGTTCCCGCAGTGGCGTTGCGGGCATTGGGAAAGGGTTTCTCGCCAGCGGCCAGCAGGCGCGCATTCAGGGCGTCGAAATCCCGGGTCGCCATGTAGACCTCACCCCGCACCTCCAGCAGGGGCGGCGGAATCGGCAGATCCAGTTCGAGCGGGATCGATCGCAACGTCCGGAGGTTGGCCGTGATATCGTCACCAAACTCCCCGTCACCCCGGGTCACCCCGAGCACCAGCCGACCGTGTCGATAGTGGACGCTGAGCGAGACGCCATCCACCTTCGGCTCCATCACATAGGCGACCTCCGGGACCCCGAGCTCGTTCCGGATCCGCTGGTCGAACTCCCGCAGCCGCTGGAGCGTGTTCTTGTCCTGGAGTCGGTTGCGGAGGACCCGGTCGGGCTCTTCGACGGAATCGGGATGCTCTGCGGCCTCGACCTTCTCGAGGGACAGCATGGGCTGCAGGTGTCGGACCCGTTGGAATCCCCCCAGCAGGGTGCCGCCGACGCGCTGGGTGGGGGATTCCGGGGTGATCCACTCCGGATGCTGTCGCTCCAGGTCCTGCAGCTCGCTGTAGAGCTGGTCGTACTGGAAATCGCTGATCTCGGGCTCGGCGCGGACGTAGTAGGCCTGGTCGTGGCGTCGAATCTCGTGGACCAGGAAGTCGTGCCGCGCCTTGGGATCGGAGGGGGTCATCGCGAGAGGAGCCGGTCGCAGAGGATTCCCGGGGCCCGGGCCGGTCGTTTCCGGTGGTCAGCCCGGGGTCGGTCGTGCCGACAGGATGGCCTCAACCCGGGCCACATCCTCGGGCACATCCACCCCGATGCTGTCGTGGTCCACCGTGGCCACGGCGATGGGGATGCCATGCTCGAGGGCGCGCAGCTGTTCGAGGCGCTCGGCGATCTCCAACGGGGAGACGGGATGCCGGACCAGGCCCAGCAGCGTCTCGCGACGATAGCCGTAGATGCCGAGATGCTTCCGGAACGGGAATATCGCACGCTGTCCGGCAGGCGGCAGTTCCGCCTGGTCGCGCAGATAGGGAATCGTCCGGCGGGAAAAATAGAGAGCCCGGCCATTCTGGGCACAGACCACCTTGACCACGTTGGGACTCGACCACTCGGCGTCGGTCCGGATCGGCGTGGCGGCCGTGGACATCGGGGAATGCTCGAGGAGCGCCGCGACGGCGTCGATGACCGCAGGATCCATCAGCGGCTCATCGCCCTGGATGTTGACGACCGCGTCACAGTCCACCCGTCCGGCGACCTCTGCGATCCGATCGGTGCCGCTGGGATGGTCGCCCCGGGTCATCTCGACCCGCACGAAGGGTCGGACGGCATCGGCGATGCGGGAGTCGTCGGTGGCCACAATCACCTCGGCCAGGCGGGAGGCGAGACGGCAGCGTTCAACGACCCGCTGGATCAGCGTCCTGCCGGCGATCAGGTGGAGGGGTTTCCCTGGGAATCGGGTGGAGGCGTAGCGGGCTGGGATGACGCCGAGGACTCTCATCGTGCCGCTTTGGCCTTGGGTATGGACTCCGATGCGGTCACAGCCCGGGCCAGGCCGGCATGCCGGGCTTGATGAGGGTTCCGCCGACGAGAGCGGAGCGCGGACCGGTCGAGGCGACCACGGTCTCGATCCGCTCGGGCCGCTTCACCTCCTTCACCTCGAGGGTGAGCGTGCCTTCCTCGGTTCCCTGCTGGATCTTCCAACTGAGGTCCTTCGCCGTCACAAGAAACTCGCCCGGGGTCTTGCCCTGGATCTCCTGTCGCTTGCCATCGGCGATGAGAACACCGCTGTAGCCAACCGGGGTCGCGCTGGTCAGCTGGAGGACGTATTCCGTAGGAGCCTGGGTCTGGCATCCGGAGGCGGCCAGGATCGCAACGGCACAGAGCGGCAGAATGGGACGGAGATTCATGGGTTCAACGCGCTTGACGAACCCGGACCGTATAGGAGGTCGCGGCGTTGTTCAACGAGGTGAATTGCACCGTCTCGGTGGCGTTCTCGGTGAGGATCAGCGTCTCCCACGGTGTCTCGTCCCCATTCCCGAATCCGGCGGCGTCCTTGAAGACACATTGGATCTGGACCTGGATCCGACGGTTCTCGCGGTTCAGGACCTGGCAGACGACCTGGAACCGTCCATCGGGGAGGCGGATCTCCTGCAATCCCGTGCTCGTGACGGATTTCCGGGCCCCCGGATCCATCAGGACGAACTTGGCCGAGAGCTGGTCTGCGGTGAGGTTCGCCGGCTTCGGGGTGTAGGCCCCGGTGTGGCGGGAGCATCCGGCGGCGAGGGCCAACAGGAGGACGCACGGAAGGATCGGACGGAGGAGATGGAGGTGTTTCATGGGGAGTCAGGAATTTCGGTCGCTGAGGACCAGGACGGTATCCCGGCCTGGGACCACATGGAAGGTGGCGTCGCGGGTGACCACGACACGGCCGCCGAAATCCCTGAATTCGACCCGCAGCGAATGCGGGCCTGGGGACATCCTCAGTGCGGCGAAGCTCAGGAGATTGGGGAGATTGGACCAGCTCCGGGTGTCCGCCGCAGGGGTGGTCGCGGCGCTGATGATTTTGCTGACCAGCCCCGCCGCCACGAGGCCCAGTCCGACGCCCTGCGCCGTGTTGGACTGTCCCGCGATCGCCACCCCGGCTCCTGCGATGATGGCTCCGGTGCCGAAGGCATCAGTGCTCTCCTTGAACACCGCCTTGCCTTGGAGGACATGGTCCATCACGCGCCCGCCGCGGGTGGTCGCCTGGTAGGTGATGTCGTCAAAAGGGCCCACCTGGACACTCTCGGATCCGAAGTTCAGAACCGCCACAGGATCGGAGGCGGTGCCCGGATGGAACCGCAACCGCTCACCATAGTCGCCATCGGCATACTTCACCGGTCCCTGCCCCATCTCGAGGAAGACGAGGACATTCGCCTCGCGGCTGTAGGGAGGCGGCGGGGTTGCCCGGGCCTCCGCGACGGCCCGCTTGAACCCATCCTGTCCGTCCCCTCCCAGTTTCAACGTGGCCAGGCCCTCGAGGTAGTCCAGGAGCACCCAGTCGGCCTTCGTGATGCCCAGTTCCGGATTCTGGTCCTGGACCGCCGCGCTCCGGAACGCCGCCCGGGCGTTGTCGGGTTCGCCATCCATCCAATAGAGGATCCCGCGGTAGTAGTAAGCCATCACCCGCTCGTAGGGTTCCCCTTTGAAGGCCTTGACGGATTCCGGATTGAAGGCGCCGCGGGCCTGTCGGGCACTGCGATCGCCGGCCGAGGAGGCGCCCATCTGGAGCAGGGCTTCGTCGAGGTCCACTCGTGCCGTGGCGGTGTCGCCCCGACGGAGGGCGGTCAGGCCGCTCTGGACGAGTGTCAGTGGACGGTCCCGAAGCGCCTGCTGCTCCGGACTGACGGAGGCGCAGCCCACGGCGAGAAGGCCCAGTAGCGTCCAGACCCCTGCCTTCAGGAGGTTTAGGTTCACCGGTAGGCGGCGTCCTCGACCGACTGCTTCTTCATCTCCGCCGAATCCTCCCAGAGGATGTCGCTCGTGCGGGGATCGATCAGCTGGAAGGTGTAGAGAACGTAGTCGCTGGTCCCGGCCTTGGCCTGGGTGGTCATGCCCATTAGCTTGCCGGTGAGGAAGAAGTCGGCCCCGCGGAACTCCTGGACCTGTGGGTCCGCATTGGCGGTCACCTTCCCTTCCCGTTTGAGCTGTCGCTCCTGCTCCAGGGCCGCCATCCGATCCCGTGCGAGGAACCGCATCTTGCCCTGGGCCTTGCTGTTGAGGAGGGCCTGGATGCGGGCTGTGAAGATGTCCTTGTTGATCGGGAACCGGGTGTTGTTCTCCACCGGCAGGATCACCACCCGAGGGATGCCATTGGCGAACTTCTGGATCTCAGGGGTGCCGAGGAGGCTCCGGGCCATCCGATCCGACACCGAAACAAGGTCCTGGGACTCGATGCCGCTGCCGGCCACGAAACCCTGTTCGTCGGGCTTGAGGACCGTCACGGGGACACCCGAGGGATTCTTCACCCCGGAGGCACAGCCCGCGGCCAGCAGGCCCGCCAGCACCGGGAGGATGGAAAAGAGAGGGATCGATCGCATGAGCATCAGAAGGAAGGGCAGAGAGGGAAAAGGGTCAACCCGGATCCCGGAAGGGTTTCGGGTTGAGACCGTGACAATCGCAGTCTGGGCAGTTCCCACCGGGATCCGATCAGGCTCAGGAGGACCACGTAGCGAATGGACGCGTCGATGCTCACTCTATTCGAAGCCGGTGCAGCAATGGGGGGGTGTAAAAGTGTTTCTGTAAATTGCCTTTGTCTTCCTGCACCTCCCTCCCTTTGGGGGGAGGCGCAGCGAAGGCGAGCGTAGCGAGCCCAGCGGCGCCGACCCCCAAAGGGAGGGAGGTGCACCGCGCGCTAAAAACGGGTCGAGGGCGGGCCATGTTGGCTTCCTGTTGGGGTGGT
>SYEM01000237.1 GCA_005801385.1 Verrucomicrobiales bacterium | reverse complement strand
TCTTAATCAGTTGGTTCCAGGTTCAAGTCCTGGCCGGGGCACCAGCTCAGATTGATGGGCTTCCTTCCAATGAAGACCAAATCTTGCGGCTGGATCGCCCGATGGGTTGGTTCCCTGTTTCTTCCCCTCCTCCTGCTGTCCGCCAGCCTCCGGGCCGCCGTCGTCTACGACAACACCGCCCTCGCCGGAATGAGCAAGGACAGCGTCTCGCTGCTGGTGGAGCATGGCGATGAGATTGCGCTCGTGGGGACGGAACGGTGGGTGACGCAGTTCGACATCGGGACCTATGGCGAGTTTGCGACCAACGCCGTCGTGAACGCCGTGGTTCGGTTCTATTCCAACGACGGAACCGACGCCTTGGACGGCCCCCACTACGCCTACCGGCCCAAGACGCTCCTCTGGGAAAGCGCTCCGTTCACGCTCAAGCCGGGAGGGCAGACCTCCAGCCTCACCCCCCTCGTCCGGGTCCCGGACTCGTTCACCTGGACGATCCGCTTCACCGGCATCCAACAGGTGCCCGGCAACTTGGTCATGCCTCTTGTGGTCAACCCGATCGGGATCGGGGCTCCGCTCGCCAACGGCTACAAGGGAAGCTACGCGGACTACTGGCGGAAGGACGGTGTGACGGATGACTCGTGGATGATCTACATGCTGAGCTCCGGGATTCCGGCCAATTTCTATGTGAAGGTGACGGCGACGCCCGAGCCTGTGACGCTGCCGAACGTGAAGATGGTCCGCTCCGGCAGCTCGCTCATCCTCGAGATCCTTGGCACCTCGGGTGCGCCGGTCGTCGTGGAATCCTCCGCGGATCTCCGGACGTGGTCCGAGGCCTTCCGCGTGACAGGAAAGGGCGCCGGGACTCCTGAGCGGGTCTCAATCGTCTCGAACACTGGCGTGTCCCAGCTGTTCTGGCGCGCCAAGGGCAACTGAGGCGTCCATCCGAGGGCCCGAATGTCGACCCCTTCCGCGTCCCCGACGTCGTCCCAGCTGAAGGCCCGGCTTCGGGTCCTGGTCGTGGAGGATTCGGAATTCGATGCCCGTCTTCTGGGGACACTGCTTCGGACCGGCGGCTGGGAGGTGGATTCCCGTCGGGTCTCGACAGCGGTGGACCTTGAACGGGCCCTGGTCGGCGAGGACTGGGACCTGATCCTGTGCGACCACACCATGCCCGGATTCAGCGCCCCGGAGGCGCTCCGAGTGGTCCAGCGGGTTGCGCGCGACATCCCGTTCATCATCATTTCCGGGGGCATCGAGGAGGGGGTGGCGATCGATGCGATGAAGGCCGGAGCCCACGATTTCCTCATGAAGGGGGCCCTGGGTCGGCTGGTGCCTGCGGTGCAGCGCGAGCTCAAGGAGGCCGACATCCGCAGGGCTCGTCGCGCCGCCGAGGAAGCCCTCCGGGAGAGCGAGCTCCGATACCGGTCGGTCTGGGATAACTCCACGGACGCCGTGCTGCTCCTCGACGCCACGGGCGTCATCCGGTTCGCCAATCCCGCCAACCTGCCGGTCTTCGGCTGGAATCCGGCCGACCTCGTGGGTCTCCGGTTGGACGTCCTCCAGCCGTCCGAACTGCCCCCTGGACACTGGTGGCAGGCCTTTCGTGCCTCGGCGACCGCCAAGTCGAATGAGACCGTGGCGCGTCGTCGGGACGGGTCGAAGGTCGACATCGACCTGGCCCTCACCGAGATGCGGATGGGGTCGGATCTCTGGGTGGTGATCTTCTCCCGCGATGTGACGGAGCGGCGCCGGGCGGCGGAGGAGATCCGGAGGAGCCGTGAGGAATTCGCGGCCGCGCGGGAGATCCAGCAGCGCCTGTTTCCTAAGGAGGCCCCCCGCTTGGCGGGCTATGACATCGCCGGGGCGTCCCACCCCGCCGAGGCCACGGGAGGGGATTATTTCGACTTCTTCCCGATCGACCCGGACTGCCTCGGGATGGTGATCGCGGATGTGAGCGGTCATGGGCTCGGCCCGTCGCTCCTCATGGCCGAGGCCCGCGCCTACCTGCGTCTCGTCGCGCGCGATACCGCGGGTCCCGGTGAGGTCCTCACCCGAACGCAGGAACTGCTCCGCGACGACCTCGGCCGGGAGCGGTTCATCACCCTGCTGTTCCTGCGCCTGCTGTCGGCCCAGCGACGGCTCCAGTTCGCCAATGCAGGACATACGGCCGGACTGCTGATCGGTCAGGACGGGGCGGTGCGGTCGGTCCTGGGCCGGACGGGACGGCCCCTCGGACGCCAGGGCGACGTGCCCTATCCGTCGGGCGGAGAGGTGGCGCTCCAGCCCGGGGACATCCTGCTGCTGCTGACCGACGGGATCGAGGAGGCGATCCGTCCCGATGATGAGATCTTCGGCATGGAACGGGCGGTGGAGGTGGTGCGTTCCCACCGGGATCGTCCGGCCGCTGAGATCGTGGAGGCCGTCTGCACCGCGGCCCGGACCTTCTCGTCTCCCGAGCCGCAGACCGACGACCTCACCGTGGTCGTCCTGAAGGCCCTCTGACGCCGCTGGCTTCCGCCGTGCGGTCCTGACTCGGGCCTACGCGAGGGACAGCGACCGCAGCGCCTGGATGCAGCGCGGACACGCGCCCGAGTGGCCGGGCTCCTGTCCGATGGCGGGATCCCAGTGCCAGCACCGGTCGCATTTCTGCCATCCGGCCTCGCTGGCGGGATGGACCGTGACCGATCCGGTCTGGGATTCCTGGATCTCGAGGCCCGACACGTTCAGGAGTTCCTGGAGATCCGCACGATGGTCCCTGGCGACGCTGAACTCCGCCGACTCGAGGCCCAGCTCGACCCGGGCGTCCAGCGCCTTGCCGATGCGTTTGGCCTGGCGGGCCTTCTCGAGTTCCGGCAGCACCCGGCTCCGGATCCCGAAGAGGACCTCCCAGCGACCGGTCTCCTCCTGCGAGAGCAGCGGCGAACCCGGGGTCCAGGTCGACAGGTGCACGGAGTGCACCGCGGTCTTCTGGATGAAGCCCCAGGCCTCGTCCGAGGTGAACGCCAGCATCGGGGCGAGCATCTGGCTCAGGCGGGTGACCATGCGGTGCAGGGCCGTCTGGGTGCTGCGACGCCGTGGGGAGGTCGCCGCCTCGGTGTACAGTCGGTCCTTAACAAGGTCGTGGTAGGTCGCACTCAGCTGGACCGCTGCGAACTGGGACAGCCGCTGGTAGACGACGTGGAACTCGTAGGCCTCGTAGGCCCGCGCCACCTCCGCCTCCAGCCGCACGAACTCGTCGAGGATCCACCGGTCCAGTCCCGTCAGTGCGTCGTCCGCCACCGCGTGGGTTGCAGGATCGAAGTCGGCCAGGTTGCTGAGCTGGTACCGGAGGGTGTTGCGGAGGAGTCGGTAGGTCTCGCCGACCTTCTTGAGCCGCTCCTCGCTGACGACGATGTCGTTGCGGTAGTCCTGCGACGCGACCCAGAGGCGCACGACGTCGGCCCCGAACTCCTTCACATAGCGCTCGGCGGTCTGGGGCTTCTGGTAGCCCCCGGCACCCTGCTTGGACTTCGAGATCTTCTCACGGTCCTCGTCGACCATGAAGCCGTGGGTGAGCACGGATCGGAACGGCGCCGAGCCGTTCCCGGCGAGCGACAGCAGCAGGGAGGACTGGAACCAGCCTCGGTGCTGGTCGGAACCCTCGAGGTACATGTCGGCCTGCCACCGGGTCCCGGAGCGGAGTTCGGGACGCCGTTGAAGGACGGCGCGCGACGAGCTCCCGGAGTCGATCCAGACGTCGAGTGTGTCGGTGCCCTGTCGCACGGCCTCGGGACCGGTCCAGCCCTCGGGACGGCATCGGGCCCAGAGCGCGTCCGCGGGGGTTGCGAACCAGGCGTTGCTCCCCTCTTGTTCGATGAGGTCGGCCGCCTTCCTCACGATGGCCGCGTTGAGAATCGGCTCTCCTGAGGCGTCATAGAATGCCGGGATCGGGACCCCCCAGGAACGCTGCCGGGAGATGCACCAGTCAGGTCGCGACTCCACCGCCCCCCGGATGCGACCCTGGCCCCAGTCCGGGATCCAGCGGACGTCGCGTTCGACGGTCTCGACGGCGAGTTCCCGGAAGGTCTTCGCGGTATCGGCCGGCGTGTGCGCCATGCTGATGAACCACTGGTCGGTGGCCCGGAAGATGATCGGGGTCTTGGACCGCCAGCAGTTCGGGTAGCTGTGGTGATAGGCCTCGCGGAAGGCGAGGGCCTGGCGCTCGGTGAGTAGTTCGATCACCGCCTCGTTGGCGTCGGATTTGTGGTTCTTCTCCAGCGTCGATTTGCCAAGGAGCGTTTCCGGCATCTGCTGCTCCCGAGGCAGGTCCTGGGTCCAGGCGAGTCGTCCCTCGTCGTCCACGGGACAATAGATCGGGAGGCCGACCTTCAGGCCGAGCTGGTAGTCGTCCATGCCATGTCCGGGAGCGATGTGGACGAAGCCCGTGCCGGTGTCGTTCGTGACGAAGCCGGCCGGATGGAGTCGTCCGGTCCGGTTGCAGAACGGATGCTCGTAGACCAGGTGCTCCAGCTCCTCGGGACCGACAGTGCGGACAATCTGGTAGCCGTCCCAGCCCAGCTTGGCGGCCACAGTCGAGAGCAGTGGGTTCGCGACGAGGAAGGCGCCTCCCTCGACCATCACCAGCGAGTAGTGGAACGTGGGGTTGAAGGCGACGGCGAGATTAGCCGGGAGGGTCCAGGGCGTGGTCGTCCAGATCAGGAGGAACGTGTTGGGTTCACCCTTGAGACGGAACTTCACATAGACGCTCTGGCTGACGTGGTCGGCGTACTCCACCTCGGCCTCGGCGAGGGCCGTCCGGAACGGGATGCTCCAATACACGGGCTTCTTTCCCCGGTAGACGAAGCCCCGGTCCACAAGGTCGGCGAAGAGCCGGAGCTCCTCGGCCTCGTAGGCGCGGTCGAGGGTCAGATAGGGGTTCGACCAGTCGCCCAGCACCCCCAGCCGCTTGAACTGGGTCCGCTGGAGGTCGATGTACTTCCGGGCATAGGCCTCGCAGGCCGACCGGATGGTGGCGGGCGAGGAGTCGGCCTGTCCCGCCGCACGGAGCTCCTGGGTGACGCGGGACTCGATCGGGAGCCCGTGGCAGTCCCAGCCCGGGACATAGGGGGCGCGTCGGCCGCGGAGGGTCTGTGACTTGATGACGAGGTCCTTGAGGATCTTGTTGAGCGCAGTACCGATGTGGACGTCGCCGTTGGCAAACGGCGGACCGTCGTGCAGGATGAACGGTTCGGCATCCTTGCGGGCCGACTGGATCTGTCCGTACAGGTCCTCGGCCTCCCATCGGGCGAGACGCTCAGGCTCCCGCTGGACGAGATTGGCCTGCATCGGGAACCCGGTGGTGGGCAGGTTCAGGGAATTCTTGTAGTCCGGTTTGTCACTCATCGGGCGGCCTCGGAAAGGAAGTGCGGACGCTACTGACGCCGCTGGAACCCGGCAAAGGACAAAACGAGATCACAACGGAAACGCGCGGTGCCAGGTGCCGCTGTGGGGCGTGCCTTCCCGTTTCAGGGGTTCGGCGATACGGTCCCCGCCCATGACATCATCCGTGTTGCATGAGGCGCACGAAGCCCTCGGGGGCCGGTTCTCCGTCCTCGGTGGCGAGGAGATCGTCTCCGACTACGGGGATCCCGCCGCCGAATACCGGGCCCTTCGGTCCGCCGTCGCCGTCCTCGACCTCGGGTTCCGTGGCCGACTCTGCCTCACCGGCACCGACCGGGTCCGTCTCCTCAATGGACAGGTCACCCACGACATCCGGTCGTTGACGGTTGGATCCGGGTGTCCGGCAGCGTTCTGTTCACCCAAGGGAAGGCTTGTAGCAGACGTCCATGTGTTTGCATTGGCGGAGGAGCTGCTCCTCGACTTCGAACCCGGGCTTGTCGACTCCCTAAAGGCGCGGTTGGAACACCACATCGTGGCCGAGGACGTCCAGGTCGTGGATGTGCGGCCCTATTACGGACTGCTCTCGGTGCAGGGACCGCTGTCCGATGCGGCGGTGCGCAGCCTCGAGCTGGTCGATGTCCTTCCGGAGGCCCCGTTGGGTGTGGTCCATCGAAACCACCCAACCCTGGGTGACCTGTATGTCGTCCGGCGCTCGAGGGCGGGGCTGCCGGGGTTCGATCTCTTCATTCCGACGGATGCGCTCGCGGCGGTCCTCGACAAGGCTGTTGCGGCGGCCCGCGAGCGCGGGGGCTGCCTTGCGGGATTCGAGGCCCTCGACCGGGTCCGGTTCGAGTCCGGAATCCCACGGTTCCCGGTGGACATGGACGAGACCAACCTGCCTCCGGAGGCGGGGTTGGAGACCACGCACATCAGCTACTCGAAGGGCTGCTATACGGGGCAGGAGACGATCGCACGGCTGCGGACCTATGGGCAGGTCGCCAAGCGGCTGTGCGGGCTCCGTTTGCCCGCGGACCTTGGGACCCTGCCGCCCAAGGGGACAAAGCTGTTCCGCGACGGCCGTGAGGCGGGGTACCTCACGAGTGCCCGGCTTTCCGGGGATGGCGGAGCGATCCTCGCCCTTGGCTATGTGCGTCGGGAATCCGTCGCCCCCGGGACCGCGCTCCTGGTCCGCCTCGCGGAACGGGAATGGCCGGCGGAGGTCGTCGCGTTGCCCTTCGTGCCCCCGACCCCGTAGCCCGCCGGAATTCGCTTCGGCCCCCCGTGGGTCCTCGTCACCCTACTGGCCCATGAAGCTCATCTCCTGGAACGTCAACGGCCTCCGCGCGGTCCTGAAGAAGACCCTGCTGACCTACCTCGAGGAGGAGGGGCCGGACATCCTGTGTCTCCAGGAGACCAAGTGCACGGCGGGTGACGTGGCTCCGGTCTGGCCCTCCTGCTACGAGACCTTCTGGAACAGTGCTGAAAAGAAGGGGTATTCGGGAACCGCGATCCTGACCCGGCATCGTCCACTGCGGGTGACTCCTGGGATCGGCATCGTCCGCCATGACCAGGAGGGTCGGGTCCTCACGGCGGAGTTCGACGGGTTCTTCCTGGTGAACGTGTACACCCCGAATTCCCAGCGGGAGCTGACCCGTCTGCCGTACCGGATGGAGTGGGACCGCGACTTCAGGGCCTATCTGGCGGGGCTCGAGGCGAGGAAGCCGGTGGTGTTCTGCGGCGACCTGAACGTGGCGCACGCCGAGATCGATCTCGCCAACCCGAAGGCGAAT
>SYEM01000236.1 GCA_005801385.1 Verrucomicrobiales bacterium | reverse complement strand
GGCAAGATCCTTCGGATTCATCCCAAGCCCGAGGGGGGGTACTCGATACCGGAAGGGACCCTGTTCAAGCCCGGCACCAAAGGGACCCGGCCTGAGATCTACGTGATGGGCAACCGCAACCCCTTCCGCATCTCCGTGGATCCCGCCAACGGGTTCCTCTACTGGGGCGAGGTCGGGCCTGATGCCGGTGGTCCGGACGCCCAGCGCGGACCTGCGGGTCACGACGAGATCAACCAGGCCCGTGGACCCGGCTTCTTCGGCTGGCCCTATTTCGTCGCCAACAATCGACCCTATGCGCCGGTCGACTACGTCGCGCGACAGAAGTACCTCGATGGCCGCCGTGCCTATGACGAGGCCCGCAAGAAGCAGGAAGCGGTGAAGAAAGCCAACGAAGTGGCTCTGAAGGAGGGCAAACCCGAGGCGGAGCTGCCGTCGCTGCCCCCGCAGCCCGAGGCCTGGATGGCGAAGGACTTCAAGCCGGTGTTCTACGATCCGGCTCGTCCGATCAACGACTCGGTCAACAACACAGGCATCCGCGAGCTACCACCCGCCCAGCCGGCCTTCATCTACTACCCCGCATCCCCATCGACGAAGTTCCCCATCGTGGGCAGCGGTGGTCGCACCGCCATGGCCGGTCCGGTGTACCACTACGACGAGTCGCTCCAGTCGCCGAACAAGCTGCCGAAGGAGTTCGACCGCACCCTCTTCATCTACGAGTGGACCCGCGACTGGATCATCGCGGTGAAGCTGGACGGGAACAACCAGATCGCCCAGATGCAGCGGTTCATGCCGGGCACGAAGTTCAAGCGGCCGATGGACCTGGAGCTGGGTCCGGACGGCTGCCTCTACCTGATCGAGTTCGGCACCAACTGGGGCGACAACAAGGACTCGAAGATCGTCCGCCTCGAATATGCCCCGCAGGGTACCGAGCCCTCGAAGTGATCCGATGGTGTGGGCGGGAGCCTGGGTCCCGCGCCACCCCTTATTCCTTAAGGAACTTCGCGATTGGCGGGGCGAGCAACTCGGCCATGGCCGGATCGTTCATGTTGGCTTTGGTGACGAGGGAGACCCCGGTGTCGATGCGCTTCTCGACCGGCTTGCCACGGAGGTGCTGAACCAGGGTCATCACGCCCAGGTAGCCCATCTTGAGCGGGTCCTGCACCACGAGGGCCTGGACTTCGCCGTTCTTGAGGTCCAGTACTGACTGGGACCCGGAGTCGAACCCAACGAGCTTCACCTGGCCCCCGGCGCGGCCGATGTCGCGGAGGGCCTTCGTCATGGCGATGGTGGCGGTTTCATTCGGGCAGAAGATGCCGTCCACCTCACGTCCGAACCGGTTCAGCAGGTTCTGCGAGGCCTGATAGGCGGTTTCCCGGGTCGCGCCGGCATGCTGGTCGGACGAGATCAGCTGGACGCCGGAGGCCTTCTTGATGGCGTCCAGGAATCCCGCCTCCCGGGCCTCGGTGCTGGCGCTGCCGACCTGGTAGCGGAGCAGGATGACCTTGCCCTTGCCGCCCAGCTGCTTCGCCAGGAACTCGCCGGCCATCTGGCCCCCCTTGAAGTTGTCGGTCGCGACGAAGCTGATCTGTTTGTCGGACTTGAGGTCGGAGTCGATCACGACCGTTGGGATCTTCGCCTGCGCCGCGCTGGCCACGGGGGCCACGAGGGCCTGGGAGTCGAGCGGTGCGAGGACGATCCCACTGACATTCCGGGCGGTGAAGTTCTCGACCACCTGGACCTGCTGGTCGCGGTCATCCTCGCGAAGGGGCCCCTTCCAGAACAGCTTCACCGTGGCACCCTGGGCGGTCAGCTCCTTCTCGGCCTTGACCGCGCCAGCATGGATCGACTTCCAGAACTCGTGGGTGGTGCCCTTGGGCACGACGGCGATGGTGTAGGATTCGGCGGCCTTCAGGACCACGGAGGCACAGAGGACGAGGGAAGCGGTCAGCGCCGCCTTGAGTGGGGAGATCATGGGGAGAGGCTACGGAACCGGATCCCGTCCCGGCAAGGGTGTCGGTGTCGGTCCTGTCGTCGCGGCCCGCTTCGCCGTGCACCGGGGGCGGTGCCGTGGCAGGCTTGAGGCCGATGCATCCGGTGCAGCACCCGCTCCTCTACCAGGTCACCACCCGGGTCTGGCTGCAGGAGCTGTCCTGCAGGTTCGGGCGGACGGTGATGTTGGACGAGGTGCCGGACGACGCGCTGGACCGCTGGAAGGATTCAGGTTTCGACTGGGTGTGGCTCCTGGGCATCTGGAGGCTGGGACGCGTCGGTCTGGCGATCTCGAGAAACCGTCCTCAGTGGCGTCATGAGTTTACCGAGACCCTTCCGGATCTCAGAGAGGCCGACATCGGCGGTTCTTGCTTCGCGATCAAAGGCTATTCGGTGGCCGAGGGATTCGGGGGTGAGGAAGCCCTGGCCCGGTTCCGTGCCCGACTCGCCCAGCGGCGGATCCGGCTGATGCTCGACTTCGTCCCGAACCACGTCGCGATCGATCATCCTTGGGTCGAGCTCCATCCCGACTGGTTCATCATGGGCGGCGAAGCGGATCTCGGTCGGTCTCCCGACAACTTCATCCGACTCCCGGACGGACGCATCCTAGCCCATGGCAGGGATCCTTACTTTCCGGGATGGCCCGACACCCTTCAGCTGGACTACTCGAATCCTGGCCTCCGTGAGGCCATGGCCTCGGAGCTGGTGTCGATCGCTGGACGCTGCGACGGGGTGCGGTGCGACATGGCGATGCTGTTGCTGTCGGCAGTGTTCGAGCGGACCTGGGGACGGCGCATGCCCGAGTTCTGGCCGGAAGCGATCCGTAGGGTCCGGGAGGCACGGCCGGATTTCCTTCTGATGGCGGAGGTCTATTGGGACCTCGAATGGACCCTCCAGCAGCAGGGGTTCGACGCCTGCTATGACAAACGGCTCTACGACCGTGTGTGTCATGGTGAGGCCGCATCGATCCGCGCGCACCTGTCGGCCGGTCTGGACTATCAGGATCGGCTCGCACGCTTCCTCGAGAACCACGACGAACCCCGGGCCGCATCGGTGTTGCCGTTCGAGCGCCATCGCTCCGCAGCGGTGCTCACCTTCCTGAGCCCTGGGATCCGCTTCCTCCACCGGGGTCAGGACGAGGGCTGCAGGATCCGCGTGTCTCCCCACCTCATCCGGGCCCCGGAAGAACCGGTCGACGAGGCGCTCCGGTCGTTCTACGCCGACCTCCTGGCCACGCTTCGCCTGCCGGTGGTCCGGGAAGGATCCTGGCAGCTCCTGCACTCTCATCGGGCGTGGGATAGCAATCCGTCATCGGAGGACCTGGTCGGCATGGCGTGGACAGGGCGGGATGGAAACCGGCTCGTGGTGGCTGTGAACTTCTCGGAACACGCCGCGCAGGGCTTCCTGGGGCTGCCTTGGGAGGATCTCCATGGTCGGTGTTTCCGGCTCCGAGACCGCTTCGGTCCCTGGAGCTACGACCGCGATGGCGGAGACCTCCTTCGACGAGGGCTATACCTCGACGTGCCGGCGTGGCAGGTCCATGTGTTCGACGTCAGCCCGATCGGGTGAGTCTCCCCGGGCTCCCGGGGCAGGGGAGCGGTCCCTCCTTCGGGGTTACCAGTACCCGAAGGACCCGTCGGCGCCCCAGATCTGCGAGGCCCGGTATCGGCGCATCTGGCGGATGTCCTTCCAGGCGACGGAACCGTCGAGCAAACCCACATTTCCTCCCTTGGCCCCGAGGTCCACGGGACGTTGGTTGTAGGCGTTGGGATGGGTGTCGAAGTACTGGTCGTCAGCGACACGCGGTCCGCGGGCGCAGTGGGGGGCGAGGATGCGCTGGTAGGCGGGGGAATCGACGTTCAGGTCGGCGATCAGCACGAGCCCCGGATCATCGGTGCTCTTCTGCGGGGAGACCCACTGGTTGGTGACAGTGTCGATCAGGCCCCACGGGGTGTTGGGGTGGCCGCCGAGGTAGTGGTACCCGATGGCGATGCCGTAGTCCTCGTGGAAGCGCCAGCCTTCCCGCTTCTCCATCCATTTGTGGAGGTTCGGGCAGTCGAAGGCCTTCAGCTGGGTCGTGTACCGGAGGAGGTTTGACTGGTTCTGGGTCGAGAAGATCGGGGTATGGGTGTCCTTCTCGTCCCGCTTGTCCGTCCCACCCCGGGGGAGTTCCTGCTGGTTGTCGCCGGCGTAGATGAGCATCGCGAGGGAGAACTGCCGCATGTTGCTCATGCAGGCCGCCCGCTGGGCCCTCTCCCGGGCGTTGGCCAAAGCCGGGAGCAGCAGCCCGGCGAGGATCGCGATGATGGCGATGACCACGAGCAGCTCGATCAGGGTGAAGGCCCACAGGGCCCTGCTGCTCGGGATCATGTTCGACGTCCGGTCTTGGTTCGACCGGGGAACGGTCCGTTGGAGAGGGATGAGCCTCATGGGTTTGCCGATGGGACCTTCGTTGGGGTTGCGGTGTCGTTGCGCCTCACTCGCTGCGCACGCGCAGGAACTGGGGGACGCCCGACGGGGTCACGGACACCTCCGTGCGCAGTTGGCTGCCCTCGACACGGAAGGTGGAGGGCACCGTCGACCACATCGGCAAAGGCTCCAGGGTCGGTGTGGTCTCCAGCCGCAGCTGGGTGGCGATGGACTCGGTCAGCGGGGTGCCGTCGAGGGAGGAGACCTCCAGCGTCACCGAGGAGGCCGGCGACGTGGGTGTGCCGACCGAGAGCCCGATCGGAGGTACCGTCGGGCGGGCCTCCTCGATCTCGAGGGCGACGATCTGGTTCACGCTCCGGGCGTAGAGACGTCCGTTGGCATAGGCCGGGTGGTTCCAGGTCTTCCCGGTGAGGGCCTGGAACTGGCCCAGCTCCTCATACTGGGCCGGGTTCGGGGCCACGAGCACGAGGCGCCCCTGCTCGGTCAGCACGACGACGGTTCCACCCACCTTGATCAGCGAGGCGAACCCCGGGTTCTGTCCCCCCACGGTCCGGGTGGTCCAACGGTTCAGGCGTGTCTCCAGGCTCAGGCAGGCGAGGGTGCGTCCCGGCGCGCCGCTCTCGACGATGCTGTAGAGGAATCCCTCGTGTGCGACGGGAGTCGACCAGTGGTTCTGGTAGGCGTTGTTGCGCCGGAAGTCCGTGGCGGTCACCACGAAGTCCGTGCCGCTGCGGCCGACCTTCGCGGTCCAGGCACCCAAGGCGTAGGCGCAGGAGGCGTAGACATGGCCGCTGGCTGCGATCGGGGTCGCCGCGGTCGAGGTGCCCGAGGGCGTGAAGGCGTAGCGCCACAGGACGTCCCCGGAGTCCGGAACCACCCCCACCAGTCCCCGGGAGGTCAGGAACAGGACCTGCTCGATGCCGTCGAAGGTCGCCCAGGTCGGCGTCGCATGGGTCATCCCATCGGTCTCCCGATTCCAGACTGTCACCCCGTCGGTCGCCCGGATCGCGGTGAGGCTTCCGGAGCCGACGTTGGAATTGAGGTAGACCCGGTCCCCGACCAACAGCGGCGAGGCCGCATTCTGCCAGGAGATCACCCGGGTGCCGGGAAATTCCTCCGGGAAATCACGCCGCCACAGGACCCGCCCCGTGGCCGAATCAAGGCAATGGAGTGCGAGGTAGGAGGTCAGGACATACACCCGGTTGCCGTGGATCGTGGGAGTGGAGCGGGGACCATCGAGGCTGCCGGTTCCAGCGTCCGGATAGTCTGCGATGCCCAGATTGGCGGCCCAGACCTCGGCGCCGGTCTCAGCGTCCAGGGCGATGCAGACCTCACGATTCTCGCTCCCGATGCGTCGGTTGCCCTGGGTGAAGGCCCGGTTGCCCTGGACCGTGATCGACGACCACGCAGGGTCGATGGCCCGCTTCCACACCACACGCGGCGGACGGGCGTTCCAGTCGGTCCGCATCACCTCCGGGCTCGAGCCGTCGTGGTGGGGTCCCCGGTATTGGGTCCAGTCCACCGCCAGGGTGTCCTGTCCCCCGGTCCAGACGGTCGCGCACAGCATCAACGACCCAAAACTCCGCGGCACTTGCTGTTTGAGGAGTGTCATACACCGGAAAGGACACCTTGAATCCGTGGGGCGTCAAGCGGGGTTCTTGGAGTGTCCTGTCGAGGGGGCGTGGAGCCGGTTTGAAAGAGTCGGGGCACCTTCCCGTTTGCGGGTTCACGGGTCGATGGAAGAATTGGAGTTATCGGAGCGGGAGAAAGGGATTCGTTGGCCTGCAGAAACGATTGAGCCGAGCTGATGGACCGGATCGTTTCCGGCATTTGGCTTGCGTCAGCTGCGGCTGGCAATTCAACTCCCGTGTCTTGCGCGGACATCGGCTGCCACGGGTGGTTGTCGATGTTCGACCCACGAGATCATTTCCCAGAAGACTCATGAACAACGGTTCTGCCAGCGGCCAGAAACAGTTCCCCTACCCGGGGATTCCCACGACCTCCGACGGCGCCGGTGCGGTGACCTGGGTGGAGACCCACATCACCCAGGCGGCCTGCGCCTATCCGATCACGTCCTCCACGACGATGGGGACTGGCTACCAGACCGAGGTGGCCAACGGTAAGAAGAACCTGTGGGGCGACACGCTGGTGTTCGTGCAGCCCGAGTCCGAGCACAGCGCGGCCTCGACCTGCGAGGGTTTCGCCCTCGCCGGTGGACGCGTCACCAACTTCACCTCGGGACAAGGCCTCGTCCTCATGAAGGAGGTCCTCTACACGATCTCCGGCAAACGTCTCCCGGTGGTGTTCCACATCGGCGCCCGGGCGATGACCAGTCATTCGCTCAACGTCCATTGCGGCCATGACGACGTCATGGCGGTGGCCGACACCGGATGGGGCATCCTTTTCGGCCGGAACGCCCAGGAGGCGGGCGACCTCGCCCTGATCTGCCGTCGCATCGCCGAGGAGACCGACACTCCGTTCCTCAACGTGCAGGACGGGTTCCTGACGACGCACACCATCGAGAACGTCCGGCTGCCCGAGACGGAGCTCATGTCGAAGTTCGTCCGCGACCCGAACGACCGCCTCCGCTGCATGTTCGATCCCCGCAACCCATTGATGTCGGGTGTGGTCCAGAACCAGGATTCCTACATGAAGGGCAAAATCGCCCAGCGGGATTTCTACGACAGGATCCCGGGCGTTGTGGCCTCCGTATTCGAGGAGTTCCACAGCCTCACCGGTCGCCGCTACCGCGTGGTCGACGGCTATCGGATGGACGATGCCGAGTACGCCATCGTGGGCATGGGCGGCATGATGGAGACGGCCCAGGCGGCGGTGGACTACATCCGGGACGAGATGGGACTGAAGGTCGGTGTGGTGAATGTGACCTGCTTTGCCCCGTTCCCGGCCACCGAGCTGGTGGACATCCTCAAGGGGGTGAAGGCCTTCACGGTGGTCGAGCGCATGGACAACCCGCTCGCCCAGTCCAATCCGTTGGTGCAGGCGATCAAGGCGGCCTTCGCTGACGCCCTCATCGGCAATTCCTTCGGCTCCAAGGGTGAGTTCAAGTACCCGAAAATCAGCGGGATTCCCCGGATCCTTGCCAGCTCGGCGGGCCTCGGATCCCGCGACGTCCGTCCCGGCCATTTCATCGCGCTCACCAAGAACATGCTCGAGTCGGTGCCCCGCGAGTACACTGCGGTCGGCGTCAAGCATGCCCTCGCCATCAATGAGACGATCGATCCGGATGTCCGTCCCGACAGCGCCTTCTCGATGCGCGGCCACTCGGTCGGCGGCTTCGGCTCGGTCACGACGAACAAGCTCATCGCCTCGTTCGTCGGCGAGCTGTTCAACCTGCACGTGCAAGCCTATCCGAAGTACGGCTCCGAGAAGAAGGGTCTCCCGACCACCTACTACCTCACGGTGGCCAAGGAGCATCTCCGGACCCACTGCGAGCTGAACCACGTCGAGTTCATCCCGCTCAACGACGTCAACGCCTTCAACCTCGGCAACCCCCTCGAGGGCATCGCGCACGACGGTTCGATCTTCATCCAGAGCGCCGAGACCGATCCCCAGAAGGTCTGGGAGGCGATCCCGGACTTCGGCCGGAAGATCATCCGCATCAAACGGGTCCGCGTGTATTATCTCGATACCGTCAAGATCGCCCGCGAGGTGGCCACCGATCCCGACCTTCAGCAGCGCATGCAGGGCGTCGCGCTCGTGGGCATCTTCATCAAGGCGACCCCGTTCGCCGGCGAGTCGGGCATGGGACAGGATCAGGTGCTCGGCGCGGTCGAGAAGTACATCCGCAAGTACTTCGGCAAACGTGGCGAACACGTCGTCCAGGAGAACCTGCAGTGCGTCCGTCGAGGCCTCCTCGACGTGATGGAGGTGCCCAAGTCCATCATCGAGGCCCAAGGGGCCGTCGCGTCCCAGGCTGCCCTCGCCAAGTGATCCCCCAACCCTGATTTACGCCATGTCCACCGAAACGATCGCCCAGCCCGCCCCGTCCCGGGTCAATACCCGGGCCATCACCGACGACGTCCTGAATGTCGCCGACTTCAACGACCGCATCGTCGGCGCCTATAACGACGGCTCCGCCGAGCTCGGTCTGCCTGCCGACCTCTCGGTCGCCCGGTCCCTGATCACCGCCGGATCTGGAGCTCTCCGCGACTTCTCCTACATCGCCCCGGAGATCCCGCTGCTCAACTCCGACAACTGCGTGGCCTGCATGGCCTGTGTCACGGAGTGCCCGGACACGGCGATCCTCGGGAAGGTCGTGACCAAGTCGAAGCTCGACGCCGAGCTCGCCGCGATCACCGACGAGACCGAGCGTGAGCTGTACCGGAAGCAGTTCGGCAAGACGACCAAGTTCTGGAACGTCTACGAGAAGAAGGGTCAGGAGCCCGGCTATTTCGGAATCTTCATCGACCCGACCAAGTGCAAGGGTTGCGCCGAGTGCGTCGAGGCCTGTGGCGACCACGGGGCGCTGGCGATGCTCAAGAAGGAGACCGGGACGCTTCCGAAGTTCCAGAAGACCTTCAACTTCTACCGGAAGATGCCGGAGACCCCGAAGCAGTACATCAATGACAAGCTGCTGACGGACATGATGCTGACCGACCGGTCGCTCCTCTATGTGGGCGGTGCCGGTTCCTGCATGGGCTGCGGCGAGGCCACGGCCATCCGCATGATGCTGGCCGCGACCGGGTTCGTGTACGGCAAGGAGAACATCGGCATCGTCAACTCCACTGGCTGTTCCACGGTCTACGCCTCCACCTATCCCTACAATCCGTACCTCGTACCGTGGTCGAACTCGCTGTTCGAGAACGGCCCGACCTACGCCATGGGCGTCCGGGCCCGCTGGGACCAGATGGGCTGGAAGGACAAGAAGCTGTGGGCGTTCGGTGGTGATGGCGCCATGCTGGACATTGGTTTCCAGGCCCTCAGCCGCCTGCTGATGTCGGGCATGAACATCAAGGTGCTGATCCTCGACACCCAGGTCTACTCCAACACCGGAGGCCAGTCGTCGACCGGCACTTTCATGGGCCAGAACACGAAGTTCTCGGTCCACGGCACGGCCATCTCGGGCAAGACCGAGCGCCGCAAGGAAATCGCCCAGATTGCGATGATGCACCCCGAGGTGTTCGTGGCCCAGACCAGCTGCGCCATGACCAACCACTTCTACAAATCCATCATGGCGGCCAACGAGTTCGACGGCCCGGCGATCGTCAGTGTCTACACCACCTGCCAGCCGGAGCATGGCGTGGGTGACAACATGGCGATGAACCAGTCAAAGCTGGCCGTCGACACCCGGACGTTCCCGGTCCTGATCTATGATCCCCGCAAGGGCTCGAAGATCAGCGAGCGCCTGAGCCTCCAGGGCAACCCGGCCAACACCGAGGACTTCTACGTGGAGCCGAAGACCAACGAGATCTACGACTTCATCATGTTCGCCCGAACGGAAGGCCGCTTCGCGAAGCACTTCGACGCTCAGGGCAACCCCAGCGAGGCCATCCTGGCCAGCCGTCAGGAGCGCCTCGACAACTGGCGCACCCTCCAGGAGCTGGCTGGACTGCGCTGATCGACACCCCATCCCATCAACCCCGGGATTGGACGAGCACCCGGAACGCCTGACCCAGGTGTTCCGGGTGCGTCAGTGTCTGGAACTGGCGGACGCGGGAGGCGTCCCATTCCGGAAACCGCTCCCCGGACTTCACCGTGGCCGCAAGGATTCCGCTGAGCCACTGCCGCTGGGAGGTGAGCGTCTCCGTGGACAGCCCCGCCTCCTCGCCCGCCGACCGGATGTCGTCCCAGTGGATGTGCGCCGTGAGGTCCTGGAGGCCAGGCTGGTCGAGCGGATCGCCGCCAGGACGATGCTGGTGGTAGGTCCGCAAGGTTCCTGCCGCCCGGTGTGGCATGAGAAATTCCAGGTCGGATAGCCCGTAGTCGAGGGTCACCAGCCATCCCCCCTGGACGCATCCTGCGGCCTCGCGCCACCAATCGGCAGCAGCTGGGGCGAGTTCGACCCGGAAACCCTCTGGCAGCAGGTCTAGGAGTTCACCCGGAAGCTCTGTGAGCCGTTGCAGTCCAGCTCTGCTCGTTGGGCTGGGTTCCACCAGCGGCACCCACACGAAGCGGCCATTCTCCCAACCCACCCCCAGTTCCCCCCATCGCCCCCGTGCCCGATTCCAGGCTGCACAGTGGACCGGGAACGCATCGAGCAGCTCGTTCGCATAGAGCACGCCCTGGAGGCAGGGATGGGACCGGTGGAGGTCCTGCAGGGTGGTGAACCAGGACACCGTCCCCACCAGATCCCTCAGCGTCTCTCGCTGCCATCCTTGGCGACGGGACGACGGTTCCACGAGGCAGAGTCGGACACGGTCTGCGAGGTCCGGGTGATGGCTCCGGAGATGCCGCAGGAGGTCGAGCGACAGTTTGCCGGTGTGGGCACCTGCCTCGACCAGATGGAGTGGTCCCTCGGGAAGTGCCTCCAGCCATCCGGCGATCCGGAACCCGATCAGTTCCCCAAGGAGGGGCCCGACGCTGACGCTGGTGTAGAAGTCGCCCGCCCGCCCGACGATCGGCTCTTCCCGTTCGTAGTACCCAAGGTCGGGCGCATACAGGGCGAGCTCCATGAACCGGGCGAAGGACAGGATGCCCCGGGCCGACGCGATCTCGGCCCGGATCAAGGACTCCAGCTGACGGACGCTTTCCTGCACGCAGGGCTCATCCTCCACGCTTCACGCGTCTCCCTCAACTCCTCCGCCCCGGGATCCGCTCGATTCCCTGTCCCCGGTCTGCTGAGCTGTTCCGGTGCAACGGCTCGACCAGGTGCTTGTGGATCGTGGGTTGTGCGAGAGCCGTGCCAAGGCCCAGCGTCTGATCATGGCAGGCCAGGTCCGGATCAATGGACACCCCGCCCGCAAGGCCAGTGATCCGGTCCGCGACGGCGTCGCGGTCGAGGTGTTGTCGGCCGACCGCTATGTCTCCCGCGGGGGGCACAAGCTCGAGCATGCCCTGGTCCATTTCGAGGTCCCCGTCACGGGTGTGACGGCCCTGGATCTCGGATCGAGCACCGGTGGGTTCACCGACTGCCTCCTCCAGCACGGTGCGGCCCGTGTGGTGGCAGTGGATGTCGGACACGGTCAGCTGGCGTGGAGGCTCCGTCAGGATCCGAAGGTGGTGGTGATGGAGCGCACCAACGCGCGGCACCTGGATGTGGGCTCGTTTGGACCGGGGCTCGTTCCGTTCGACGTGATCGTGGCCGACTGTTCATTCATCTCCCTGCGTCACATCCTGCCTCCCGCGGCGGGACTGCTCCGGGAAGGAGGGCGGATGATCGCCCTGATCAAGCCGCAGTTCGAGGCGGGCAAGGCGGAGGTGGACCGGGGCGAGGGGGTGATCACGGATCCGTTGATCCATGCGCGCGTGCTGGAGGAGCTGGAAGCATTTGTGCGGACCGGCGGAGTTGGCCTAGCGTGGCGGGGAGTCACCCCGTCCCCCCTGCTGGGCCCCGCCGGCAATCGGGAGTTCCTTGGGCTGCTCGAACGCCTTCCGTGAAGCGCCTCGCCAAACAGATCCGCCAGGTCGGTCTCGTCGCCAACGCCGAGAAGTCCGGAGCTGCCGAACTCGCCCAGCGCCTCACGAAGGCCGTCGAGCGCTCCGGCCGCCGCGTCCTGGTGGATGCCGCCACCGGCCAGCTGATGCGCAAATCCCCGCCGACGGTGTCCTCCATTGCCGACCTGGCCCGTCGCACCGACCTGATCCTGGTCCTCGGAGGCGATGGCACGATCCTGCGTGCGGCCCGGGAGGTTGCTGGACTGGGGACGCCGCTTCTGGGCGTGAACGCCGGAAACCTCGGCTTCCTCACTGCCATCTCACCCCGAGACGCCGTCCGGGCCCTGAAACGACTCTGGAACGGGGAGTTCGACATCGAGGAACGGTCCCTGCTCGAAGGTGTGGTCGCGCCTTCCCGATCGACCCGCCCCATCCTCGCCCTGAACGACTTCGTCGTCGCCCGTGGATTGACCTCACGTCTCATCGAGCTCGAGGTGCTGGTACACGGAGAGATGCTCACCCGATACCGCTGCGATGGTCTGATCGTCAGCTCGCCGACCGGATCCACCGCCTATTCGCTGGCCGCCGGAGGCGCGATCGTGAGTCCGGACGCCGAGGTGCTGATGCTGACCCCGATCTGCCCCCACACGCTCAGCATCCGGCCGGTCGTGGTGTCGCTCGACGCCGAGGTCGACGTCAGGCTCGTCAGCACCCGCCAGGTGGCGACTCTTGCTGCCGATGGCCAGCAGCATGTCGATCTCGAGGCCGGGGCCCGGGTCCGGATCGCCCGGAGCCGTCGGACCGTCCGTCTGGTCCGGCTGAACGGACACAACTTCTTCAGCACGCTCCGGCAGAAGTTCGGCTGGAGCGGATCGAATGACTGAGCCGGGGGCGTGGGAACCCCGTTCGGCCAGGAAGCGTTCCGCCGGACGGGAGAGTCGCCGGCCCGTTGCCGCAAAAGTGAATGACACCGGGAAGGATCCGGAGATCGGTGTGGGGCGGGCCGTGGGTGCAGGCTTGTGTTGGGCGGGAGGATTCGGCCTTCTAGGGACGTCATGGTGCGATTGAAGGAGATCGCGGAGGCTGCTGGCGTCTCGATGATGACCGTCAGCAAGGCCCTCCGGGACAAGCCGGATGTCTCGGCGGCGACGCGTGAACGGATCCGTTCGCTGGCCCAGCAGATGGGCTATGTGCCGAACATCAGCGCCCAGCACCTCCGCAGCGGATCGTCTCGGCTCCTGGGTGTCGTCATCTCCGCGGCCACCAATCCCATCAACCCGCGCCTGCTGATGTCCCTCGAGGACCAGGCCCATGAGCTGGGGTTCGAGTTGGTGATCGGTCAGACGATGAACCGCGCCGAGCGAGAGGAGGCCGTCCTGAAACGGTTCATCCGTCGACAGGTCGACGGCATCTTCATCACACCGGTCTACCGCATGGACCAGCGGGCTCCGATCTATGAGGAGCTGCAGCGTCGGGGAATCCCGGTGGTCATCCTGGGGAACCGTGGCCTGTTCTGCGACCGGTTCCCGTCCGTGGAGACCGACGAGCTGACGGCGTCGGCGGATGTGACGCGCCACCTGATCCAGCTGGGACACCGCCGCATCGCCTTCTTCGCCGGACCCCTGGTCTCACCGACAGCCCAGGAACGAATGGAGGGATATCGTCGGACCCTGCGTGAACAGGGCATCCCGATCGATGATGGATTGATCTTCAGCGCGGGTTCCACGATCGAGGAGGGAGCCGCAGCGGCGGTTCAGTTCCTGTCGGAGAGGACCGATGCGACGGCCATCCAGTGCAGCCACGACCTCGTCGCGATCGGTGCCGCGGACGTCCTGCTCAACCAGGGGTTGCGGATCCCGCAGGACTTCAGCATCACCGGCTTCGGGAACGTTCTCGCCGCCGAGTACTTCCGGGTCCCGCTGACCACCATCCGACAACCCAAGGCCCGACTCGGTGCCGTGGCGATGGAGGCGATGACCCGGCTGCTGCGTGGCGAGTCCGTCACCACTCAGAAGCTGCCTGCGCCCCTGGAGGTCCGGGCGAGTTCCGGTCCTCCTCGGACCCATTCCCTCGGGTGAACCCCGGGTGCGGCATCCGCCGAAGGGCCGCCAGTCCCACATGAAGCGCATCCGCATCGTCCGACACCGCCGGGGCGAGACGCCCCGTGCCGTGGTCGACTCCGTTGCGGTTGAGGAACCTCTCGAGATCCGGGTGGATACCCGGCCGATCGCGGTGGTCATGAGGACACCGGGACAGGATGCGGAGCTGGCCCTGGGATTCCTCGTCAGCGAGGGGCTGATCCGCCGGACCTCGGACGTCCGGGAGGTTCGACCCAATCCCCGGAATGCCTCCGGCAACAGCATCGACGTCCTGTTGTCCTCGGAGGTCACAGTCGATTTCGGGCGTCTGACCCGACATGTATTCGCCTCCTCGAGCTGTGGCCTCTGTGGTGCGACCAGCATCCAGTCGATCCGACGCCAGTTTCCTCCGTTGCAACCGGCCCCTGTGGTTCCGGCGGAGACGCTGCTTTCCCTGCCGGATCGGCTCCGTGAATCCCAGACCGAGTTCTCGCGGACGGGAGGACTCCATGCGGCAGGACTGTTCGATGCGGCGGGACGGTTGCTGGCGGTCCGGGAGGACGTCGGACGTCACAACGCCGTCGACAAGCTCCTAGGCTGGGGATTCCAGGAGGGGCGCCTGCCGCTTCGTGACGTTGGAGTGCTCGTCAGCGGACGGGTCTCGTTCGAAATCGTCCAGAAGGCCCTCGCCGGAGGCATCGCCCTCGTGGCCGCGGTCTCCGCTCCGTCCAGCCTCGCCGTGGAGTTCGCGCGGAAGAATCGGCAGACCCTCGTCGGATTCCTCAGGGAGGGACGATTCAACGTGTACTCGGGGACGGTGGGGTCGACCCGCTGAGCCACTGCGCGACGGGATCGACGAGGAGGTCGAGCCGGAATGGGGCCATCTCATGGGAGGTCTCCGGGATGAACATGGCGGCGCTTCCCGGCGATGCGGATTCGAGGGCCTCGATGGAGGTCCGAGGCGCGACCGGATCGTCGGTGGCACCCACGAGGAGCGCCGGCCTGGGATGGTCCCTCACCCAGGCGATGGGATCGAGGCCGCCAGGGGGTTGGTCCAGAAGCCCGGGCATGGCCTCGGCGGCCCTCCGGGTGAGGCGGGATGGCACCCAGGGGGCATAGGATCCACGGAGGCCCTCGACCGCGGTCCCCAGCCGATCATACGGCGTGATGGCGACCACCGACCGCACCCGCGGATCGAGTCCCGACCACCGCAGGGCCAGGGCGGCTCCATAGGAGACGCCGAGCACATGGATCGGAGCCACGATCTGCCGCCGACGTTCCAGTTCGTCGAGCAGTCCCATCAGGTCCCGGGACTCGAGGACCCCGAAGGTGATTCGATCCCCTCCCGAGACTCCATGGCCCCGGAGATCGACTGGCACGCACAGCCAGCCCTTCTCCGCGAGATGGAGGGCCCAAGGGATGAGGGTCTCGTGGTCGAGTCCGTATCCATGCAACAACATCACGGTTCCCCGGCAGGGCAGGGGCTGCTCGCTCGGATGTCCCGGGAACCGGTAGATCGGACGGGACTGGCCATGGACGACCAGGTTGGAGACCTCCATGCCTGCGCCGTAGTCACCGGGAGGGACGAGACGGTAGGCAAGGTCCACCGGTGGTTCTCCCACGGTCGCGTGTTGGACCGGGATGGTGTCCGTGACGCGGTCCGGAAAGCTGAAATACACCCGGGGTTCCGGGTGGATGAGGGTGGGAAACCGTCGGGGGGCCTTCAGGAACTGGTGGGCCACGATCTGCCCCGGGGTGCAGCCGGTGACGAGCAGGGCGAGGAAGGCTGCGAGGAAGGGGAGGGCGGAGACGTTGAACGGCGAGCGTTGGGTGTCGGGGTTCCGGGGGCCACGACGCCTGATGCCTCGGCAGGGCTCCCCCTGTCGGATGGGGGCGATCATGATGAGTCCTTGGTCCAAGAAAGCCTGAGCCTTCCTGAAACGATCTCCCCACTCAACCGTCGCTCTTCCGATCTTCCTGTTCCTGGATTGACGCTCCGGTGTTCGGTCGCCATCACATTCATGGTTCCCGCACTCCAATGAAGTCCCTCCCGCCCCACCGCAGTGACCGCCGTCTCGCCTTCACCCTGATCGAGCTGCTGGTGGTCATCGCCATCATCGCCATCCTGGCCGGCATGCTCCTGCCGGCCCTGGCCAAGGCGAAGGCCAATGCCCAGCGGGCCCTCTGCACCAGCAACGAGAAGCAGTGGGGCATCGCCATCAGCATGTATGCCGCGGATTTCCGGGACTACTTCCCGGACAATCGCGATGGCGTCCACCTGAGCTGGATGGGCACCAACATGGCGATCCTCTGGGAGAAGTACCTGATCCCCTCCGGCAAGCCGACGCGGAAGGGGGAGAAGAAGTCGGCCAACCACGTGATCTTCTGTCCGACCGATGAATGGCATCGCCAGGCCGACACCTGGCGGTTCGGGGACTCGAGTTCCGAGAAGAAGCCAATCCTCACCGGCTACTTCTACCTTCCTGGACATCCGAAGGGCACCGGCGACTGGCCCTACGACTCAGAGAAGATCGGGGAATGGAACTGGCGGACCAAGTTGGGTGGGGAGTTCCGCGGGGCGCCGATCCTGATCGATCGTCTTCAGGGCCTCGGCCCCCGGACGACCAATGTCTACGACACCCGCCTCCGTTGGAGCACGGTCGACGAAGGCAAGAGCTGGAAGACGGCGAACCATCCGGCTGGAAAGGGGGCGCCCTCCGGCGGCAATTTCCTTTTCGAGGATGCCCACGTGGAGTGGCTCAACGGGAAACGGGTCTCCCTCGGGTCCAGTGCCGGAGAGTGGCAATGCTTCTACAAGATCCCCATCAACTGAACGGAGTGACGATTCCGGAGTGCACCGGCCTCAGACACCCATCACGCGTCGCACATACTCCCGGCTCAGACGGTGGTTCTCCATGGCGCTGCGCGTGATCCGGGTGCCCGATTCCAGGGCCAGCTCCACCGTGTAGAAGGCCGGGATCTGGTGGGACTGCGCAAACCGTGCGATCGCCGGATAGTCGAGGTCGCCGGAGTCGAGATCCTCCCACCAGATCTGGTCCCGGCTCTGGCGCAGGTGCCAGGAGACGATCCGGTCGCCATACTGGGCGAGGCAGGATGCGGGTGCGATGCCCCCGCGGTAGACCCAGTGGACGTCGTAGCAGAAGCCGACGGCCTCCCGTGGGCAGTGCTGGAAGTTCCAGTGGAACTCCTTGGCGCCGTCCGCGAGTTCCGGGGTGTGGTGGTGGATGCCTAGCTTGAGTCCGAGCTGGGTGAGCTCCTCGCCCAGTTCGGTCAGGGCGTCGGACTGGATCGCGAGCTCCTTCTCCGTTTTGGGACGGCCGATGGGGTCGGGATTGACGTTGATGATCCCGAACCCGGCCTTGGCCGCCTCCTTCGCCCCACGCGCGATGCGTTCCGCCGTCTCTGTGGCCTTGCCGAGCACGTGCATCGGACCGCCGGTGTACAGGCTCACCGCCTTGAGACCGTGCTTGCGAAGGCGGTCCGCGAACTTGCCGTTGTTGGCCGGGGTCGTGACGTCGAGGTTGCCTTCCGCATAGTCGTACCCGCAGTCCTTCAGCGCCTTGAAGACCTCCCCCAGGTGCGCGTTCAGGTCCTTCCCGTCCCGGTGGTAGTATTGTCCCCAGCCATAGAGCTGGGAGCCGACGAGTGGCGGGACCGGCTTGGGCACCGGCTTGGCGGCATCGGCGGCAAGCGAGGTCACGGGACCCGCCGTGGCGAGGATCGAGGCGGTCTGGAGGAACGAGCGACGGTTCATGGTCGGAACGGGATGAGGGATCGGTGGTTCAGCGGCGGAACGAGGCCGCGAAATCCTTGGCGGCGACGGCACGGGTCTGTTTGGTGAACCGGGATTCGGCGATCAGACGCTGGAGTTCGCGTTCCCAGGCGACGCCGGACAGGGGAAGCCCGAGGGTCTCGCCGCGCAGCGAGGAGTGGACGATCGCATTCGCCAGCTCCACCGAGCCAAGCCCCTCCCGTCCTGGTGCGATCAGGGGCGTGCCGTCGAGAATCGCCCCGACGAAGTTCTCCAGAAGCGTCGCGTGGGGATGCGGGGCGTCGGTGAAGGGGATCTCGACGGTCGACACCTCCGGCTTGCTGAACCCCACCGTGGCGGTCCGGCTCCACTCCAGCGCATCCGAGGCGTTCCGGGTGAAGGTCAGACGGTTGTTTTCCAGCACCAGTCGGCCACCCGATCCGGCGATCTCGAGCCGGTTTGTTCCCGGGGCCTCGCCCGTGCTGCTCAGGAACGTGCCGGTCGAGCCGTCCGGGTATTCGAACCAGGCCGTGACCTGGTCCTCGACCTCGATCTGGTGCCACTGCCCGAACTGGCAGAATCCACGGACCTTCGAGGGGCGACCGAACAGCCAGGACAGCACGTCCAGGTTGTGTAGGCACTGGTTCAACAGCACGCCGCCACCCTCACCCTTCCAGGTCGCCCTCCACCCGCCGCTGGCGTAGTAGGTCTCGGTTCGGAACCAGTCGGTGTTGATCCAGGTCACCCGCTGGATCCGTCCCAGCTGTCCTTCCTCGAGGAGGGATCGGATCCGGGCATACCGCGGTTCGACCCGAAGCTGGAACATTCCGGCGAGCACGCGGTCGGGATGCCGGCCGGCGCAGTCCAGGAGCCGTTCCGCATCGGCTTTGTGGGCTGCGATTGGTTTCTCCACCATCACATGCAAGCCTGCCTCGAGGGCGGCGATTCCCAGCGGGGCGTGGTCATAGTGGGGCGTCGCGATCAGGACGGCATCGCCAGCCCCCGACGTGATTAGTGCCCCCGGATCCGTGAAGGTCTGGAGTCCCTTGGCCGCGTAGGGCTCAAGCTTGGCGGCGGTCGGGTTGCAGACCGCGACCAGTTCGCATCGGGGCACACGTCCCTCGAGAAGGTAGCCGGCGTGATGGCGTCCGATGTTGCCGAGTCCGATCAGGCCGAGGCGAAGGGGAGGCATGGTTCTGTGGGTAGCGAGATCCAGCGAGAGTCCGGAAACCGCCGACGCTTGGGAATCTGGAAATCGGCCCGAGGCGGTCCCGCCCCCGCGATCCTCCCGTCCTTTCAGGGAGTGGCGGGAGTCCGGGATCCGGTCTCCCTGTTCTTCCAGCGCCAGATCTCGGGCAGGAGCATCAGGGAGGGGATGGCGATGAGGGCTGCGCTGCCGAGCCCGAGGACGGGCATGCTGAAGCGCTGGCAGAGGTGGAAGGCCGCCATCGGCGCGAAGATGCCGCGGATCCCTGTGAAGAAGGTGTGGACGCTCATGTAGTCCGCCACCCGCCCCGGCGGGGCGATCTTGGTGACCCACAGCCCCCAGGCCACGTCGCCACCCGCGTTGGAGATCCCATAGACGATGGCCCCCAGGAATAGTCCGGTCGTGGAGTCGCTTGTAAAGAAGGTGAGGATGCCGAGGGCGAATCCCATGTTCAGGGAGGCCCGGAGGGCGAAGAAGTTGACGCGGTCGAAGAGCCAGCCCCAGACCGGGTTCATCACCAGACGCGCGAGGTTGGGGATGACGCCGGTCAGCCAAGCGATCTCGGACGCCGAGGCCGCCATGCCGTACCGGGGATTCCCAAGGTACTCCACCCGCAGGGGCAGCATCATCAGGTTCGCGAAGCCCATGAACATCCAGACGATGAGCGTCTGTCGGAACACCCGGTCCTCTCTCACGAAGTGCAGCGCATGCAGGGGATGGTCCCCGCCGGAGTCACGCAGGGGCCGGGATGGAATCCTGCGGACCAGTGTCGACGCTGCGAGAAACGACACCCCGAAGACCACGAGCAGCCATCGGAAGGCTCCCGGGTGCAGGTCGAGGAACCGTCCCCCCAGCCACGCGAACGCCATCGAGCCGAGGATGCGCAGCATGAAGCTTCGCGCGAAGAGCTTGCCCCGACGGTCCGCCGGGTAGTTGTCGTGGTAGACATGCGTCATCAGCGGCACGACAGCGGAGCTGGTGGCCATGGCGAGGACGCTCGCCGGGACGAACAGCCAGAGGGTGGGGAAGAGCGCGGGCAGGAAGCAGGCGGCTCCGCCGACGGCCAGCACCCGGGAGGCTCCCAGGGTGGCGGGTAGTCGGGAACGTTCCACCCACGAGACCGCAACCGGCGACAGCAGGAGCCCGAGGTTGCCACCCGCGGCGACGGCGGCCTTCGCCCAGGCCCCGGCCTGGAGGTAGCGGACGGCGATCAGCAGGAGGAAGGTCGTGGCGGCCGACTCCAGGAACCCCGCGAAGACCATCCGGGCGCAGTCGAGTCGGAAGGTTTTGGAGGCTGTATCGGTGTTCGGCACCGGCGCGATTGGAGGGCAGGGGGGAGGGATCTCCAAGAACCTTCCGCCGCGGTGTTCCTGCCGCCTTCCTGGTTGGCGGACATGGCCGGCTCTCCTAGGCTCCATGAAACTCAATTACCGTCATGGGCCGCATCTTCAACAACATCGTCGAGACCATCGGTCATACCCCGCTGGTCCGCCTCAACCGCATTCCCGCCTCGGCCGGGGTCGATCCCTCGACCTCCATCCTGCTCAAGTGCGAGTTCTTCAACCCGCTCGGCAGCGTGAAGGACCGCATCGGCATGGCCATGATCGAGGACGCCGAGCGGCGTGGCGTGCTCAAGCGTGACACCGTCATCATCGAGCCCACCTCCGGCAACACCGGCAT
>SYEM01000235.1 GCA_005801385.1 Verrucomicrobiales bacterium | reverse complement strand
GGTTACAATCCGAACGAGGAGCATGCCTTCGTGGCGCCATCGGCGTCGTACGCGCTGACCCGGGATTCCCGGTTCAACCTTGATCAGTCCACCGTCTATGCCCTTCAGAACCAGATCAACCGGACAGGATCGGACCCGGCTGTGTACACCTCGGAACCGTACGTACTGGTCCAGTATCGGGAGACCGATCCCACCCGGAATCCCAAAGGGGAGTTCTCGATGAAGGCCTATCGGGTCCTCTCGGTCCGCATCAACGCCACGTCCAAGCCGTTCCCGGCCCTGGATCCTGAAACCCGGGAGCCTGTCGATGCTGCGGGCAATCCGGTTCCGCAGCCGTCGAATCCGTCCTACGTCCAGGAGTATTCCGCCTTCGCAGGCGGGATCGTCGTCCCGCCGTATCCGCTGAGCCTCGCCATTGGCAACGTGCCGATGACGAACTCGACCGGCGGCAACATCCGCATCGAGAACCGGGATGGGGGATCCGTGAACCAACGAACCTTGTGGTTCGATCGGAACCACCAGTCGTGGGTGGTCTCCGGGGACGGGCGGTTCTTCCAGCGGTTCTGGTATCCGCTCCGGCCCGATTTTTGGTTCGGCGAGGGCTCCGAGCGCCCCGTTCCGGGCACGGCAATCGCCTGGATGCCGACCGGGCGCCCCGGGGATCTGAAGACCTTCACCGGGGCCTCCGTGCTGCCGTACGCCTCGAAATACACCTCGTACTGGAGGAAGGACTACCCGGTCCTCAAGCGGGGCGAGACGCTCACCTACCAGGGCGGCGAATACCGGAAGGACCACCCGTCGTCTCCCGGCCTTCCAGGAGTGCTCGCCTGGGCCTCCGGGGAGGTCGTGTTCGACAGCGGCCTGCCCAACATGGTGTTCAACGACGAGGCCAGCCGTTCCAAGGTCTCGGTCCTCCTGACTCGGCCTCTCGACTCCTATCGGCAGTCGATTCCGCAGTCGTCCATGCCCGACACGCTCCAGCCGAAGAATGCCGAGAAGGTCATGGTCTCGGGAGGTCGCTGGTACTTCAAGGAGCTGTCCGCATCGCTCGGAGGACGGCTCTACTACGACCCGCCGATGGGACAGCTCGTCTTCCGGGGACGTCTCAACGGCAAGGAGAGCGGGGACCGTGATCTCACCGTCGTCCCGATCTCCGCCTACTCCCTTGAGCCGAATGTGCCTGCCGCCGGGGAATCGAACCGGGTCATGAACCTGGCCCAGGGCCATGCAGCCTGGGAGACGGCCGTGAAGGGACTGTTCGGTGCCACCGGCAGATCGCCGCTGGGATTCGCCACGAACCCGCCCTCCGTTGCCGAGGTCCCGTTCTTCAGCGAGACCCTCAGACCAGTGGCCACCGACAGGTCGACCTGGTTCCCTGCAAGGAGCCTTGGAACTGGGGCGGCCCTTGTGCCCAACGGAGAGTTCCTGTCGCAACCGTCCGACGGCCGTGACCACTACGTGACCCTCGTCGAGAACAACGATCCCAAGGCCGGAGGTGCCGTCGCCGTGCACGTCCTCCGCGTGGATGACGAACGCTATCGGGGCAGCATCCAGGTGATCAACCCGCCCAACGTCTTCGATGAGAAGATCGAGCTCCAGCACAGCGGCGAGTTTGGTGGGCGGGCCGACCAGGTCTACTTCCAGTGGTGGATCCGGGACGTGGACCGGATGGATCGGGTGGGGACCCCGGATGATGGGCAGTCGGGGTGGCAGATCTACCAGCAGGGCCTTGGTCTCTCGCGGATCCAGTTCACAGGACGTCCTGACATCACCCTGGCCGACAAGCTCTTCTTCGTGCGCTACGGCGGCAGTGACGAGCTGGCAGCCGCGGATCCGAGGAACGTGGTCGACGTCCCGGGCAAGGCCCAGGTCTTCGACGAGAGCTGGAGGCTGGTGCGTCCGGACGCGTTGACTCCCGACTGGACCTCGGGGGGCAAGAAACCGGTCCCCTACCAGTGGGCGGGTGCCCTGAATTCTCCCCAGATCCAGGCGGATGGCAGCCGACGCTTCCTGCCGCAGCTCGTGATGGGCTGGGTCAAGAGGGTCCTGATGGAGATCAATCCCTTCGAGGCCCGCTTCAAGTCGACGTTCTCCGGGGACAGTCCCGCCACCTTCACCAGCATGCTCCGGCAGGCGGGCCGTCCGTTCCTCGGTCCGGTTGCCCTGAACCCTGAGAAGGATGTCCTCGAGAATGTCGGGTTGATCGAGCTCTACGAGACCGTGTTGGACCGGGCCAAGACGCTGACCGAAGGGAACCGGAATTCTGGCACCGACCAGGCCATCCTCCTGGCGGCAACCCGGCTGGCACTCCTGTACGATCTCCTCGGATCCGAGGCCTACGCCGATGCCGGGAATCCGTCGATCCCGCTGACTGCCGCCTCGGCATCCTACATCGCGCGGGGCTATGCGTTCGCATTTGAAAATATCGTGCCGAGCCTTCTGGAGGAGGAACTAGCCCTGCTGAGAGGCACCGACCAGCGCATGGCCTATCCCGTCGTCAACCGGCTGTTCTGGAACTACGCGAAGGGCCTCGGCGAGGCCGCCTACAACATCAACTACAGCATCCTGGACGCGAACCAGGACGGCATCATCGGCGTCGACGATGCGGCACTCCTGTATCCGATGGGCCACGGGGACGCCTGGGGCCACCAGCTCTCGGCCCTCAAGATGCACTATGAACTGCTGAAGCGCCCGGGTTTCCGCTGGGAGGCCCGTCCCGAGTACTACGCGCAGATCGGGAACGTGATCGAGACCGACTATCTCGATGAGAAGTCGTTCGCCCGGACGGCGGCCCGTCGGGTGCAGACGGGGGTTTCGGTGGTGAAGGGAACCTACCGGAGCGCCTACGTCTCGGATCCCGCTGGGCAGTGGCAGGGATATGCCGACCTCGCCGATCCGGCCCGCGCCTGGGGCGTGACGGAGTGGGCAAGCCGCGTGGGGCAGGGAGCCTTGTTCGATTGGGTGATCGCCAACGCCATCACCCCGGCCTCATCCGCCAACGCCTCCACCAATCCCGTCGTGGGACTCGACCGGATCGACCGGATTGCGAACGAGGCGGAGCTGAACTCGATCGCGTCGGCGATCACGGAGCTCAATCTGACGGTGAGGAACATCAACCTGGGACAGAATCCCCTCGGGTTCGACGACGACGCGATGGCCTTCGACGTCTCGGAATCCGGGGGCGGTACTCCGTTCGAACAGGTGTTCCAAAGGGCGCTCAAGGCGGTCGACAACGCCCAGACGGTCCTCGATTTCTCGATCCGTGTTGACCAAGTGATCGGGAAGATCGCCCTCGATACGGCGGATCTTCAGAAGGAGGCGATCCGGCAGGACCTCACCTTCCGCAACCGCCTCATCGGTCTCTATGGCACCCCGTACGAGGGCACCATCGGTCCGGGCAAGATCTTCAAGGAAGGTTATGAGGGTCCGGACCTGATCACCTCCCTCTATGTGGACCAGACGGACGTCAACGCCATCACGCCGAAGCGGTACGACAACGGAACTACGTCGGTCGACTACACGAAGTTGCTGAAGGCAATCGACGACCTTTCGAAAGATAAGATCGCTGACTGGAATCTCAGCGATTTTGAAAGGGGAGATCTCTCACAGTACTTCGAGGACTTCTACCTGACGAAACGGTTCGGCGAGACCCTCCTGGTGAATGAAAAGGACAGCGCTGGCCCCCTGCCCGGTGGACTCGATGCGATTCTCGTCACGAGGCTGCCTTTGGAGACGGCATCGGACTATGGAATGACGGCGCCGTCTGACTGGGGCCGTCGCCGAGCCACCGGCGCGATTCAGGACTCCATCAAGCAGCTGCTTCAGGCGCAGATCGAGGTGCGATCAGCCGTCACCGCCTATGACGGCTACCTCCGTAACCTCGCAATCCTCTTGAGCACGACGCAACAGCATCTAGTGTAGTGTCTCAATTAAGTCTTTCCTAACAACCATTACTCGTGCCATCGTTCGGACATGGCCCGTCCAAAG
>SYEM01000023.1 GCA_005801385.1 Verrucomicrobiales bacterium | reverse complement strand
TCACCGAACAGCGGGAGCGCATCGTGTCCTGGCTGCAGACTTGGTGGTCGGACCCACGCCGCGTCCGTTCCCTCATTCCGGACTGGCTCCTGGTTCAAGCAAACGCTTCCTCCGTAACCATTATACCGGCCATTTAGGGTAGTTGGTATCAAGGCTGGTTCGAATCCGAAAATCTTAGCCTCGTCCCAAAGCGTGGGCGCCCTCGACTTGGCTACACGCTCTGCCCGACCTCAAATACGGCAAGAACGGCCTGGACCAACCCGGGATCGTTGAGGCAGAGGGCCCCGGATTCGATCCGGGGTATAGGCTGTCCCGCGAACCGAAGCGGCTTTGATTCCACCAGGAACCGCGACCAGGATGGGAAATTCCCATACCCCTCCCGTTTGATCTGCCGACGCGACACCAGCCTGAGGCGGCCATGGGTTCCTGAATGGGTGAACCGCATCAGCTCGAGGGCCAACCGCCCGAAGGTCATTCGGGGATTGATCTCCACGATGGGCTTCACCCGGGGGGAACCAGCCGCATCCCGATAGAGGAAGGCGTCGATCCCGATCGGGCCCATGAACCGCCCCGCCCGCAGCCAGGCTTCGAGCCGGACCCTCATTTTTTCGATCCAGAGGGACAGGTCCCGACTGGCGCCCGCCGGCAGATGGCGCAGCACGGCCGACGGGAGACGACCCGGGTGGGATTCCACCCAGTTGCCATGATACTGACCCCGGTCATCCACCAGCAGTCCGGTGAAACCCACCAGACGCAGCCCTGAAAGACGCATCTCCCATTGGACCGAGAAATCCACGATCCGATCCAGCCAAGGCTCGATCACCAGGGTCCGGCCAAGGCCCAGGGTCGATTCCAGCCATCGGTGCTGCTGGGAAAGAAGTTCCGGTTCCCAGAGCCGCAGGGCATTCGATCCGGCAACACCGAGGGCTTCCTTCGCCACCAGTCGCGGATACCCCAGCTGACGGAAATAACGGATGGCCTCGAGGGCATCCGGAAGCGAGTCCACTGCCCGCCCCAAAACGTCCCGCAGACACAGCCACGGTGTCTCAGTGCCATCCCCATCCGCCAGGAGCTCCCCGAGCAGGGTGGCACTGGTGGCCTTGCTGTAGAGGCCCCGGATTCCAGGACCGGACGGGAATTCTGGAATGGGCGCGGACGACGGGAGACTTCCCTGCAGAGGCTTCAGGAGCTCGAGACTGTCCGGACCCCAGGCCCATGGAGACAGGCCCCCGAGCTTGCGGGTCGAAAGCTCCCGGATCGCCCGGGCCGGATCTGCCCCCGTCTCGACGAACTCCGGTAGCGGAAACCCCGCCTGCTTGAGACCACTGAGGAACGCTGCCGAGGGACGTCGCGGAACCAGGACCAGGTCATCCTGGCGTGCCAGGAACTGCGGAAGGGCGGACAGATCCTCGGCAAGCTGACGCTGGAATGTTCCCGGAATGAAGGCTCTGCCCTGGGACAGGTAGGCATCGGTGAAGGGATTGAAGACATGCACCCGCGGCGTCCGTCCCTTCGACTGCGAGAAGACATCCAGTTCCGCGATGAAACCGGGATCCAGCCCCGCCGCACGACGACCCTCGACGTTCAGGGTGCTGCCCTTGGCCCGCTGGGGTGAGAGCGGGAACTTCAGCCGGGACTGGAAGGCCTCCCAGTCGGATTGGGCCGGATTCTTCCAGCGCCGGAACCACTTGAGTCCATGGGCCACATGGGTGATTTCATCGCGATAGATCCCGTCCAACAGCCCGGCGGTCTGCTCGTCCCCAACCGCTTGGAACGCGGCGGCAAACTGGCGGCAGAAATCGAGGTTCGCCTGCTCGAAGGTCAGGCTCAGTCCCGCCACGAAATCGATCGGATGCGCCATCGGCGAGACCGCCCGCCAGAAGTAGCCCGACACGGGCATTTCCCCGAAGGTCAGGCCACACTCCGCCATGCGCCGGCAGTACATCCGGGTGTGATCCTGTTCCTCCTGGAGGGTCTGGACGACCCCTCGTCGGAACGCCGCCGGCGCGTCCGGAAACCTCAGCAGCACCAACGCCATGAGCTCCGTTGCCAGCAGCTCGTGGTTGGCGAAGAAGTGCAGCAGACGTCCGCGCTCCCGTTCCTGTTCCAAGGCACGGAGATCGGGAAAGTCGCGGTTCCGCCCACCCGGCGGCTTGAACCGGAGCTCCGCGGGGCGTCCGGGATGCTCCGGCGCGGGAACAGGGAGACCTGGCCGCTCATCAGTGAGTTCCGCCCCGGGCGAGGCGAGCTTCTCGTCGAGGGTCGTGGCCCACAGAACCCGCTCTGCAAATTCCCGGATTTCCATTGTCCTCGCCAGTGGTCGGCACCGGTCCATCCCACCGCTCAGGGACGGACGTCCCGATCGGGAAGAAGGGCGATCACATCGGCGAAATCCGGAGCCGACGAGACGGAATCGGTCTCGATGCCAATCGTGATGCGACCATGGCCAACCCGGAAACCCATGAAAGGGTACAGGCGTCGACTCCTTGGAAGCTCATAGCTCGAAATAATTTCCGGCGAGGTGCCGCCATAGATCAGCAGCATCCCGTAGCCACGGTTCGGTCCAAAGTTCGGAAGACGGATGGTTTTTGCCTCGCCTCGCTTCGGCATCAGCTCGAGAGGGATGTGGAGGTTGGCTTTCTTGGCAGCCTCAAAAGCCGCCTCCGTGTAGCCCGGATCCCCGGGGTTGAGGGAACCGACGGCACCGGTCAACGGGTGGTCCACCGGATACATCGCCACTTCGACGTCAACGAACCCCAGCCGGATGATCTCGGCCACGATCTCGGAGGATTGGGATCGGGTGTTCTCACCTGGGGACGCCAGAGTGAGGGTCAGCCGGAAGGTCTTTCCAAGGTAGGATTCGAGGAACGGGTTCTTCGTGGCCAGCTCCGGATGGAGGATAAACTCGCATTCCAATGTGTTCCCGGAGTGGTCCAGCCACGACATCGTGAGAGGGGTCCCATCTTCCAGTTCGGCCGTGACGGCCCAGTCCCCGGGCTCAAGGGTGAGGTTCGCCTGACCGCCCTGCGCCTTTCCAAAAGCTTTCAACACCGAACCCAGATCCTGGGGGTTGTCGAGAACCGGATCCAGGGCCGCAGCCGATAACGCACCGGCGGTGGCCGGCCCCATGGGGATCCCTCTGGACGGAAATCCAGGCGGCACCGGTCCCGTCGCCTTCCCTTTCCGGTAGTAGAGCCGAAGCGTATCCGTAAGGGAATCCACCCGGATCGCCGACACGAGCGTGACCGGCGCGGTCAGGGTGAGGGGTTGGTCGTAGTCGTACCGACGCTTGACGGAGACGAGGGGCGAGTGCCAGCCGTCCACGTTGGGTGAACCGGCGAGCGTCGAGGGGGCAATCGATCCGAGGCGACTCGGTGACGACTGGTCGTCCACCGTCGTTCCAAACCGGTTGAACGCCATCTGAAGCGAGGGAGTCTCGGATTCGATCGCGTGTCCGTTCGCCCCGCCCAATGCGAGTCCGAAGACCTGGCTCCCCGAGGCCGAGGAGGCGAACCGCAGGCCTTGGTTTCCGTTGAAGTCGATCCCGACGACCGGTCCGTAGACATTCGGAGCCTCCGGATGATCGCTGGCGTCGATCGTGAGGGGAACCCGGATCACCGGGAGATCCGAGAGAAGCCTGATGGTGCCAACAACACCGAATCGGACCCGATGATAGCCCCCCGAGGCATTGTGGGTCTCGATGATCGAGCGGAGGGAACCCGGCCCACTGTCAGCCAGGCTCGTGACCTGCAGCTCGACAGCCGGTGGAACGATCTGGGCCGGAGTCATGTCCTTTCCCTGATAGAACAAAGGCATCGAACGGACATGCTCCTCGAAGTCGAGAAAGGTTCCTTCCGAGGGCGGCTCGACGTAGGTGAAGATCTCGCTGTTGGCGTTCCCGAAGATGCCGAGGTCCTTCAGCGTCGACGCCAACCCGGGTGTGGGAGGCTTTAGGAAGATGAAGGTGTTGTGGACCACCGGGGAAAGGTAGTTGAAGGCATCACATCGCTTGAAGGCCGGGACACCATCAACGACCGGCCCCACCGAGGCCTCGTCGATCAGCCGGAACGCCAGCCGCGAATAGTCGGAGACGATGTTCATCATCGCCGTGGCGATCGGGCTCTTCTTCGGCGTGTCCACCCCGATGCCAAGGAGATTCCCGTGGGGGTCGATCATCGCGATCGCATTGCCGGAACCCGGCGAGGCGGCATTGACCTTGCGGAGGAGCTGATGGAGCTCGTCGGTGACCCGGTAATAGTTCTTCTGCGTCTTCTCGAAGCCGAGTTCCTTGGTGTCGATTCTGTCCGTCAACCGCAGCGACAGTGCCTGGGGGAAGGCCTCGACCAGCGCGCGGCGTGTCGGATTGGTGGCGGGGAGCAGGGATGGATCCAGGACCTTCTCGATGGGGATCCGGGTGTTCTTCCGCACCACCCCGACCTGCGGCAGGCTCTTGTTGAAAACGTCGGTGTTCTCCTGCAGCACCTGGCGGGAAACGACCTCGTTCCGGAAGATCACCTCCTCGCCACCCATGTACTGAGACCGACTCTCAATGCCGGGCACCTTGTAGTAGCCGAACCGGCTACGCAGGAGTCGCCGGATGGGCGGTAGATTGTGCTCGAAGAGGGCGGTGCTGTTCCAGTTGACGCCCCCGCCGGAGTCATCCGAGGCCAACACCCCGCAGTTGAAGCCCGCCGTCAGGAGACTGCCCGCACACATGGCACAGGGGTCGAGGGAGGTGACGACGGTGAGATCGGAAGGCTCGGGCAGATAGCCCAGCCGCTTCCGGAGGGCCTCCCGGTTGGCGAAGTACCATCCAACGAGCTGGGTCTCACCGTGATTCGTCGGGTCCGGGGTCGAGTAGGGTTCACCCGAAGCCATCAGACTGATGGCCCGGTTGCCCCAGGCGCGGATCACCCGGCCGGTGGCGTTCTCGACAATCATCCCACCGACACCAGTCGACTTTGCCTCGTTCCAGGCGATCCACCCCTGCTCCGCCACCAGGTTTGCAAAATGCTCCGCGGAACCCTGGACAACCTCGAAGACGCGGAAGTACCGCCGTGCATCCGCGACCTCGTCGTGCAGCCAGATCGGTGTGCCATCGGAACTGCCAAAGACCTCCCCTATAGGCTGCCAGTCCACCATATCCATTGACCGTTCGAGACGATATCGGGCACCCGGTGCGCCATGGATGAAGACCTCAAGGCCTTCAGGATCGCTGACCGCCACCGTGCGGGGACGAAACCCGTCCAAGACCGCCTGCCCTTCGACCCCCCCGCTGCGCCAGCCCCTTCAGCACCTCCTCGCGGACAGCGTCCGTGCGCTCGTTCATGCGGACCGACTCGGACGGCAAGAGGTTCACCACCTCGACCCCCGCCGCCTTGAGCGCCTCGATGCCCTGCTGACCGGAGCGTTCATAGGCCTCCGTCGCCAAGGTTCCGAGCACCAGGCCGGTCGCGTCGGAGAGCCACCCACGGGCAGGCTCGCCGAGTCCATCCCAGCGTCTCTGATTCATCACCAGATAAAAGCTCGTCAGGAGCCGGGGGAAACCCACGGTGCAACTCGTCGCAATCGACGCGAGGTTGAACGGAACCACACCGCTCGATCCTATCAATGCGGCATCAATCTCTTGCGACTCGAAGGCGGCTCGGATCTTTTCCGCAGAGAGGATGACCGGGACCGCACCGGCAAGGCTGAGGATTCGTCCCGTCTGGACGTCGGCCACCCAGACACGGAGTCCCGCCAACTCGTCGATGGTTCTGACCACCCGACCACGGCTGAGGAGCACCGCCGCCTCATTCACCCAGAGCGAGAGGACCTTCGTGTCCGGGTAGTCGGCCTTGAGGATGCGGTCCAGATTCCTTGCAAGGGACAGGGTCGCCTCCTGCGGACTGTCAGCCACCGCAGGAAGCTCGATCAGCTGGGTCCGTGGAAACCGGTCGGCGGTGTATCCTGGCAAACCAAAGACGATATCCACCTGCCCCAGGAGAACCCGGTCGTACTGGCCCGCGGGGTTGTTGAGGTCGGGCACGATCCTCAATGTCAACTGCCCATGGCTTGACCGCGCGAGGGTGTCCGCGAGCGGCAGGAACACCTCGCGATGCATCGGATGGTTGGTGCCCATGAAGTGTCCCAGAACCAGTTCCTCGGCGGAAAGAGGACCGAGAAAAAGGAGCAAGAGCAGGCATGAGACGAACGAGTGGGACGGCGATGGTTTCATGGAAGTGTGACAACAGTCCGAAGTATCAGGATAGAAGCGAAACACGGCCGGGTCAGGCAACGGCAGAATACGGATCGGAACCACGGCCCACATTCCCCCCCGATCGACCAGGCATTCGGTGGACCTGAATCGATTTCCCGTCGGATTCAAGGGTCATGACTGGAGAACAAGGCCACCCCCAGGCAACCAGTCCCGGCCCGGGGACCGCGCCACTATCGTCCCGAACCCGCCAACGCGAGATGCGTCAGGGTCTCGGCAAATGCCCCGGGCACATTCGGGCCATAGAAGTTCATCACCCGCGGCTCGTAGCCCTCCCGATGGTAGTGCCGTCCCGGGATCACATAGCCGATGTAGTCCCCGTTGAAGCTCGTCACCACGGCATCCACCCCGCGCGCCGCAGCGACCGCCTTGAGATCCAGGGCGAGTTCGGCGCTGTAGTCGCAGGGAGTCGACAGCCATACGCAGTTTCCGAACCGGAAGGCCTGAAGCACGGTCGTCTCGGAGAGCGGTGGCATCAGCTGACGCGCCACCCACGGGCGGAGTCGAATGCCGTCCGTCACCCGTACCTGGACCTCCGGCAGCGACACCGCCACCAACTCGGTCTGGAACGGCACCGTGTCCATCAACGGGATCCGCGCCACCCGATCCCGGGTCCTCTCAGCCAAGATGCGTCCCATCGCCTCGACCCCCTCGAATCCACCCGTCGGTGCCACCGGACTCTGGCTTCCCACACCCCCGGCAAAGAACGCCGCCAGCCCGATCCCCGAATCCTCTACAGCCCGGGCCCAAGCACCCGGGTAGTCGGCGCTGAACACCATCACATTCCCACCCAACACCGTCGCATGCGCGCTGTAGCTGCCAAGGATCGCCCGGTCCCCATCGGCCTGCTGGACGACCAGGAGGCTGAACTCCGGGTCGACCACTCCGCCCCGGTCGAGACGGTTCCGGATGAATTCCGGCGCCTCGAAGGAGCCCGCCCCCAGCCGCGCCGGCTGGAGATCGTCCAAGGCCGACTCCACCGCCCGGACCAACTGGTTCGCAAACCAGGTTGGCACCGCCGGATCATGGGGACCCGCAAAAGCCTCACCCACGAACCGCTGTCCCCAGCCCCCCAGACTGCAATGGGTATGGGTTGCGCCAAAGTAGACCTGTCCCCTGCCAAGCCCGCGGGAACGGCCCAAGGTCTCGACCGCTCGGTCGGCCACCTCCCTGGGGATGATCAAGGCATCGGCCGCCACCATCACCCCGGTGGCCGACCGGCTGGCGAACGCAACCGCCTTCACCCAGAGCTCATCATGGATCCCCGCCGCCGGAGCGCCCCTCCGATTGCCATAGCCCGCGAGCGGAATGCTCTGGAACACACCCTGCGCCGGATCGTTCGCCGACGCCCCGATCGTCGGGGTCAGGGAGACCCGGCTCCAACCCGACCGGATGGGCCCGGGATCCATGCCGCCCTGAGCAACCGATACCGAGGCCACCGGAGCAAGGTCGGAAACCACCGGGGTCAGCCCGGAGACGAGGCCGGTTCCCATCAGCCCTGCAACCCCGAGGAACCCTCCACCCATCCAACGAAACGTGAGACGCCACCGAATGGCCATACCCCAGTCTGGAAGACTTTTCCCCCATGGCGATGCTTTTGTCCCCACGGACTCCGCAGGTCCTACCCCGAACCTCCAGCCCAATGGCACTGCGTCATTTTCACGCCTCGGTCAAAAACCACGCATCCCCTCAGGCCTGGATCAGCCCTTCCTCCCCCCACCTTTTGATTACATACGTAATCTTTTTGCCGAATCCGCGACGTTTCCGGGTTGTTTCGATCCATTCCTCGCCCGCGCCTGGACCCTGGCCATCTTGGCAGATCTTCTGCTTTCGGATTTCAGCGGTAACCGGAAAGGCGACCCTAGGGTCGTCAAAAAGGAAGCCGTCATGAGCCGAACTGTCTGGGAAGCGAGCCTCTGGCTCGCCGGCCCAGGTCGGAGATTATGCATAGGTTGAGGGGGATGGCGCTGGGGAGCGTCATCCCCCTCTTAATGTTTCGGGGATGCCGGAATGCCAACCGACCACAGCGAGACAAGCCGGTAGAACACCACGTTGGGCGGCACCCCACCCAGTTGAATGGCCACGGGTGCCGTGAAGCCATCGGTGGTGATACGCCCCCCTGACATCGGCTTCCACGAACGGAGATCTGGACTGGTTTCCACAACGAACTCCATGCCGACCGGGCCGGAGCAGAGAAGCCTGCCCCCGCCAGTGGCCATCATCTGGATCTCGAGCCTTGGCGGAGTGTCATCATCCTCAACCAGAACCTCAGCGGTCATGGCGCCCTCCAGCAGACGCGCCCCAGAGGCGGATTGGGTATCGATGGACGCGGTCAGGGACTGGATCTCGAGGTTTTCAGCCATGGCATCATCCAACAGGGGAATGGGGACGATCCGCAGGCGTTCCCCGGATTCCAGGATCGCCATCTCGGCATCCTGGAAACTGAGCCTTCCCGGAGCCGTGGACCCTCCCGTGATATCGCCAATCGGGGCCTTGGCGACCGCACCCTCCAGAGCGTCACCCGTAAACGAGACAGCGAAGGCATCCAGTCCAACCGGATTGGACGCGATCCGCTCGATCGCCTCGATCGCCTCGATGGCCTCGATGGCCTCGCCTAGAACCCAGTCGCCTAGAACCCAGCTGACGTCACGGCGGTTTTCCGAGAGCCTCCCAACATGTTCTCACTCCGCGCCAAGAAGGCGCTCGTAACGGGTGCCGGCTCCGGCATCGGGGCTGCCATCGCCAAGACGTTCAGCCGGGCCGGGGCCCATATGATCGTGGCCGACCTGAATGAAGCCGGTGGGCGCCACACGGTCTCCGAGATCGTGGCTGCCGGCGGAACGGCTGAGTTTGTGATGCTCGATGTCACGTCCGAGACCGCCTGCCAGACCCTCGGACGAGAGATCCTCGCGAAGCATGGCCCCTTGGATGTCCTGGTGAACAACGCCGGCATCGGGGCCGTTGGCACCCTTTTGACCACATCGGGATCGGATTTCGACCGGATGCTGCAGGTCAACGTCCGCGGAATCTTCAATGTCACCCGGGCCTTCCTGCCGGCGATGATCGAGCGAGGGGCCGGCTCGGTGATCAACATGGCCTCGGCCGCCGGGCTCGAGGGCTTGAAGGACCGGCTCGCCTACGCCACCAGCAAGCACGCGGTGGTGGGTCTGACCCGGAGCGCAGCGCTGGACCATGCAAAGTCCGGGGTGCGCATCAACTGCCTGTGTCCGGGACGGATTGAGACCCCGTTCGTCACCTCGCGTCTGGCGGAGTATCCGGACCGCGAGGCGGCCTACCTGGAGATGTGCTCGACCCAGGCCAATGGCCGGATGGGGCGACCCGACGAGGTGGCCGCCTTGGCGCTCTACCTCGCCTCGGACGAGAGCAGCTTCGTGACGGGTGCCGCCCTCGCCATCGATGGGGGCATGACCGCCGGGTCGGGTCGGTTCTGAGGGTGCCGGGCTGTCAGCGCCAGGGGTGGTTGGGGGCGGATGCACCCAGTGCCACAGGCCACTGCGGCGCCCACCGATTCAACCCGACCTTCGGTCTGGGTCCCCTCAGGCCGCCTTGGGCGCAGGGGCAGCTTCGGCGGCCTTCTTGGCGAGGATCGCGTCCTTGATCTTCTGGGCGAGTTCCGGCTTCTCCGCCAACGCCTTGCGGGCGCTGTCCTTGCCCTGACCGATCAATTCGCCCTGGAACTGGATCCAAGCGCCCTTCTTCTCGACGGCTCCGACGTCCAGGCCGACATCGAGGATCGACCCTTCCTTGTCGATGCCTTGATTGAAGTAGATGTCGAACTCGGCCTCGGTGAAGGGAGGGGCGACCTTGTTCTTCACGATCCTCACCTTCACATGGTTGCCGATGGCGCTGCCGGCGCTGTCCTTCAGGGCGTCCTTGCGGCGGATGTCGATGCGGACGCTGGCATAGAATTTCAGGGCCTTGCCACCGGGGGTCGTCTCCGGGTTGCCGAACATCACGCCGACCTTCTCACGGAGCTGGTTGGTGAAGAGGCAGGTGGTTTTGGCCTTGCTGAGGATGGCGGTCAGCTTGCGGAGAGCCTGGGACATG
>SYEM01000234.1 GCA_005801385.1 Verrucomicrobiales bacterium | reverse complement strand
GCTCCGCTCCAGCCGGCCTCGGGTCCTCCACTCACGCCGGATGACCTACCCCGCCAAACCTAACCCAACCTGTAACCCCCAACCCCAAAAGTGTTACCTATGTTCTGAACCAGAAGTGTTACCGATGTATTGACCGGGCCCAGTCCACCCGTCTCCCCATCCGCCTCCCAGAACTCCCCCGCCCGCCACCCCAGCGACTCCGCGACCGACCGCAGCAGCTCCGGGACGGCCTCGTCGAGACTCTGTGCCGCCGCCAGGATCCGCGCGGCCTCGAACTGCAGCCGCGCGAGGATCTCCCCCTTCCGCTGGTCGGTCACGTCCTGCAGCGTGCCGGCGACGCGCTGGATCCGTCCGTTCGGAACCGCGAGCGTCTCCACGAGGCTCTGGACATGCCGCACCGATCCATCGGGTCGCACCACGCGGAACTCCAGGGTGTAGCGGTCGCCTCGACCCTCCATCCTTCGGATGGAGTCCCTGAGGCGTGCACGGTCGGCCGGGTGCACATGCCGCCCGATGAACTCGTCGAGGCTCAACGGCCCCTCGGCGGGGTCGCGTCCGACGATGCGGAACATCTGGGCCGACCAGCGGAAGGACCGCTTGGAGCGGAACGAACCCGTGAAGCTGCCCAGGTGCGCGATCTCCTGGGCCCGCGCGAGTCCGCCCTCGCTCTCCCGGAGCGCCAGCTCCACACGCTTGCGCTCGGTGATGTCGCGGACGAAGGCCGTGAAGATCGTGCGACCCGGAAGCCGGACCTCGCTCAGGGACAGCTCGATGGGAAACTGCCGCCCCTCCTGGCGTCGTCCCTGCACCTCCCGTCCGGCACTCAGGGGCCACGCCCCCGGATCCCCCAGCCCCCGGGGAATCAGCTGGCGCAGGGGCCTGCCGACCACCTGCGACTCGGACAGGCCGAAGATCTGCTCGGCGGACCGGTTGAAGGACTCCACGACACCGTCGATGTCGGTCGTAATGATGCCATCGGCCGCCGTGTCGAGCATCGCCGACAGCCGCGCCTCTCGGTCCCGCACCTGCTCCTCCACCTGACGCTCGGCCGTGACCTCCAGGTGCGAGACCACCGCGCCACCCCGTCCACGGGTGAGGGGCGTCACACTCATGAGGAACCACCGCCGCTGGCCCGGACACTGGCAGGAGTACTCCGTCATAAACCCGGAGCTCTCCCCCGCAAGGACCGCTGCGATGCCCTCCGCACCGGTCCGATCCGTCCGGGACCACACCGTCGAACGTCGACAGACCTCGAGGTAGTCCGTGCCGACCGAGGATCTCGGCAGGTCCACCACCCCCTGCTCCCGGGCGAAGCGATCCCACGCATCGTTCGTGGCCATCACCACGCCGTCCCGGTCCAGCAGGGCGATGTGGGACGGGAGGGCGCTGAGGATCTCCTGGTTGATCGCCTGGGCCTCGACCGCCTGACGCCGCAGCCGGGCCTCGGTCAGCTCGCGTTGCACCACCGACGGCAGACGCCCCAGGTCGTCCTTCCGCACATAGTCGTGCGCCCCCGCCTTCATCAGGGCCACCGCGTTGTCCTCACCGATCGTCCCGGAGACCAGGATGAACGGGACGTCGAGCCGGGAGTCCTGGAACACCGACAGCGCACCGCTGGCGCTGAACTGAGGGAGGTTGAAGTCAGAGATCACCAGATCCCATGGACTCGAATCGAGCGCCGCCTTCAGCTCGAGGGCGGTCTCGACACGCCGCCAGTCCACCTCATATCCCGCCCGGCGAAGGCTCCGGACCACCAGATGGGTGTCGTTCTCGGAATCCTCGACGACCAGGACGCGAAGATGCATCAGCTACAGGGCGCTCGGTGGAGACTCTCGTTCAGACACGGCCTGCAATCGCTCAGCCACCGCCACGGCGGCGACTGGCGGAACGATGCGGACTCGCTGCCGAATGAAGCCACCCGGCCTCGGACCCTGCCAGCCGAAAGATCCGCAACTTCCCCGGATGGACACTGGGACCCACGGGAACCCGGGGCTCCAAGCCGTCCGACAGCGTCCTCAGGGACCCACCACAACCGTCACGGAGGTCGCCCGATTCAGCGCCGGAGTGTATCGGGCATTCTCGAGGGACACCCCGGTCACCGTGAAGGTGAGCTTCGTCGACCGCGTCACTCGAGGGGAGGCGATCTCCACCACGCCGTTGGCGTCCGTCTTGACGCCCCGACTCTGGGTCAGCGACCCCAGCCAGGAACCCGTCACGACCGCCCCGACGACCGGGGATCCGTCGGGATGGGTGATGCGGACGGTTGCATACGCGACACGAGAGAGACCGCTGGCCACCGTCCGGACCGTGATCGATCCGACGCAGATCTCACGTTGTGCAACCGTGATCGAGGTCGTGACGGAGGATTCGGCCCCCTGGTTGTCAACCACCGTGAGGGTCACCCGATGGACCCCGGGGCGACTGAACTCCCGGCGCACCATTGGCCCGGTCACCACCTGGCCGTCCCCGAAATCCCAACGATGGGCGATGACCGCCCCGTCCGGATCCACCGACCGGGATCCGTCGAACACCACCGCAACCGGGGCATATCCCGAGGTGACATCGGTGGAAATCACCGCCTGGGGCGCAAGATTCGGCGGGGTGATCCGAAGACCGACCGCGCTGGAATGGGACAGTCCAGCCTCATCCGTCACCGTCAGGGTCACGCCATAGGATCCGGGAATCTGGAAGGCGTGGGTCACCGTCACCCCTTCGGTCCGGGTACCATCCCCGAAATCCCAGACGTAGGTGGCGATGGTGTCGTCCTGATCGAACGAAAGGCTGCCGTCGAAGACGATCGGGACAAACGCCTCGGCGACCGAAGGCGTGGGCCCGATCACGGAGACGGGTGCGACCTGTCGGACCGGTTCCGGGACGGTGCCGGAGACCGTGTACCGCCCCAGCGAACCGTAGCCGCTCCCGTTGACGACCAGGAAATACCGGCCCGCCGGCAATACGAGATCGAACCGGGCGTCGAGGACGTCGGACGGAGCGGATTCGGCCACCAGGGCCCCGGTGGAATCGAGGAGCCGGGCCTCCACGTCGAGATTCGCGCCGACCTCCTCGGGGGACACCTGGATGCCCACGGCACCCTGTCCCGACTCGAAGGCAAAGACGTCCCGATCGTCGGACTGGCCCACGAGGCCACCGGCGGTCCAGCGGGTTCCCAACGCGAGGTGGCTGGCGGCGTCCACGGAGTCGCCATGATCATCCTCGCGGAGCGTCAATCCCGCCGCCTGGATCCGTGAAATGTCGTCCTGGGTGGAAGACGCCCCGGGATATTCCCCACGGCTCCAGCGCGATACGGAGCGGACCGAGGCATCACCCATGATGGGAGCCCATCCGGTGTCCCCCGAACCGATCCCGGCAAAGGGCGAGGCCTCACCCACCAGGCCATGGTGGAAGAGCCCCAGCGAATGGCCCACCTGATGGGAAATCGCCTCCGCGATGGCCTTGACCTGGTCGAGCCCCAGCGCGTCGGCAAACACCAGCGCCGTGTTCCATCGGGGCCCCGTCGACCCGAACGAACCCAGGTAGGAGGCCCCCGAATATCCGGGGAAGGACTGGCCCATCGGGGTGATCAGCACCCGGACTCCGCGTCCCGCGAGAACCGCCTCCCCGGCTGCAGCCGAGGTGGTGACATCGACATCAAACGGGGCGAAATCCTCGGAGACCCGCTTCCAGATCTCCACGATCTGGGCCCGCTCCACGGCGTTGAGCCCCTGGGGCTGGCCATCCCGATCGAAGGCCGGCGCGGTGAAGCTCCGGCCCTGGAACCAGGACTCGTTCCATACCGTCCCGGAAACCGTGGCCCCATTGAAATCCAGCTGGATGACCCTCGCGGATCCCGGACTGCTGTGGAGCTCCACGGACTCCCCATCGATGGATGCATCGGCCGTCGACGGACCCGTTTCCCCATCCAGGGTCAACACCTCGACCGAACCGTTCAGGCCACGGATCGGAGGCGACGGGATGTCGACCCTCGGACTGACACCCCCCCGAACGGGAGGCGATGGGATGTCCGTATTGAAGGTCCCGGCAGCCCCATCCGTCACGCGGCGGATCGGCGGGGACGGAATGTCCGTATTCAGGTTCTCGCCTGCCCCGTCCGTCACCCGTCGCACGGGGGGAGAGGGTATGTCGGTGCCAGGACTCGTTCCCCCACGCACCGGCGGCGAGGGGATGTCGGTCCCCGTGCCCGTGCCACCCCGCACCGGCGGGGATGGAATGTCAGTCCCGGGATTCACCCCACCGCGGACCGGGGGCGACGGAATGTCCGTGCCCGGAAGCCCTGCCTCCCCATCGGTCACACGACGCACCGGCGGCGAGGGGATGTCGGTCCCCGTGCCCGTGCCACCCCGCACCGGCGGGGATGGAATGTC
>SYEM01000233.1 GCA_005801385.1 Verrucomicrobiales bacterium | reverse complement strand
GGCGACCTCCTCCTTGGCCTCCTCGACGCCCGCGACGTCCTTGAAGGTGGTCTTGTTCTTCTCCTTGCTGAGCAGACGGGCCTTGGACTTGCCGAAGCTGAGGGCGCCGCGGCCGGCCGCCTTGATCTGTCGGATGAAGAAGAAATAGATGAGGCCGCCGAGGATCGCGACCGGAAGCAGCCCGATGATGATCTGGAGCAGGACGTTGTTGTTTTCCACCGCGCGGAAGCGTCCGCTGCGGATCAGGAGGTCATCCTCCATGGAGGGCGTCAGCCGGGCGTCGACGGTGAAGGGCACCAGGTTGGTCTTCCCCTCCTCGATCTGGATGTACCGGCCCCGGACCGTACGGAGATCCCGGGACTGCGCGCTGTAGTTGATCTCGCCGCTCTCCACGAGGTTGGAGGAGACGAGGTCGAACAGGCGTTTCTGGGAGATCGACTGGAACCGCTGCTGGCTGGTGCGTTGGAAGAAGAGGAGGAGGGGGATCAGGGCCAGCACCGCGACCCAGACGAGCCAGGTCCGTGGCTGAATCGGTGATCCTCCGGCTCCGTTGGAGCCCTTGCCGCTGTCGTTGTCGATGCCCATGAGAAGTGCGCCTGACAGGCTACCACCCGGCAGACCCTGTGCAAGGGACGACTGAGGCCGGAACCGCCCCTAGCCCGCTACGGCTGTTTCCGGATCGTGAAATAGTCGAGCACCTTGGCCCGGTCGGTCAGGAACGTCGCCTTCAGCACCGGTCCCTCCACATCCAGGACCAGGGAGCCCAGCTTCTTTAGCGAGAGGAACATCACCGGGTGGTTCAGGGGGCCGGGCTCGGTCTGACCCGAGCTGCCGGCGACCACATAAACCGCGCCCTTGTGGGGTTCCGTGCCCGGGGGCTTCCGATAGGGCCCGTCGCCATCCGGTCGACCGTCCCCCTTGTTCAGGAACTGGGAGGGCAGCGTGTTCGTGCTGAATCCGTAGGAGCGGTCGAGCAGGTGGCTGCGCTCGTAGTTGTGCGAGTGGCCGGTGAGCACCAAGTCGACCCCGCCCTCCTCGAGGATCGGCAGGATGTTCTGGCGCATCTGGATCATCCGACCGCTGCTGTCCTTCGGATCGTCGGAGTCGTGGGTGCCCTTGGTGTAGGGCGGATGGTGGAAGAAGCAGACGATCCATTCCTGGGTCGTCGATTCCAGATCCGCCTTCAGCCACTGGGCCATGGCACCGTTCGGACTCCGTTCGGTGTCATGGGAATCGAGGCAGATGAAATGGATATTGGCGTAGTCGAACGCGTAGTAGGCCTCCGTGCCGCTGGGAAGTCCGCCGGCCTGCCCGCGGGTCGGCAGGGTGAAGACGTCGTAGTAGACCCCCGACTCGGTCGCGGAATTGGCGCTGCCGGCGTCGTGGTTGCCCAGGGTGGGCCAGAGGGGGGCGGTCCGGAGCGTCTCCGGGTACATTGCGAACACCGCCTTCTGGTATTCCGCGTCCGTGCCGGTCCCGTAGGCGTTGTCTCCCAACATCAGCCAGAGGTCCGGGGTTCGGGGTCCGGTCCAGTTGAGGAAGGCGTCCCGGACCGCGGACTGGTTGCGGGTCGCCGTCCCGGCATCGCCCAGCACCCACACCCGGGTCGGCCTCGGCGTGCCCGGAGGAGGCGGTGTGACGAAGCTCGACCAGTCCGGACCGAACTGTCGCAGCTTCGGGGTCAGCCCCTGGAGGGAATACAGATAGCGCGTCGAGGGCTGGAGCCCCCCGATCCGCACCACGTGCTCGGTCAGCTTTCCCAAATGGGACACCGAGTTCGTCGCGTTCTCGGGGGTGGTCCCGTACAGGATCTTCCCGTCGGCCAGGACATCGGTCCGCCACCGCACCACCATGGAGTCGGGGGTGGCCATCTGGAGGTAGGGGCCTCGCGTGAGCCGGGCTGCGCCCAGGACCTCGACGCAGGAGGCGAGACCGATCAGCAGGATCGCCGGGAGAGGGTTCATGGTTGTGGGCCCGGAGGATCCTGCTTCGGGGGCAGCTTGGCCAGCCCGGCATCGATCTGTCGGGTGAGTTCCGTGGCTGCCCAGCCCCGGCGCACCCGCTCCGGCAACCGCGCGAGCGCCGCCCGGGCCGCGAGGAATTCCGTCCGGGCCTCGTCGGTCCGCCCAGCCCCCGCCAAGACCTCGGCCCGACGCAGCAGCCAGCGTTCCTTGCGGTCGGCCCGTTCCGCCGTGGCCGAAAGACGCCGCAGCGCCTCGTCGATGGCCCCGCGGCCCACCTCGACCTCGACCGCCTTCAGCTGCAGTGCCGGGAGGGGCCCGAGCCGCTCGATCCCCTCGTCCAGCCCAGAGAGGATCTCCCGTGGCGGCAGACCTGCGAGCCCAGCCGAGCGGGCCCGGTCGAGAAACCATTCGGGCCGCGGTTCCGCCGCCGCCCCGATCGCCAGGGTCCAGTGTCGGACCGCATCGCCAGGGCGTCCGCCCATCCGACAGGCCTCGGCGGCGGCCAGTTGGCCGGGAACGGACCCGGGGCACCGCGCCGCGAAACGTTCCAGTCGCTCGAGTGCGGCATTGGTCCTACACAGGCCGAGGGCCGCCAGCCCCAGCCGGAAGTCGTTCGTGGCGTCCTTGGGGTCCAGCAGAGCCGCCCGCTCCCAGTCGAGAAGCGCCTCGGAATGCAGCTCATGCACCCGGTACAGGGTGCCGCGTTCGATTAGCAGGTCCCTTCGATCCGGATGCGACTCGAGTTCCAGGGTCAGACGCTGGATCTGTTCGTGGAGCGGACCGTGGGCCCGCAGCGGCCCCACGCCCAGCAGGAGCAGGAATACCAGGGCGAGGCCACGCGGAGGCATCGGAGCTCAGAGGGTGATGCGTCCCTCGAAGACCACGGTGGCGGGTCCGGTGAGCCGGACGTCCTCGAACGTGTCGCCCTTCCGCTCGAAGCGGACCCCGAGCTCGTCACCGCTCTGGACGGTGACCCGGACAGGCGACTGGAACCCGTGGAGGACGGCTGCGACGAGGGCGCTGGCGGAGACGCCGGTGCCGCAGGCGAGGGTCTCGCCCTCGACACCGCGCTCGTAGGTGCGGACGCGGATGTGGCCCGGTCCCAGCACCTGCGCGAAGTTCACGTTGGTGCCCTTCGGCTTGAAGTGGTCATGCCACCGCAGTCCCGCACCCCACTGTTGCACCATCGCCTGGTCGGCATCGGGTACGAACACCACGGCGTGGGGAACCCCGGTGTTCAGGGAGCTGACCTCCAGTTCGCCCGCGGAGGTGGGGACCTTCTCGCGGAGCCTCAGCGAATGGGGCGAGGTGAGGTTGACCGTGACGCGGTCCGCCTCGAGTTCGGCATGGATGACGCCGGCCGCGGTCTCGAACGACAGCGTGGGAGCCGTCCAGCCCGTGGTGGAGGCGACGTAGCGGGCGAAGCATCGGGCCCCGTTGCCACACATCTCCGCCTCCGAGCCGTCGGAATTCCAGAACTGCCAGGCCCAGTCCGCCTTCCCGGTCTGGGAGGGCACGAGCAGCATGAGGCCGTCGGCCCCGATCCCGAACTGACGGTGGCACAGGCGGGCCACCTGTTGTGGCGTCAGCCGGAGGTCACCCTTGCGGTTGTCGGCCAGGATGAAGTCGTTCCCGGCACCGGTCATCTTGATGAAGTCGAGGGTCATCGGCTCGGGGAATGGGATCAGGAACGGACGCCCAGGCCGATCGTCTCTCGGAGGTACGCGAGGCTGCGCACGAGTTCCCCCTCCTGCTTGGCCTTGTCGCCGCCATCGAACTGTTCGACCGGCTTCCCACGCTGGACGAGCTGCAGGAAGCGCACGAATTCTGCCGCGGTCTTCTTCGGGAAGGCGGTCCAGAAGTCCGGCTCGTTGTAGGGCAGTTCCACGGCGAAGCCACCGATCGTCTCGACGTTCACCGCGACGCCCGGACACAGCTGGGCGAAGCGCTGGAAGAAGGGCTTCCAGTCGATGCACTGGCCTTCACCAAACGCGGTCCACTGGACCTTGCAGCCCTTCTCGGTTGGCCACACGGCGGAGTCGCGCAGGCTCGTGGTCAGGGTGTAGGGCCCGAGCCTCTCGAGCGACTCCATCGGATCCTCGAGGGTCCAGAGCGCGTTGCCGCAGTCGAGGTTCACCCCCACGAACTCCCGTCCAGCCGCCTCCACGAGCCAGCAGAGCTCCGTCGCCGTCATGTCGCCCGCATGGTTCTCGACCGCCACCTTCACACCGAGGTCGAGGGCGAGGTTGCGGCAGGACTTGATCACCCGGACGGTGTCCTCCATCCGGGCCTCGATGCCGCCCGGACTGCGTCGATCCTCACGGGCCCCGAGCACCACGCGGAACACGGGCGAACCCGCGGCCTTGGAGAGCTTGAGTCCCAGCGCGAGGTGTTCCTCGGCGGTGCCCCAGTCTTTTTTGAAGGTCTTGGAGGACGGACAGATGCTCCAGGAACCCAGGAGCAGCTGGACCTGCTGGGAGGCCGCGTATTGGGCAAGCTTCTGGGTTGCGGGAATCTCGAGCGATCCCAAGGCGGGTAGATCGGTGATGAAGAGGGTGTCGAGCTTTAGTCGGGCCGCATAGTCGACCAGGTCGCGTCCCTTCAGTCCGAGGGCCCGGACCGCAAAATTGTCCATTCCCAGACGGATCCGGTGGCCGCTGGCGTCGAGGAGCGGGGCGGCTGCGGCGTGCACGGGGAGCCGGCCGACTGCGAGCGCGGCGGTGGCCAGGGTGGAGGCGGTGAGGAAGTGGCGGCGGTTCATGGTGTCGGGAGCCGTGGTTGTCGCATCCGGCGCACGACGGCTCAACGGGGAACTTCAGGCGTGGCACGCGGAGGGGGAAGGGGACTCACGCCGAGACGCGGAGACGCGGAGAAAAGACGGGAAAAAGGGAGATGGAAAGGGCCCGGTTCCATCGTTTTGAAGGGTGGCCCGGTCGACTGTCACGTGTCGTGCCATCCTGGATGGGTGTTGGTAGACTCTGGACGTCACGAGTGTACCCCACTAGGCCAGGTGGGTGATGCAGTGCCCTGCATCACTGGGCGCAAAGCGCCCACACGGCGATGGTTGGGTTTGATTGATGGAGCAGGTCGGGTCGACAGCGCTGCCGGACCGAAAAAGGCCGGGCACGGTCCCAAGCCAGTACACTGGGATGGTCCTAGAACGCACCCTGGACCCTCTCGTTCGACTGCTTTCCCCCCCCAATCTCTCCGGGTTCTTCCTCTGCGTCTCCGCGTCTCGGCGTGAGTCCCTCCTCCTCCTTTTCGCGTGCCTCCCCCACCCCCGAGAGCTGGGACCACCAATGGTGATACAGCCGCTCCAATGTCTCCTGGGGATCCTCCACCAGCAGGGCCTCCCGGATCTTCGTGGCATACATCCCGAAGGAGAGCGGCGGCACATGCGGGACCGGTCGGAGCCGGACCTCGCGTCGCTCTGACCGGAACTCTTCGAGATACCGACGGGCGGAATCCACATCGAGGAAGGTCTGGACCGCGTCGCGACGCGCCTCCCGCAGCAGAACGTGGTCGGGCTCGTGTTCGGACAGTACGTTGAACAGCACCTCCGAGGACCACTGGAGCTTCCGGACCGACTTCTGCTCCCCAAAGAAGTTCCGGTACACCATCAGTCCCGTCTGCGCCGCATTCCGGAAGTGGTACTTGAGGAGGTCCGAACGCGAGAGCGAGGCCTCGAGTTCCTCGGCGAATCCCGCTGGGTCCAGGAGCCCTGGGACCTCCCCGGGCTGGAGCCGTTGCCGTGGAGCCACGGTCAGGACGAAGCCATAGTCGTCGGTCGACGCCAGCGCGTTGCCGCCGCGCAGGCGGGAGAGACGGAGGGCCACGACCCGGCTGAGGGCGTCGTTGGCGGCACGGCCGATCAGCGAGTGGAAGAAATAGTGGAAGGCCACCGGGCCGGGTGAGGGGTCTGTCGCGACGGGACGGGCCACCGGTCCCAGACGCAGTTCCTGCTGCCGCACCCCGCCGCGGCGTCGCACGGGTTGCGCCGGGGGCACCTCCGGACGGGGTGCCGGCTCCGCGAACTCCTCGACGAGGAGGAAGTCGCGAGTCGGAATCTCGCTGATCTGATGCTGCGCCGCGTGGATCCTCAGGAGGATGGCGGCGTTCGGCTCCTCGCACTCGAGGCGTCGGGCCACCCACGGGGCCAGTCCGGGAGACTGCTCGAACGGAATCGACTCCAGCCGTGCCCGGAGCTCGGCGCGGAACCGGGAGATCTCGAGTCCCACCCGGTTCGACAACGGCATCTTGTTGGCGCCCCAGCGGGGCACGGTCGGCACGGAGCCGTCGGCCCGGCTGACCCAGGCCTCCATGGTGCCGATGCGATCCAGCCGCAGCGCGCGACCCCCGAGGGCGAAGACGTCGCCGACCCGCAGCTGTCGCAGGAAGGATTCCTCCACGGTGCCGAGCTGCGAGTTCCGGAGCAGGATGCGGACGACGCCGTCGTTGGGGATCGTCCCGATGTTCTGCAGGAAATCCCGTCGGACCGCTCCCGCCCGGGCCTCGAAGGTCCCGTGGGTGTCGTCGAGGACGATCTTGCCGAAGACTTCCGTGTACTGCTGTCGCAACGCCCGCCCACCCCCGGCCAGGAACTCCAGAACGGCATCGAAGTCGGTCCGCGACAGGTTCCGGTACGGCCAGGCCCGTCGCACGAGGTCGAAGGCCTCCTGGATCGGGGTTTCCCCCAGGCAGCCGAGGCTCATGACATGTTGTGCCAGGACGTCGAGCGGTACCTCCGGGATGCGGATCTCGTCGAGATGCCCACGACGGGCGAGCAGGGCGGTGGCGGCGCACTCGACGAGGTCGTTCACGTTGGTGGCCATCAACAGCCCTCGGCTGACCTCGTTGAGCGTGTGGCCCGCCCGCCCGGTCCGCTGCAGGGCCTTGCTGACGCCCTTCGGCGTCGAGAGCATCACCACGAGATCGATGCTGCCGATGTCGATGCCGAGCTCGAGCGAGGTCGAGCACACCACGCAGCGCAGCTCCCCCCGTTTGAGCTGGTCCTCGACCTGGAGACGGACATCCCGGTCGAGGCTCGCATGGTGGCACTCGATCCGGTCGGCGAGGTCCGGCAACGTGTCCTTCAGCCAGTACGTGGCCGATTCGGCACCGCTCCGGGTGTTGGTGAAGACGAGGGTCGTGCGGTGTTTCCGGATCAGCTGGGCGAGGTTCCGAATCATCCGGGCGCCGCTGAACCCGGCCAGCGGATAGGGACTCTTCTGGAGCGGCGTGTAGACCCGGAGGTCGAGGCGCTTGATGGCCGAGACGTCTACGATGCGACACGGGCGTCCGCCGCCGGACAGGAATTCGGCGATGCGGTCCAGAGGGTGAACCGTCGCCGAAAGTCCGATCCGCTGCAGGGGGCGTCGATCCGGTCGGGCCTTGTGCCGCAGGGCCTCCAGCCGTTCGAGGCTCAGGCTGAGATGGGAGCCCCGCTTGGACTCCGCAAGGGCATGGACCTCGTCGACGATCACCCAGCGGATTCCCTCGAGGTGGGACAGCCAGCGGTCCTGGCTCAGCATCAGGGCGAGGCTCTCCGGCGTGGTGAGCAGCAGGTGGGGGGGATCCTCGAACTGACGGCGGCGCTCGGCCGGGTCCGTGTCGCCCGTGCGGAGCCCCACCCGGATCGGGGCCGAGCCTCCATAGCTGGCGTTGAGGGGACCGTTCAGGTTCTTCTCGAGATCATATCCCAGGGCGCGGAGCGGGGAGAGATAGAGTGCCTGGAACCCAGTCGGCAGGGTACCCGCGGCATGTTCCCGCGCCAACTGGTCGAGGATTGGAAAGAACGCGGCGAACGTCTTCCCGGTGCCGGTTGGGGAGACGATCAGGACGGATTCCCCGGCCTCGATCACAGGCCAGGCTGCGGCCTGGGGCGGGGAGGGGGTGTGGAAGGTCTGACGGAACCAGCGCGCGACCGGGGATTCCGGGCCCGTATTGGACACCGGCACGCCCGGGACGGGATTGGGGTGATCAGGTGTCGATGGGCCCTTGGGCATCGTCCGGGCACAGTGGGGTGATTCCCGTCCGGGACCAAACTTCCCTTTGCCAATGGCCCGGCCGTTCGCAATATCCGCGTTCCTTTGCGACGCGGAATCCCATTCCCGACGTCCCTGTCCCATGAAACGCACGCACCATTGCAACGAACTTCGGCCCTCGCACGCGGGCCAGACCGTCACCCTCGTCGGCTGGGTCCACTCCCGCCGAGACCTGGGTGGGGTGCTCTTCATCGATCTCCGTGACCGGGAGGGTCGGACCCAGACCGTGTTCGATCCGGCGGACCTGCCGAAGGACGTGTTCGAGGCCGCGACCCATCTCCACGCCGAGTCGGTCCTCGAGGTCACCGGAACCGTCCGGGTGCGTCCGTCCGGAACCGACAACACCAAGATCCCGACCGGCCAGGTCGAGGTCCTCGTGAAGTCGTGCGTCGTTCTGAACCATGCCGCGGTGCTGCCGTTCCCGGTCGACGACCCCGAGGTCGCCAACAAGGTCAACGAGGAGCTGCGTCTCCAGTACCGGTACCTCGACCTCCGTCGGCCGGAGATGATCCGCAACCTCCGGACCCGCTCGAAGGTCGCCATCGCCACGCGCAGCTACATGGATGAGCAGGGCTTCCTCGAGGTCGAGACCCCGACCCTGTTCAAGTCGACCCCCGAGGGGGCCCGCGAGTTCCTGGTCCCCAACCGCCGTGAGCCCGGGACCTTCTACGCCCTTCCGCAGTCGCCCCAGCAGTTCAAGCAGATCCTGATGGTGGGTGGCGTGGAGCGCTACTTCCAGCTCGCCCGCTGCTATCGCGACGAGGACCTCCGGGCCGATC
>SYEM01000232.1 GCA_005801385.1 Verrucomicrobiales bacterium | reverse complement strand
GGGCCTTGGTCTTGTTGAAATCAAGATCCTTGGCATCCCAGAGGGCGTTCGCCCCGCGATGATGGAAGAAGGTGCGCTTGCCCGTGCCCTGCACCGTCATCACATCGGTGTAGCTGGTCGGCGCCTCGCCCGTGGCCTTGAGATGCTTGGTGTCGATCTTGTGGGCCACGCAGTCGTCGAGGATGTACTGACCGTAGGTGTCCTTGCCCACAAGACCCGCACCGGCCAGCGGGAAGCCAGCCCCCATCTTCGCGAGATCCACGAGGACATTGTATGGGGAACCGCCCGTGCCCTGGCTCTGGGACTTAATGTTGGCCAGTTGTTCGAGCTGGGGATAGGTGTCGATGATCTTGACCTGATCCACAATCCAGTTGCCACCGGCGAGGATGCCGGAGCGCTTGGAGGCAGCGGGTGATTTCATGCGTTTGGGGATGGGAGGAGACGGCAGCCCGGGATGGGTTACCCCTCTAGGTTGGACACCCGGAGGCTACCGAAGCCGTCGCAGCCTGTCTCTATGGAAGTGCAGCTCCCAACGGGGGCCGCGGACATCCCGCGCTCAGGTCGGGAACCCATCCGGCGAGAGCCACCGAGTTGAACCCGTATCACCTGCTCTCCGGCAACGGGTTGCGTTGACGCAGATCCCTCCACGGCGGCTCATGGTCGACATCGATCACATCCGGTCCATCGGCCTGCGCAGGGCTCAGAATGGCGAGGAAGACCACCTCGGTGTCGAAGGGATTGTAGGTACCGTGCACCTCGTTCTTCGGGATCAGGACCATGTCCCCGGATTTGAGGATCCGATGCCGATCCCCGCACCACTGCTCGGCCACTCCTGAGAGAACATAGATGATCTCTTCACGGTGGGGATGCCGATGGAAGGGGTGGCTCTTGCCCGGCTGCATCGTCGCCCGGACCAGCAGCAGTTCGCGACACGGGACGATGTCGGGACGGCTCAGCCATTCGTTCCGGGTGAACCGGGTGAGCTCGACGATAGGCTCGGCACCCGTGACAAACCGTCGAACGTCAGTGGCATCCATGGTCTGAGGGATCAGCACTTGGCGGGCGGACGAAGGGACTTCCAGGGTTCCTCGCCGCTGACATCGACCGCGAACGGCCCATTGAATCGGCCTGGGGACAGGATCGCCAGGATGACGGCATCCTTGGAGGAGGGATTGAACGTCGCATGAACCACCCCTGCCGGGATGTGGGCGACCTCTCCGGGGCCCAGGAGGCGTCGCTCCTGCTCGACCCATTGCTCCACCTGGCCCTCGAGGACATAGATGGCCTCCTCGAGCTCGGGATGGGTGTGAAAAGGGTGTCCCTCACCCGTCGGCAGGACTGCGCGACAGATCTGCAGCAGTTCTGCATCGCAGACCTCGGGTCGGCACATCCAGTAGTTCGTACGCCCCTTGAAGTTCTCCTGGAGTGCCTCTGCCGTGGTGATGAATCGATGGCTCATGGGAATGTTGGCAGCCTACCACCGTGCCCCGAGACCCGTCGATGACCGGATCTCCACGACCCCTCAGCGCTTCCTGGAGAGGCGCTTAGCGGCAGGCGCCTTCAGCGCCTTGAAGTCCCGGGTCAGCTGGGTCAGCGAGGCCTCGACCCCCATGCGCTCGAGCGAGCTGGCCCCCACGAATCCGACCGCATCCGTGTTCTGCAGCACACGCTTGGCATCGTCCGGCGTGTTGATGGGACCCCCGTGACACAGGAAGAAGATGTCCTTCCGGACGCGGGAAGCGGCGTCGACGATCTCCTGGGTCCGCTGGAGTGTGAAGTCCCAGCCCACCACGGCCTTGGTCACACCGATGCTGCCGCCCACGGTCGTTCCAACGTGCGCGATGATCGCGTCGGCCCCGGCCTTCGCCATCTCGACCGCCTCCTCGGGTGTCGCCACGTAGACCACCGAGAACAGATCCATCTTCCGGGCCAGAGAAACCATCTCGTACTCCTTGCGGACACTCATCCCGGTCTCCTCGAGGACCCCTCGGAAATGGCCATCCACGATCGTGTGGGTCGGGAAGTTGTTCACCCCGGAGAAACCCATGTCCTTGACCTGTCCCAGCCAGTGCCACATTCGGCGACGGGGATCGGTGGCGTGGACGCCGCAGATGACGGGACACTCCTCCACCACGGGAAGGACCTCGTATTCGCCAATCTCCATCGCGATCGCGTTGGCATCGCCGTAGGCCATCATGCCGCAGGTGGAGCCATGCCCCATCATCCGGAAGCGTCCGGAGTTGTAGATGATGATGAGGTCAGCTCCGCCCTTCTCGATGAACTTGGCGCTGATCCCAGTGCCAGCGCCCGCGGCGATGATGGCATCGCCCTTCTTCAGGGTCGCCATGAGGCGGTCACGGACTTCCTTGCGGGTGTAAGGGTTTCCTTTTCCGGTCCAGGGATTTGGCATAACGCCGAAAGTCTGGAGGCTGTCGACGAAAGTGCCAACCCCCGGAATCACGTACCACTGCAACCCGCAACCTCACCATCGGCGCTCGAGGGCCGAAAGCATCCGGGCCTGTCGCCACCCCTGCCAGCAGTTGCTTCCGATGAACAGGGTCATGATCCCCAGCCAGACCGACTGGTCGAGGACTGCGAGAATCAACAGGCCGAGGACGCCGAGGAAGCCCACGAAGGTGGCGGCATAGAGGCTACGGACCGGACCGACGACGAACCACAGCAGCGACCGGAGGATCTGTCCCCCATCCAACGGATAGACCGGCAGCATGTTGAAGAGGAACAACCCGGTGTTGATCCACCAGACGTTCCTGATGAATACCGCCCAGTCGAGGGAGCTGGACTGCAGCAGAGCGACATTCGAGCCCATGACCAGAGCGGTCAGGGGAATCGCCAGCACGACATTGACCAATGGTCCAGCGGCGAGCCCCCAGAGCTGGGCGCCTGGCCGGAACGGCGGGGAGACATAGGCGACACCGCCGAAGGGCCAGAGAAGGATGGTGTTGGCATCGCCGCCCACCTGCCGGGTCGCGAGGGCGTGTCCGAACTCGTGGAGCAGGACGATCGCGAAGAGCACGAGATATTCCGCGATCCTCCAGACGAGGTTCCCCTCGCCACCACCGCGGCCCTGGACTTGGTAGACCGCGACCACGAACCAGAGCCAATGCAGGTAGACGTCGATGCCGGCAACCCGGAACAGCCGGAATGCGCCAGTGAGGGTGGATCGCACGTCTTGACTCTCCCGTCGCCCCCCTGCCGAGGCAATTCCTGTTTGCTCCTTGCCCCCTGCATTCGGAAAGAAGAGGGACACGCGCGCCGACACCAGAACTCGGAGGAAGACAGGGAGGATGAAGTTTGGTTTTGAACGCGGTCTATCGGGAACCAAGACCGATGGCTGGGCGCATCTCAAACTCGGGTCGTTGACATTGAAGCAAAACCCGCTCTGCCCCGGGTCAGTGACCCTCAGCCCTCGACCTCGTTCAGGAACCAGCGAGTCCTGTCGTGAACCGGATTACCAAAGACCTGCTCGGCCGGACCCGACTCGAGAATGCGGCCGCCGTCCAGGAACGCCGCGCGGTCAGCGATCTGACGGGCCAGCCGGAGATCGTGGGTCACGACGAGCATCGTCATCCCCTCCTCGGCAAGGTCACGCAGGACCCGACGTACCTCCTCACGGAGCTGGGGATCGAGGGCACTGGTGGGTTCGTCAAGCAGCAGGACCTGCGGCTTCATCGCCAACGCTCGGGCGATCGCCACCCGCTGCTGC
>SYEM01000231.1 GCA_005801385.1 Verrucomicrobiales bacterium | reverse complement strand
GGATGCGGGGTCTTCTTGTCCGGCATCATGACCTCGCACATCACCAGGGCACCATTCTTCCGGGTGGAATCCGGATAGACGGCGACAGGCTTGAGCATGCAATCCGAGCTGCGTCCCTCGGCCTGGCGGGTCGAACTGCCGTCGAAGCCCCAGAACGGGAGCTGCTCAAGCTTCGGGAAACTGCTGAACTCCTCGATCTTGGTCTTGCTGCGGAGGTTCGGAGTGGGCTGGTAGCCGTCCAGCCAGATGTATTCTAGTTTGTACTTCGCCATGGATGGTAATGAGGCTTTGGTTTGAGTCTTGGTCTCGGAACGAGAGCCCAAGTGGTGGAGCACCTCGGGTGCCACGTCAAGCCCCGCACCCCCTTCCGCAGGGGACGAACACCAGATCAGCCCCTGTTTTAAAGGCGGCTCTGCACGTCGGCGTTCTCTAAGACCCGGAGACCACCCGCCGGGCGCGGCTGGCCGGCTTTGGACACGCTGGTCAGATTTCACCAGAACTGCATTCCGACATCGGAGCGGATGCGCTATTTCTCCGGGGCATTCCGCGAGGCAACGCGCCATGGACCCCATTCCCACATGATCAAGGTCAAGGACACCCTGAGATCGACGGTCCAGCTCACCTTCGACGGTCGGGTCATCAAGGTCTACCACGGACCGGACGCCACCAGCCGGTTCACCAACGAGGTCCGTGTCCTGCGGCACCTCGAGGAGCGGGGGTGCCCCTTCGTGCCGCGCCTTCTCGAGGCCGACGAGGGCCAGCTGCGGATCGTCACCACGAACTGCGGAGCCCGGGTGGATCACCTCGATCCGGAGCGCGAACGGGAGTTGTTTACCGAGCTGGAGGCCTTCGGGGTCCGGCACGAGGATCCCGACAAGCGCAACATCACCTACCGGAGGTCGGATGGACGCTTCTGCATCATCGACTTCGAGTTCGCCGCACTCCTCACGGATCCTCCCAAGACCCATGGAAACGCCCCCTAAGGTGCCCCATCTGATCTGGCATGGATGGACCGATCGCGGAAAGGTGCGGGCCAACAACGAGGACGCTTTCCTGGGTCTCGAGTTCGATGCCCAGGAAGTCCATCTCCTCGGCAAGATTGGTGAGGGATCCCTGGAGAATGTCGATCGGGCCTTCGCGGTCTGCGACGGGATGGGCGGGGCCAAGGCCGGTGAGATCGCGAGCAGGATCGCTGTCGAACAGATCACCAGGCTCCTGCCCCGCAGCTTCCAGCAGCAGGCCAAGGGGCTCGAAGCCGGAGTCTCCGATGTCCTCGGTGAACTCTTCATCAAGATCCACAAGGCCATTGTGTACCTCGGGGAGAGCTATGACGAATGCTCCGGGATGGAGACCACGCTGAGCCTCTGCTGGTTCACCCCCGACCGGCTGTACTTCGCGCACATCGGGGACAGCCGGATCTACCACCTGCCACAGGGGACCGAGGAGCTGCGGCAGCTGAGCCACGACGACACCCATGTGGGCTGGCTCCTGCGCAACGGGAAGATCACCGAGCGCGAGGCCCGGTCCCACCCGCGGCGCAATGTCCTCCAGAAAGCACTGGGTGGCGGCAACCAGTTCGTCGACCCCCAGATCGGCCGCCTCGAACACCGACCTGGCGACCTCTTCCTTCTGTGTTCCGACGGCCTTTCGGAGGGGTTGTATCCCCACCAGATCGTGGACCTTCTTCGCTCCGGGAGTCAGGGAGACACGAATCCCGCCAAGGCCTTGGTCGAAGCGTCGGTGGATCGCGATGGCCGGGACAACACCACAGCAATGGTGGTGCGGCTCGCTTGATCCTGCGCTCCAGGGATCGATCATTCCCACGGTCGGGCAGCCCAGCCCCTTAATCTCCCCATCACCCGTTCCCTTCTGGGCAATGGCAGGACACCCCATCACACTCTCCTCATGAGCAGCGCAAAGACACCCCTGGAACTCGGCTATCGGATGCCCGCCGAGTGGGAACCGCACAAGGCCACCTGGCTCACCTGGCCAAGACCCGACGGCATCAGCTTTCCGGGAGCCTACGAGCCCATCCCCAATGTCTACGGGCAGTTCGTGTTCCACCTGAGCCAAGGCGAGGAAGTCCATATCAACGTCTGGAACGAGGACCTCGCGGGCGCGATCCGCGAGGTCCTTCGTCGCCATCATGTACACCTCGACCGTGTCCATCTCCATCCGTTCCGTGCCTATGAACCCTGGTGCCGGGATCACGGGCCGATCTTCCTCGTCCGCGAAGGGCAGGGATCCCGGGGCCGCGCCGTGGTGGACTGGGACTACAACGCGTGGGGCGGCAAATATCCTCCCTTTGACCTCGACGACCAGGTTCCGACCCATGTGGCCCGGCTCCGGGGACTGCCACTGTTCGAACCGGGCATCGTCATGGAGGGTGGCTCGCTTGAGGTGAACGGTCTCGGCACCCTGCTGACCACCGAGGCCTGCCTGCTCAACCCGAATAGGAATCCCCACCTGAACAAGGGACAGATCGAGGGATACCTCAGGGAGTTCCTCGGGGTCCGAAACATCCTTTGGCTCGGCGATGGCATCGAGGGGGACGACACCGACGGACACGTCGATGACCTGGCCCGCTTCGTCGCCCGCGACACGATCGTCACGGTGGTCGAGGAGGATCCTGCGGACACCAACCACGGGGTTCTCCAGGAGAACCTTGAACGTCTCCGGCACATGCGGGACCAGGACGGACAGCCATTCCGGATCGTGGAGCTCCCGATGCCGCGCAGGATCGAGGTCGAGGACCAGCGTCTTCCCGCGAGCTACGCCAACTTCTACATCGCCAACGACCGGGTGATCGTGCCGACCTTCCGCGACCCAAACGACGCCATCGCGCTGGAGCGGCTGCAGCGGCAGTTCACAGATCGGAAGGTGGTGGGCATCGACTCCCTGGACCTCATCTGGGGACTCGGGTCGTTCCACTGCATCAGCCAGCAGGAGCCCGCTTGATCCCGGCATGGCGGCACCCCGGTCAGGATCGCCTCATCCGAGGGCTCTTCTGGGTGCTGGGGTGGATGCTGCTCTCCATGATTCCACGGGTGGCGGCCCACCCCTTCCTCCAGGACTCCTGGTGGGTGGTGATGGAGGACCGGCGCATCTTGTGCCGAGTCACGGCAACCCTGCGTGAGATCACGATCGCCCGGGGGCTCGGGACGGGTTCCGAGACCCCGCGGCTGGAGGAACTGCTCGAGTGGATTCCCCCCTATGGAGGGACCCTGATGCGGTCGATTTCCATCGTGGCCGACGGCAAGCCCCTGCCGGTCACCGTGCTCGACGCACGTCTGGAGGCCGAAGGGGCGGAGGGACCCGGACCGGACTCGCCGTTCTTCCTCGACCAGACCCATGCCGTGTTCGACCTCGAATGCGAGGTCCCGGGACCCGTGCGGGACCTTGAATTCCGCCAGCAGACGTTGAAGGGATCCATCTATGCCCCGGGGACGCCCTGGGTCGTGACCTATTCCCTGCTGATCCGGGACTCCAAGGGGCGTGAGTTGGGGGCCGGGATTGTGCGTGCGGACCTCCCCTACCACCTCGTGCTGGGAGTGGAACCCGCCCCGGCAGTGGACCCTGGGCCGGACAGCCTTGCGCCAGTCCCGGCTCCTGGGAGCCGCGGCACGGGAATGCCACCGCTCCTCGACTACCTTCGGCTTGGGATCCATCACATCCTGCACGGATACGACCACCTGCTCTTCCTTGCCGCACTGGTGCTCGCGATGCCGCCGCTTCGGGGTCTTCTTGTGATCCTCCTCGCCTTCACGCTCGCCCACTCGATCACGATCACCCTCGCCGCGCTGCAGTGGGTCCGGGTGCCCTCATCCATTGTGGAACCGCTCATCGCCGGAAGCATCGTGGTGGTGGCCCTCATGAATCTCCTGGAACGGCAGCCGGACCAGGATCCGCGCCGCGTCTGGATCGCCTTCGGCTTTGGGCTCGTCCATGGCCTTGGGTTTGCGGGAGGACTCGGCGACGCGCTGGGAACGGTATCGGGATGGCACGTCGCCCTCGCGATTGGCGCATTCTGCCTCGGGGTCGAGATCGGCCACGTGTGCCTCGGGGTGCCCGCCTGGGGACTGCTCCGGGCGGGGCGATCCCGCTGGGGCCTCGGGGTGGCCACGACGATACGATCCGCGGGCTCGGTCGTCGTCGCCGTCGGTGGGATCGTCTATCTGATCGCCGCGTTGCGACAGGCTTTCTGAACCCTGCTCAGACCCCCCCGAACCGCCGATGGCGTCGGGCGTATTCCTCGAGGGCCTCGGCCAGCTGTGGCTTCCGGAAATCCGGCCAGAGGGCCGGGGTGATGACAAACTCGGCATAGGAGATCTGCCACAGCAGGAAATTGCTGACCCGCATCTCGCCACTCGTCCGGATCAGGAGGTCGGGGTCGGGCCAGTGGCGGGTGTAGAGGTGGTCCGCCACGACCCGCTCGGTGATCTCCGCGGGCTCGAGCTGGCCACACTTGACCTTCTCGGCCAGCTCCCGGACCGCCTCCACGATCTCGGTCCGACCGCCGTAGCTCAAGGCGATGATCAGGGTGAGCCCATTGTTCTTCGACAACGCGGCCCGGCTCTCGGCGAGCTGCTTCTGGACGAACTCAGGCAGACGCCAGATCTGACCAATGGCCTCGAGACGGACATTGTTGCGCTGGAGCTCGGCGAGCTCGGTCTTCAGATACCGGGCCAGATACTTCATCAGGGTGTCGACCTCGTCCTGGGGCCGGTTCCAGTTATCCACCGAGAAGGCATAGAGGGTCAGGTACTTGATGCCGAGCTCGCCGGCGGCCTTCACGATGGCCCTGACGGACTGGGCGCCGATGCGATGACCCTCGAACCGGGGGCGATGCCGAGCCTTGGCCCAGCGACCGTTGCCATCCCT
>SYEM01000230.1 GCA_005801385.1 Verrucomicrobiales bacterium | reverse complement strand
CTCGGCGCTGAGGAAGCGGCGTTTCTTCGGGCCCGAATCGGGGTTGTCGGCCGGATGGTCGTTGGTCATGTCGTTGGTAGTGGTTGTGACCGCCTCAGACGGGGGGATGGTTCCGGTCGCCCTCCGGGCTCCCTCCCCCATCCCCCCGTCTGCTACCTCGTAGCGTATTGACTTCCACTTGTCAGGTCACGGACTCAGCGACGGCGCGCTGAGTTGAGCGTTCAATGGCGCCCAGCAAAAACAGTCGAGGGCGCAAAAGATGACCTGACCCCAAACCATCACCCCTCCAGGGTCTCACCAAGGTCTCACTAATGACCTGTCCCTTGATCTGAGTCGCGCGCACCCATCGGTCACGGACGACGATTCGGGGCCAGGTCATCTGCCCTGGAGGGACAGGTCATCAATCGTTTCGACGAACCCTCCAGATCACGGGACAGGGGCACCCTGCATCCAACGAACGATCCCAGAATCCCACAGAAACAGCGCAATTTCACCCGTAAGGGCCTGTCCCCGACCCTGGCTTCTGGTGACAACCCTTGTCGAAACCATGACCTGACCCCAATCAGAGGTTCCTGCGCCAATCTCCTGTCCGGGCGGACGATTCCCGGTAACCTGAGGCAGAAACCGCCTCAGGAAGCCGGTGCCATGAAGCCAGAGACCGGATCCCACTCCTCAACCCCATCCTGCCCCCACTGCGGCGGACCCATCCCCTCCGACGCCCCGGGCGGACTTTGTCCCCGTTGTGTGCTCCTGGGTGCCGCACGGCCCTCCGAGCCCGCCGGACTGGGCGGGGCAGCCTCGGAACCGAGTCTCGATGAGGTCCGCGCGGCCTTCCCCGCCCTCGAGGTGGTCGAGCGTCTCGGTGCCGGTGGCATGGGCGTGGTGTTCAAGGCCCGTCAGCCGGCACTCGATCGTTGGGTCGCCCTGAAGGTGCTGCCCCGACACCTCGCTACCGATCCGGCATTCACCGAGCGCTTCCAACGCGAGGCCCGACTCCTCGCACGACTCAGCCACCCGGGAATCGTCGCGGTCCACGACTTCGGCCAGTCCGGACCCTTCTGCTACCTGCTCCTGGAGTACGTCGATGGGGTCACCCTCCGTCAGGCCATGCGCACCGGGGACATCACACCGGCGGAAGCCCTGGCGCTCGTGCCCCGGATCTGTGAGGCCCTGCAGTTTGCGCACGACCACGGCGTGCTGCATCGCGACATCAAGCCGGAGAACATCCTCCTCGACACCGCGGGCCGGGTGAAGATCACCGATTTCGGCATCGCCAAGCTGGTCGGGGATCCGCTCGGAGACATCGCCCTGACCGAGAACGGCGCCCGTCTCGGCACGCCACACTACATGGCCCCGGAGCAGGTGGAGGACCCCGCCCGGGTCGATCATCGGGCTGACATCTACTCCCTTGGGGTGGTGTTCTACGAATTGCTGACGGGCGAACTGCCCTTGGGACGGTTCGCTGCGCCCTCGATGAAGTCAGACCTCGATGCGCGGATCGACGACATCGTGCTGCGGGCCCTGGCCAAGGAACGCGAGCTCCGCCAACAGAGTGCCGGCGAGGTGAAGACGCAGGTCGAGCGCCTAGCCCGCAATCCTGAGGTGCCGGCGCCGGCGTCCCCGCCTCCAGTTCCCCCAACGCCGCCGGAGGGGCCCGCCGTCTCGATGACTCGTCTGAACTGGGGGGTGGGATTGGTGGCGGTGAGCCTCGTTCTCGGTGGTCCGCCGGTCATGGGGCTGGGTTATCTTGCCGCAGCGACGTATCACAGCCCCCTCGAATGGCTGTGGGTCGGCCTCACTATGGGGCCCGCCGTCCTCTGTGGCGTCGTCGGCACCGTACTAGCAGAGCTTGAGGTGCCGGCATTTCGTCGAAACCCCGCCCTGAAGGTTGGGCGTTTCCGTCTGATGTTCGCCCTCGGAACCTGGCCCACAGTCCTCGCCCAGTTCTGTGCCGCTGTCCTTGCCGCAGGCACGGGCTTGTTGCTGACGGGTCTCGGCACCGGCTTGATCCCCACCCCCCTCTTAGGCCTTGGCCCGCTAGGACTCGCCGCAGTGATCGCCTTCGCGACGGTCGTGGTGGTGGGAATCCTCATGCCGCGGATTCTGGCTCGTCATGTCTCCTGTCCCGCCGAGTCCCGGGGCAAGGGTCGGGTGCCACCGTTTCAGTGGCTGCTTCATGGCGGGATCACGGTCCTGTTTCTGGTCGGGTGCTCAGGATACCTCGAGTTCATGGTCCTGAAAGACCGGGAGCAGGTGGCCCGGCAGGCCGTTGCACAAAGCATGCGGCCGCAGCCCCCTGAGAAGCTCGGTACCCCGAACGCCCCAGAGATCCGGCTTTCCATTCCCACGAATCATCTGGGGCGAATCAGCGCCCGACTGTGGAGAAGCGGTGTCGTGGTGCCCAGCGGGGGCGTGTTTGTCGACATCCCCGGCGCGGCGGATCGGCGGACCGAGGCCCGGGTTCGGTGGAGTCACCAGACCGAAGGGCCGAAACGGGATCCGGATCCGTCGTGGACGATCTCCGTCACTGAACCTCGGGGTACGTTTCAGCTTCGCCCTTCCTGGATCGAAGGGCAGCCGACCCAATGGGAGATCATAGACGTTCCGCCCACCACGATCGGGTCCACGGATTCGTCGCCAACCATCCCGGCCTGGTCGCCCATACTGACGGGATCGGGTTCCGGTCCGGTGCCGTGGCATGTGACGCTGGAGGTCAAATTTGTGCCGACACCACCCGGGGGCCTGACGGCAGAGCAGCAGGAACTGAATACGGTCCGGGATCAGCTTTATTCCCTCCGGCAGCGGGCAACCACCGACGCCACCCCGACAAGTCGCGGTCAGCTCATTGATCTTGAGGGCCGGGAGGCCTACCTGAGAGCGGTTGTTGCGGTTGTGGAAGCGAATCCCGCCGCCGCGGCCAGGGCCATGCTCGACCACGCCCGGGCGGTCTTGGCCTTCACCGAGGAGGAGCACCGGGCGGGTCGGGCCACGACGAACGATCTGAACCGGGCCCGGACCGGGTTGGAAGCAGCGGTCAAGAATGCCGGTCCGGCAGCCGGGAACGCCCAATGACCCCGGAGGCTCCATCAGGAACGGGATCGCAGACGCTCCTGACGGCGGGTGGTTTTGAACCGACCCGTTGGACGTTGGTCCTAGCGGCCCGTGGCGGGACTCCGGAGGCCCGCGCGGCGCTCTCCGATCTCTGCGGGACCTATTACGAACCGGTGGTCCGCTTTCTCCGTCGTGAGGGACGGAATCTCGATGCTGCCCGGGAACTGGCGCAGGGATTCTTCGCCCGGGTGTTGCAGAGCGATGGGTTTGCGTCGGCCGATCCCGCACGAGGCCGGTTCCGTTCGTACCTACTTGGGGCGTTGCGCCATTTCCTGGCCGACCAGCGGGACCATCGCCAGGCGGTGCGACGCGGCAGCGGGGTGGTTCCGGAGTCCCTCGACGGGATCGCGGAGGGCACAGGACCGCAGGTCGCAGCCGAGGCGTCGGACGATGCGCTCGCGTTCGACCGTGAATGGGCATTCGACCTGATGCGGCGAGGTCTGGATCGGCTGTCGGCGGAATACGCGGCGGACGGAAAAGGTGCGTTGTTCGAGGCCCTCAAGCCCTGGCTGGGTGGGAGTGTCGCCCAGGAGACCGGAGGCGAGGCTGTTGCTCCGGCTGGGCTTGGCCCTGGGGCGTTGAAGGTCGCGGTGCATCGGCTGCGACGGCGTTTCCGGCAGATTACCCGACCCGGGTGACGTCGACGCCGAACTGCGTCACCTGGTCGAGGTGCTGGCAAGGGCGGCGTAGCACCCTCCAAGGACCTATCCCCAGATCGTGAGACCCAATCGGTGAATCGGCGAGCCAGAGCAACCAGCCAAGAGCCATAGGGGACCTTTCCAAGGACCATTACCCCCTGGGTTTTTGAAACTCGAATGACACACCCTATGGGACGGACCCACGGAGGTTTTGACAGTGGGAGATTCCCACGCTTTTCTCGTGAAGTGACCTACCTCGTCGATTCCAAGAGAAGGGTGACCCTACCCCCGGGGGTACCTCCGGGCTCTGCAGTCGTCTATGAGCCGGAGGGCGAAGGTTGCTGGCGCTTGGTAGTTCTCCGCCGTCCGGCACGTCCGAAGCCGTCCGTTGCCCGGAGAGCCTATGTTGACGCTCGCCGGATCCGCGGGATCAACCTGGATCAGCCGGCCTTCCCGGTCTGGTGAACCATGCGCGCCCTGCTCGATTCCGGAGTGTGGTTCCGAAGGTACCACCGGTTGCCCATGTCGGCTGCACTGAGGAAGACTCTTACCGGGGTCACGGAGTGGCACCTCGCGTCGATAAGCATCGCGGAGATTCTCTACAAGTGGCGCCACCGGGGCCTGCCGGTCTCGAACCCCGATGAATGGATGGAAGACTCCTTGAGCGGCCTGACCGTACAGCCTCTGTCGGCATCCATCGCCCGAAGGGCGGCTCTCTGGGAATGGCCCCACGGCGATCCGGCCGACCGGATCATCGCAGCCACCGCAGCGGAACTCGAGTTGACGCTCGTCCACACGGATGAAGTCCTGAGGGAACTCGCTGGCTTCAACCAAGTTTTCTGCCGAGGCACAGGCCGGTAGGACGGAACGGGCGGATTAGCGATCACCGGCGTGATCCGCAGCTGATGACCTGTCCCCCCTAAGCATACCTTCCAGTCCGCGGGACGGATCCGTGTTGGACCTCCCCATCTCCCGATGAAAGTCTCCGGGACATTCTCCTCTGATGTTCCACGCCCCTTCCTTCAACCGCTCAGCCGCCGCCTCAAGGGCCTGGCCCCAAGCAGCACCCTGAATCCAACGACCTGGCCCTGACCCGCCCAGCCCGGCGCAATCCCATCCGTAAGCACCTGACCCTCAACACAAGGACCTGGCCCCAAGCCATTTCCAAAGGGTTCCAGTAATGACCTGGCCCTCACCCAAAAGGGCCTGTCCCCAAACGACACCTATGACCCGTCCCCAGACGGCAAACCGTGGCCAGATGAACCTGAATCTTGCTCCGATGACCTGGCCCCAAACGGTCACCCACAAGGGCCATACTAATGACCTGGCCCCCATCCGAAGGACCTGGCCCCAAATCGTGGGTCAGGTCCTGCTGGGAGTCCTGTTGGGGGGCCTTCCGGCTGCCTCGGAGGCCTCGGATCTCTCCGCCATCCGCGTGCCCAAGGGATTCATCATCGAAACCGTCGCGGACTCCCCTCTCGTCAAATACCCCATGCTGGGTGGGTTCGACCCAGAAGGGCGCCTCTACGTCTGCGAAAGCGCCGGGAAGAACCTCGACGAAGCTGGGATGCTTCGGGAACGCCCCAACATCATCAGCCGGCTCGAAGACTCCGACGGCGACGGGCGTTTCGATCGGAAAACGGTGTTCGCCGACCAGATGACCTTCCCAGCCGGAGTGCTGTGGCATCAGGGCGCTGTCTACGTGACCAGCCCCCCGTACCTCTGGCGTCTGGAGGACACCGACGGTGATGGGGTGGCGGATCGACGGGACCCTATCGTCGGGACCTTCCGATCGCTCGGGCATGCCGGCGACATCCACGGGCCATTCCTCACCCCCGACGGTCGACTGGCGTTCACCGACGCCCCGCTCGGGCACGAAATCAAGGACCGTCAGGGACAGGTCCTCCACAAGGGAACCGCAGCCCGGGTGTTCCTGTGCAATCCCGACGGCTCCCGTCTGGAAACCTTCTGCGGGGGCGGCACCTACAACCCCATCGAGGTCGCCTTCACCCCGGCTGGTGAAATGCTCGGGATCATGACCTGGTACAATCCCGACGAGGCCCGGCATGACGCCCTCGTCCACTACATCCTCAACGGGGTGTACCCGCGACGGGTCGACGCCTGGATCAATGAATTCCAGCAGACCGGGCCCCTCATGCCGGCCCTCGTCCGATACGGCCTGGTCGCCCCTTCTTCGATCGCCCGATACCGGTCCGACGCTTTCGGGAGTGCTTATCGCGACACCTACTTCATCTCGTTCTACAACACCCATCGCGTCGATCAGGTCGTCCTCGAGCGCGACGGGGCCACGTTCAAGGCCCGCCAGATCCCGTTCCTCGAATCCTCCGATCCGGATTTCCGAGCCTGTGATGTGATCGAAGATGCCGACGGCAGCCTGCTAGTCATCGACACCGGCGGGTGGTTCATCAACGGGTGTCCCAGTGCCCAGGTCGCCAAGCCCGAACGCCTCGGGGCCGTCTACCGGATCCGGAAGGAAGGGGCCGCGGTCCAAGATCCCAGAGGGCGGATGCTCGACTGGAACACCGCCAGATCATCCACCCTCGCAGCCCGTCTCGCAGATCCACGACCCGCAGTCCAGGACCGGGCCCTCGAGCTCCTCGGTCACCCCAGCCCGGAGTCTCTGGAGGCGTTGCGGGTGACATGGACGCAGTCCACCGACCCTGAAGTCCGGATCCGAGCGCTCTGGGCCCTCGCCCGGCACCGCACCCCGGAGGCGCGCGGAGTGATCCGACAGGGGTTCAAGGACCTGTCCCTCGAGGTGCGCCTCGCCGTGGAACGAACCGTTGGAAGTGACCGCGACGCCGCCAGCCTTCCTGAACTCCTCCGTACCCTCCGCTCCGAATCCCCCGCCGAACGCAGGGAGAGCGCATCGGCCCTATCGCGTCTTGGCAACGCCGAGTGCGTGCCCGCGGTCCTCGACGAACTCGACCGCGCCACCGACCGCTTCCTCGAGCACGCCCTGATCGACGCCCTGATCCAGTCCGGCGACGAAACCTCGCTGTCCGAGGGTCTTCGGCGTCCCTCCCCCGCAGCTCGTCGCGGGGCGCTCATCGCGCTGGACCAAAAGACCGGGAAAGGTCTCCGCCCGGACGAGGCCCGGCTACTCCTCGCAGATCCGGACACCCGGGTTCGCCAACGCGCCGTAGACGCCATCGCGCGCCGTCCCGAGTGGGTGCAGGAAGCCGTGGGACAGATCCAGTCGTGGCTGACGGTCCCGACCCTGGACGCCGAGGGCCAGGCCTCGTTGCGGCATCTTCTCTCGGGACTCTGGAATCAGGAGCCAATCCGTAGCGTCGCCGCAGCTGCCCTCACCGCGCCCTCCACCACCCCAGACCGCCGTCGGCTCGTGCTCCAAGTCTGGGCCCAGGATGGACAGCCCAAGCTCTTGAAGGACTGGCAGGGACTGATCCGGAACACGCTCGACAGCACCGACGACACCCTCCTGCTGGAGGGTCTGTCCCTCGCCCGTGCCGCCCGGACGAACCTTTGGAACGAGTCGATTACCCGAGTGGCCCTGAACCCCGATCGGACTCCTGCGGTCCGCCTCCGTGCCGCCGAAGCCCTGGGCACCACTGCGCCGCTCCCGGATCCCATCCACGCCATGGTGGTCGACATCGCCCGCCAACCCGCAACTACCCACGCAATGCTCCGCCTCCAGGCCGTCCGTCTCCTGGGACAGGTCCCCGGAACCCCCGACCAGCTGCGGATCAGGACCGACGTCGCTGCCCAGGCCAACGGGGTTGAATTGGCCCAGCTGCTCCCCTCGTTCGAGCGCCCATTGACCGACTCCACGGCGCTCGACCTCGCCGCCGCGCTCGACCGATCCCCGGGCCGCGATACACTTCCAGTGATGGCCGTCGACCGAATTGCCACCGCCGGGGGGGGGCCCATCCGGAAGGCCCTCACCCCCCTGCTGACCCGACTCCAATCCCGCCAAACCGGAACAGCGGAACGCTACCGTCCCTGGACACCGGCCCTCACCGGCGGCGATCCGGAGGCTGGGCGTCGGGTCTTCCACGACACCCGGTCGGGGTGCGCTCTGTGCCACCGGATCGTCGGCGAGGGAGGAAACCTTGGACCAGACCTCTCCACGATCGGGGAGGTCCGAACCCGACGCGATCTGCTCGAATCCATCCTGTTCCCGAGCGCGTCCTATGCCCGCGGCTACGAGCCCATCGAGGTCGTGCGGCGGGATGGCGAACGGGAGACGGGCATCCTGCACCAGGAAACCGATGCGGTGGTCGAGCTCCGGCTGGCGGACCACTCCCTCCGACGCATTCCACGGAACGAGGTCCAGTCGCTCGGGATCGGTCCACTGTCGCTCATGCCCGAGGGACTCGAGGGGTCACTCTCAGTCGAACAGATGCGGGACCTTCTCGCATTCCTCGAATCCCTCAAGGGCCGCACGCCCTGAACGACTCAGCCGACGTTCGATGTCGGCTTTCCAGACCTTGGAATCCGCCTTCCATTCAGCAGCCAGCCGATCCAAGTGCTCCGGACCAGGTAGTGGTAGGAGACCAGCAGGACACCGATCAACGAGACGCTCAGGATCAACCACTTGAGGAACGGCGACAGGTCCCAAGGCCGGATCAGGGACTGCAGCAGTGCGACCAGCGGATGGTGCATGATGTAGAGCCAGTAGGCCGAGTCCGCGAGGTATCGGATGACTGGGTTTTCCCCGCTGAGATAGCGCCGGAACAGTCCCATGAACCCCAAGCACATCATCCAGGCGAAGAGGATCTGAAGGACCCCAGACAGGATCGGCTGTCGCTCCGCCGTGGCCAGTCCCAGCGGGAACAGCACCGCGTTCGCCACAACCAGCAACCAGACCCAGCCTCGACCCAGTCGACCCTCCACATCCCCGGACTCGAAGTAGAGCGCGCCGACCGTGAAAAAGATGCCGTAGTAGACCACGAGATGCGGCTGCGGGATCAGCCCGACGGACGTGTCCGGTCCAAAGTTCGGCCCGAACGGAGCCATCCACAGCTGGGGGATCAGGGTGATCGGCACCAGGACCAGCGGCCAAGCCGGGGACAAAAGCCAGGCGTGGGGAATCCGAGGCAGACCCAGCCGTCCCCACACCGACACCGCCAACGCGAAGAAGCCCACCAGCCAGCAGAGGAACCAGAGAAACCACAGGTGATCAAAGATGGAACCCAGGACCAGATGCCATCGGCCGGAGCCATCGCCCCCGGAGATCCGTCCGGATCCCTTCACCTCGAACTGGTCGGAGGTCAGCAAGTCCCGGTAGGCCCGTCGACTCGCCGTGAGCAGACCCTCCTGGGTTTCGGGGGCCTTCGAGCCGTTCGCAACCGACGATTCTTTCGGCGCAGTCGATGCCTTTAGATCTCCAGCCCCATTCTGCGAGAGCAGTTGCCGACATTGCTCGCGCCGTTGACGAAACGCGGTCTCATCCGACGGGACGGGGATCCGCAGGAACTGGGCGATGCCCCGAACGTCGGACCAACTCCCGCGGGTGGCCTGCAACGAGGTCGAGCCCGAGTTGTCCTTTACCCGAACATCCGCGCCCCGCTCGATCAGCATCCGCAGCACCTCGGGGTGGGCGAAGAAGGCAGCCGAGTGCAGGGCACGATGCCCGCCGGCGCTCGGTTTGTTGACGTCGGCCCCCTTGTCGAGAAGCAGGCGTACCGCCTCGGGATTGTTGTAGTGGGAAGCCCAGGACAGCACCGGAGCTCGGATCTCCGGATCCACCTCGTTGGGATCGGCCCCGGATTCCAGGAGCGTGCGGAGCATGGCCAGGTCACCTCGTCGGACGGCTTCAACCACTTCGGAACGGATCCCAGGCGTGGAGAATCGGACTGCATCCTGTGCCTGTGCCCGGCTCCGGGCCCAGCCCACACACCAGTCCTGGAGGGGGAGGACTGTGACGACCCCTGCGATCAACGGCAGGAACACCCGGAGGAACCGCTGCTTAAGCAGGGCCTTCAGACCGCGCCCCCGCCAGACCATCATGGTGAAGTAGCCGCTGACGAAGATAAACAGTGGCATCCGGAAGCCATGGACCCAGCTGACGAACAGCATCAGACCCTCGTTGCGCTTCCAGTCGTTCACCATCCAGCCCGCCGTGGCGAACGGCAGCGACGCGTGGAACACCACGCCAAGAATCATCGCAAACGCCCGGAGCGCATCGAGATCGTGTCGGCGTTGGGAGGGCGTCGAGGGGGCTCGGTCCACGGCTAGGGAAGATGGGTTGTTCCCTCGAGGAGCGTCGAGCGGGATTCCCGTCGTCGACCAGGGAAGGGTTCCAAAACTGGCCGTGCCACGTTCTGATCACCGCGTGAGATCGGCGATCAACGTGGGCCTTGGACTGGTCGTGCTTGCAGCCATGCTGCATGCCGAGGTCTCGCCCACGGAGGTCGATCTCTTCCGGCGTCCGTGGATCTCCCAACTCCGGTCCAGCCCGGACGGCCGCTGGATCGGCAGCCTCGTCTCAACACCTACTCCTGGATGGGCCTGCTGGTCGGTCCAGGAACCCCACGCCCCACCGCGGATCATTCCCGGCAGGATCTCGGAATTCACATGGCTGGGCTCGAACTCCGTGGTGTGGGTCGACTCAAGCCAGCACCCACCCGCCTGGACACATCTGACCCACCCCGGTGCGAACGCTACCCCGTGGCAGCCCCCTGGGCCGGTCGATTGGATCCGGATCCTGCGTCCGAACCCACCGCTTCCCGATGCGGTCCTGCTGGAAGGAGTTTCCAGGCACCGCAACCAAGGCCTCCTCTCCTCCGAGCGCTTGGAGGTCTTCCGCGTTTCAATGTCCGCCATGGAGCCGACGCGCCTGACCCGAAACCCGGGTCGTGTGATCACATGGATGACCGACGCCAGCGGGCAGGTTCGACTGGCCCTTGAACTGCGCGGAACTCACCAGCGGGTTCTCGAATTCCCGGAAGGATCCCAGTCCAAGGGCCGGGTCCGCCTGACGTTTGATCTCACCGAGGATACACCCCGATGGCTCGGAGTCGCGGCCGATGGCTCCAAGGCCTGGTTTGCGGCGCGGATGGGTCGAGACACACGTGGGGTTCATGAACTGGCGCTGAGTCGGGACGAACCACCCCAGGTCGTTGCTTCCCATCCGCGCTACGACTTCGACGGACGTGCGATCGTGGATCGAAACACGCTCGTGGCGCTTGTGGCCGAAGTGGCTGTTCCCACGACGCGGTGGATGGATCCCTCGTGGTCACAGGTTCCAGACGGCCTGGGCTTCCCCGTCGCGCTCCTTGGGGAAGGGCGGGTGGGGCTCTTCTCGAAACCCGGACCTGACGGAGGGGCCGAGGCTTGGATCGTTCCACGCCCGGACCAGAGCCGCACCCCTGCACGACTCGCCCCGTCCACGGGGATTTCGACGACCCAATACCCGGCCTCGAAGCCTCTCGAAGGGCACACCCGGGATGGCCTCCGATGGACCGGCTATCTCTCGATGCCGGAACCCACCGGTTCCACCCGTACGCCATTGGTGGTGCTGGTCCATGGAGGACCCTGGGAACGGGACTACGCCGCCAATCCTCCGGAAGCGGAGTTCCTGATCCGCCGGGGCTGGGCCGTGCTCCGGGTCAACTACCGGGGTTCCGATGGGTTCGGCCGACGGTATCAGGAACTGGGAGCCGGCCATTGGCGGTATGCAGCGAAGGATCTGATCGATGCCACCCGGCAGGTGCTGGATTCAAGGGTCGTCGACCCGGAGCGGGTCGTCATCTGCGGTTCGAGCTTCGGGGGCTTCCTGGCGGCGCTGTCTCTGACCGAGCCCGATACCCCTTTCCATGCGGCGGCGTGCCTCAACGCGGTCTTCGACCTCGACGTCTGGCTCCGGCAGGCCCCAGCGGAGGCGAGCCCTCATCAACGCCGAGTGTATCGGTCCCTGCTCCGTGGAGAGCAACGACCCGATCCGGGGTCCATGAGGGTCGATCCTCGAAAGATCCACCGTGCTCTCTGGCTGGGCCATGCCGTCGACGACAGCCAGGTGCCGGCCGACCAGTCCCGGAGGCTCGCACAATCGCTCCAGCATCTCGACCGCCCCGTCTGGCTGACTCTGTGGGCCTCCGGAGGGCACACCCTCGGCACGCCCTCGAACCGCGCCGATTGCTGGGATCAGGCGGAACGATTCCTGAGGAGTCAGGGTCGACATTAGCCCCGCAGTTCCACGCTTGATCACGCCGCCCTATTGGCATTTCATATCGGCATTTACCGATGCGTCCATCGTCTTTCCAGGATCTCGTGAAGCTCGCGAAATCCCTCTCGGATCCGAACCGGGTTCGGATCGTGGAGGCTCTCCGCTCCGGCGAGCTGTGCGTATGCGAGCTGTGCGATGCGCTCGACCTGACCCAGTCGACGCTGTCGACCCATCTTCAGGTGATCCGGGCTGCTGGGATTGTGCGATCCCGCAAGGAGGGCAAGTGGAGCTACTACGCGCTCACACCGGAGGCCGCGATGGTGGTCGACGACTGGTTCCATCCATTCCGCGGCGGAATCCGGCGGGATGCGCTGCTGGTCCGGGACCGCAAGCGGCTGAGGCAGCGGCTTGGACTCCGGCAGTCGGGAGTGTGTTGTGTCGGGTTAGGCTGCTCGGGATCGACCCCTGGAAGGAGGGTGTCATGAGACGGGGACTCGCCGAATTCCTCGGCACCTTCACCCTGGTGTTTGCCGGGACAGGGGCGATCGTGGTGAACCAGGTGCAATCCGGGGTCGTGACCCATCCGGGGATCGCGGCCGTGTTCGGACTGATCGTCGCGGCGATGATCTACACGTTCGGCGATGTCAGCGGTGCCCATCTCAACCCGGCGGTGACGCTGGCATTCACCGCGGCGGGACGTTTCCCGGCCCGACAGGTTCCGCTCTATCTCGCGGCCCAGTTCCTCGGGGCCATCGCCGCGAGTGCGCTGCTGTGGCACCTGTTCCCCGGGGTGAAGACGCTCGGGGCGACGCTCCCTGCGGGGTCTGCCCAGCAGAGCTTCATCTTCGAGGTGATCCTCACCCTCATTCTGATGCTGGTGATCCTGCAGGTGTCCACTGGGGCCCGGGAGAAGGGGATCACGGCCGGGCTGGCGATCGGTGCAACGGTCGGGCTCGAGGCCCTCTTTGCTGGCCCCATCTGCGGGGCTTCAATGAACCCGGCCCGTTCCCTGGGGCCGGCACTGGTCTCGGGCCGGCTTGCTGAGATCTGGATCTACCTCATCGCCCCCACGCTCGGGGCCCTCCTGGCCATCCCACTCCACCGCATCCTCCATCCGGCACCTCAGCCAACCCCATCCCAGGACAACCCATGACCGTCTCCGAACTCCGTGAGCATCTGGAGCGGGATCCCGCCAAGGGCATCCAGTTCCAACTCTATTCCGGCGCATTCCTCGCCGCCCACGCCCATGTCTCCGAGGCGGCCCGGATCGAGAAACGGTTCATCGACTGCGGCGGTGTACTCCGGAACGATCGGTTCTGTCGGCTCCAGACCTGGGTCGCAGACGACGTCGACCACCGCCTCAGCGCAGCCAAGCTGCTGGGCATCCTCGACAAGGCGAAGGGCATCCTGGAGAGCGAAGACCTTGATGTGGACGTCGAGCATGAGGTCGGGTTCGTGACCCAGATGCCGCTGAAGTCGATCCTGGTGGAGGGCGACCACTTCACCTTCCGGCTCGGGCATCGTCACACCGACTGCCTCGCCCAGGACCGATGCCTGCCGAAGTCCGCGCCGACGGCAGCGATCGGATTCCGGAAACCCGCGCCCCGAACCTGAAGAATCCCTGTTCATTTCCCCTCATGAGCACACCCACCTCCACGCCCCTGATCCTTGTTCTCTGCACCGGCAACTCCTGTCGGAGCCATATGGCTGAGGGGATCCTCCGCGCCGCAGCCGGCGGCCACTTCCGCGTGGCCAGTGCCGGCAGCAAGCCCAGCGGCTATGTCCATCCCTTGGCCATCCGGTTGCTGTCCGAGATCGGCATCGACATCTCGGCTCACACGTCCAAGCACATGGATGATTTCCTGGGGCAGGACGTGGAGACGGTGATCACGGTCTGCGGAAACGCCGACCAGGTCTGTCCGCGGTACCCGGGCCAGGTGAACCGTCATCACTGGCCCTTCGACGATCCCGCCCATGCTGCGGGCAGCGAGGAGGAGCGTCTGGAGGTGTTCCGTCGGGTTCGTGACGAGATCCGCAGGGTATTCGAGGCTTATGCCGATGGACGCCTAGATGGGAGCAGTCGGCCCTGACGTCGGAGTCCGCAGAACTCATCCGATCCTGATTCCCTCGGACCGGGAGCAGTGGCTCGGAGCAGCACCTTGGTCGAAACCTGAATGGGTGGCATTCCATCTGGTTCTTGGGTTGGCCGGGAACCCGCTTCTCTCAATGGAGCATGGCGACGATTCTGTCTCAGCCTACCTCCAGAAGACGCGAACCAGGGCGAGTGGCGACCAAGAGTCGCAAGGTCGTCGATGGCATGCCGTCGCGAATCCCGGGAGTGGTGAAGGTAGGTTCCCACAGATCCGAATTCACCATTTCAAACCAACAACCCAGCCCCATGTCCGACAAGAGCAACATCCTCACCCGGGAGTGGAAGGCCCATCTTCTGGCCCAGGCCGACAAACTCGTCGCCAACGCCGAAGCGAAGCCGTTCCGACACTCCATGGTCGATAGTTTCCTGCCTGCCGACTTGCTGCCCCTCGTCTACCAGGAGTTTCCTGAGTTCAATTGGGAGCACTGGTTCGTCTATTCGAACAAACTCAAGGACAAGAAGGCGCTCAACGATTGGAACAAGTTCCCGAAATACACCTATGCGCTTCTCAATTTCCTCAACAGCCACGAGTTCGTCGCCCGATTTCATCCGTTCTCGAATTGCCATCTCAGCTCGGACCCCGACCTCCATGGCGGCGGATGGCACATCCACGCCTCGGGAGGCACGCTCAACCCCCACCTCAACTACTCCATCCACCCGAAGATCGGACTGCAGCGGAAGCTCAATCTGATCATCTACCTCTGCAAGGACTGGCAGCCCACGTGGGGCGGGGACTTCGGGCTCTGGACTGTCGACCCCAACACTGGGCGGGCCGGTGATCTGGCCAGGGAATACCCGGTAGCCATGAACCGGGCCCTGATCTTCGACACCACCCAGAACTCCTGGCATGGACTCAGCAGGACCGTCGCCTGTCCGGACACCCACGCCCGCAAGAGCCTCGCCATGTACTATCTCTGTGAGGCCCCCGAGGATGCCGACCCTCGGGGTCGCGCTCTCTACGCGCCGACAGAGGCCCAGAAGGGCGACCCGGAAATCGAGGAGCTCATCCTGAAACGCTCCCGGGTCGAAACCTCATCCAAAGTCTACCGGGCCTGACTGCAGGTCGTTCGCATCCTGCCGTGTCGAATGGCCTCGACTCCCGACCGCGGAGCGGGCAGCTGAGTGGGTCCTCAGGCCTTCCAGGCCTTCTTGACCGCATCGATGATCCTCCTGTCATCCGATCCCGCATCACGGACCAGCTCCAGGAACCCGGCCAGGGTCAGGGTCACCTGATGAAAGAAGGCCCGGTCGCCACCGCAGCCGTACATCAGGTCCGACGGCATCTCGCAGCGCAGTTTGAGGCGAGCCTTCACGATCAGACGGGGCAGCCACGGGATACCCTCCACGGCATCGGTCTTGGCCGGAAGGTCCGACATCAGTGCCGTGCGTCCCGACCGACGCCCCTTCAGCTGGTTCAGGAAGTGCTCCCTGCAGACCTTCTGGATCGACAGGACCGTCGGGTAGTCGGGCTCCCCATAGCGTTGGAGATCATCTACGAAGTCGAACAGTTCCTGGGAGGAGCACCCGATACCCTCGAGAAAGTCGGCATCCTCACTCGAGAACATCGTCTGGGGGGACCGTCGCCCCTCCTCCCACGCGAGCATTCCGCTGCCGTGGAGTTCCCGAAACCGCTTTTCCCAGGAGGAATTGTCCATGGACGGACCCTAGACCCGACTCCACGCCCCGCCAACCCACAGACTCGCCCCGGGTCCGGGGAGTGGAGGGCTGAGGGCTCAGGCTGATATCGCAGCCGGTGGACCGGAACACCCGCACCGCAACCCACCTGAACCCTCAGCGCTCAGCACTCGCCTGCCGGCGGGCCGCCAATGCTACTGTCCCAGCTGCTGGATCCGGAAGAACACGGGGTCCCCTATCAGGAGCATCCCGGCCTGGCGCTCCATGAGGGTCTCGCCTCCGTGCCATGGCACCCGCATCAGATCTAGCGTTGCCTGGACCCGGAAGGGCGGCGATCCACCATGCCATTTGAGCACCGTGGTGACCACCCGGGTGCCATCCTCCTTGGGAAGGTCGAGTCTCAGGATGGGAGTGATCGTCTCATGGATCGTCCGGGAGATGAGACGATGGAACGCGGCCGTCGGATTGACCCCATCCCACCACAGGAACTGTTCCGGATCGCCAGGAGGGCAATTCAGGTTGGCCGCGTCCACGATGTTGGTGAACCCATACCCGGCTGGATTGGCCCGGATGTGTTCCAGAAGATAGGCGTGGTCATAGCGGTACACGGTAAGGCCATACCGGGTCCGGAGCGTGTCGATCTCATGTTCCATCCGGATGTTGAGAGCCGGGTAGTCGAGGTTCCGGGTATAGTCGTTGCTGAGCCCCGGGATGAGATGGAGGGGGGGGGCAAGGTGGGCAGAATGAAGGACCTGGCCCCGGCCTCGAGGAGGAGTGTCAGGTTCGCCACATAGTTGGACACGGCCACATCCACCGGGGAGCGGTTCAGGGCCAGTTCCGCGGTCATGCCCGCCCACCAGGGTGCGAACAGGCTGTTCGTGCCCGGTGAATGGTTCTCGAGATAGTCCTGGATCTGTTTGGCGACATCCGGGCCATGGGAACCGGAGGCTGCGAAGTTCAGAACCTGCCCGCCCTTGTTCAACCCCATCCGATCCGCGAACGACTCCACCCAGGAGTCTCCATTGGATCCGCTTGCCAGGGAGATGCTGCTGTCGCACACCGCCAGCTCGGTCCACCGCGCCAGCAGGAGCGACGCGGGACGGCTGATCGTCTCGCCCGTTGCATCCCGGACGACCACGACATAGTCACCCAGCTCCTTGAGGCTCACCGCAGGCAGGGACAGCGTCGGCTGCGTGGCGGATTCCAGATCATCGCTGTCCCGCCTCCACTGATAGGTCAAAGGCGGGACGCCGCTGGCCTCCAAGTGGAAGGTCGCCGCATCACCCAGAAACACAGCCTGATTGCGTGGGTGGGTGACCACCACGGGAGCCGCCATCAGCCCGTACCCGCAGGTCATCACCGCCACCAGCAGCACACCCAGTCGACGAGATCTTGAATTCATAGACATAGACGCTCGAGGCAGCGGGAGGTCCGGATTGTTGGCGTGGGTTGGCACGTGGCCCGGTCATGGATCCGCTGCACTCCGCGACCACACAACGGGGGCGTTCCGGGGGATCTTACCCCATGGCGATGGCCATTATCGGATTCCCGAACGGGGGGCGCCTGGCACATCCTTGAAGGCATGCTGGCCGACCTGACCACCCATCTGCTCCGCAACCAGAATCTCGACGCCCCGGCGATTGCCGGGGCGGTGGGGGCCCTCGCGGATCCGGCACCGGACGTCGAGACCAAGGCGGCATTCCTCACGGCCTTAGCCCGGAAGGGCGAGACGACGGCGGAGCTGGCCGGCTTCGCGCGGGAACTGAGGGCGCTGTCGATCCCCGTTCCCGTCGGCGACACACTCCGTCGGGGTGAGATCCTGGACGTCTGCGGCACGGGCGGGGATCGGCTGAACACCTTCAACATCTCCACGACCGTCGCCTTTGTCTGCGCGGCCGCGGGATGCATCGTGGCCAAGCACGGCAACCGGGCGATCACCTCCCAGTCCGGAAGTGCGGACGTCCTGCAGGCCCTCGGCATCCCGATCGAGCTTCCGCCCGATCGCGCCGCCGAGTCCCTCGAACGCCACGGATTCGCGTTCCTGTTCGCTCCTCTGTTCCATCCGGCCTTCCGGCACATCGGACCCGCCCGACGCCTCTGTGCCGAGCGGGGTCAGCGGACGCTGTTCAACTTCCTGGGCCCGCTGCTGAACCCGGCACGGCCAACCTGCCAGCTAGTCGGCGTCTCCAGGCAGACAGTCTGTGAACCCATCGCTCGGACCCTTCAGGACCTCGGTCTGCGGCGCGCGATGGTGGTCTGCGGGCAGGTTCCAACCGGTGCCGGATCCGAACCAGCCCATCTCGACGAACTCAGCACCCTCGGCCCGAACACGATCGCGGAGTTCCACCATGCTCGGGGATTCAGCTGCACCGAGTGGTCGGCCTCCGATTTCCCGCTGCAACCTGCCCGCCTCGACGACCTCGCTGGCGGTGACGCCCAGCAGAACGCTCGGATCATCCGGGACATCCTCGCCGGGACGGATCGGGGGCCGAGGCGGGACGCCGTGCTGCTGAACGCCTCCGCCGCCCTCATGGTGGCCGGAGTGGTCCGGAGCATGGTCGAGGGCTGGGAACGGGCTGGTGAGCTGATCGACTCCGGCAAAGTCACGGCTCGGGTCGAAGCCATCGCGGCCGGATGAATCGAAACCCCTCCATCTCGGTCCTCCACGATCCAATGACCGTCACAGAAAAACGGAATCCACTCCGCCGCCGGTTCCATTCCCGGAGCGCCCTTGTCCTCATTGCCGCAATCCTGGGGGTCACCCGTGGCGCCCCCTCGAAGGCCACTTCTATCCAATCGTTGGATCTGATTGGAACCAACCTCCACCTGGTCCTGACTACGGACTGGGAGCGCCGATACCGGATCGAGGTCTCCCGGGATCTTACGACCTGGAAGACGGCCACGATCAGCCCCTCTGCGGAGGGCGTCTCGTTGGCTGTCCGGCTGCCCCGATCGGGATCGGAGTCCCAGTTCTTCCGGGCCTCCCTGTTCGAGTGGGAGGAACTTCATGCCGAGTGGCTGGAGGCACGGCAACGTTGGCGGGGCCAAGAGGTGTCCACCTACCGGTTCGAGTGCCGGTGGAACTGCAACTGCCCGTTCTGGGGCTGGACCCAGGTGCAGGTCCGCGATGGGGTCGTCGTGGACGTGGTCGCGGTCGACACCGGACTGCCGCTGCCGAGGGAACAGTGGAGCCTCCACCTGTCCATCGACGGACTGTTCGACTGGATTGAGTCCCGCCGCGGGCTCCATCCAGCGGAACTTCGGGCCGCGTTCGACCCGTTACTGGGACATCCGGTCTCCGGATATGCCGACCTCTCGCGTTTCATCGCCGACGAGGAGCTGGGCTTCGAGTTGCGGGCTCTTTCGTTCTGAGCCTCTAAGCCATCTTCCGTAACCGGTTCAGCTGGGGATTTGGCCAGGGATTTGGTGGCCCGGCAGGGCTTCCGGGCGTAACGTCTCCCATCATGGATCCCAAGCTGAATGCCGAACTCCGTCTGCGGCACGCCCAGGCCCTGACACGTCGGGAATTCTTCGCACGTGCCGGTGTGCTGAGTCTCGGTGGGGTTGCCCTCGGCCACCTAGGGCTGGGCAGTGGAACCGGCTGGGCCTCGCAGCCTTCGGTCAACCCACTGGCCCTGAAACCCGCTCCGCGGGCGGCACGGGCCAAGTCGGTGATCTACCTGCACATGTCGGGGGCTCCACCGTCCCTCGACCTGTTCGACTACAAGCCGGAGCTGCAGAAGCGCCACATGCAGGAGTGTCCGGAGTCGCTGCTGAAGGGACAGCGGTTCGCCTTCATCAAGGGGGTACCGAAGATGCTCGGATCCCCCTACAAGTTCCGGCAGGCCGGCCCCTCCGGAGCCTGGTTCAGTGAACAGATCCCGCACATCGCAGGCATCGCCGATGAGATCACGGTGGTCCCGTCGGTCTGGACCGATCAGTTCAACCACGCCCCGGCCGAGCTCATGCTCTACACCGGCAGCATGCGCGCCGGGAATGCCAGCATGGGATCCTGGATCACCTATGGACTGGGAACCGTGAACCAGGACCTGCCCGGATTCATCGTCCTGCTGAGCGGCGGGACCGATCCGACCGGCGGCAAGAGCCTCTGGGGTTCCGGCTTCCTGCCCGGGGTGTTCCAAGGCACCCAGTGCCGCACGACGGGTGAGCCGATCCTCTACGCCAACAACCCTCCCGGCATGGACCGGTCGAGTCGACGACGCACCCTCGACGCAATCCGGGATCTCAACCAGGCCGAGGCGCGTCAGTTCGGCGATCCCGAGACCCTGACCCGGATCGAGCAGTATGAACTGGCGTTCCGGATGCAGGCCAGCGTGCCCGAGGTGTTCGACATCGGCCGGGAACCGGAATCCGTCCGGGCCATGTATGGAGCCAAGCCGGGCGAGGGCAGCTTCGCCAACAACTGCCTGCTCGCACGACGGCTCGTCGAGAAGGGCGTCCGCTACGTCCAGCTCTTCGACTGGGGCTGGGACATCCACGGAACGAGTCCGGGTGACGACCTCATGGAGGCGTTCCCGAAGAAGTGTCGGGACGTCGACCGCGCCAGCGCGGCCCTAATCCGGGATCTCCGCCAGCGTGGCCTCCTCGAGGACACCCTGGTGATCTGGGGCGGTGAGTTCGGTCGGACTCCTATGAACGAGGCCCGTGGCGGATCCACCTTCCTGGGACGGGATCATCACCCGCACTGCTTCACCCTCTGGATGGCCGGTGGTGGGATCCGTGCCGGTGGACTGTATGGCGCGACCGACGACTTCGGCTACAAGGTGGTGGAGAACCCGGTCAGCATCCGGGATCTCCAGACGACGATCCTCCACCAGCTTGGCATCGACGCGCACTCCTTCCTATACCGGTACCAGGGACTGGACCAGAAGCTCATCGGCCCCACCGGGGAAGGACAGGTCGTTCAGGGACTTCTAGCCTGAATCGAGGGATTGAACCGGGAGATCGGAACGGAATCCCCGGGACTAAGTTCCCGAAACCGCCGGATCCGGTGGAAGGTGAGGAAGTTGGCGTCATGCGCGCTGTGGGCTCCACCCAACCCATCGAGAAACGCCGTGCGACAGACCGCAATCAGATCGTCGCCATCGAACAGCCAGTCCACATACTGGAATCCCACATGGTCCCGGTCGGGATCATGCAGGAGATGGCACCGGACCGACCACGTGGTCAGGTCGGGGCTCGACACCAGCCCGAGCGTGTTGCGTGTGCGGGCTGGTTTCCCAGCGGGTTCCCATCCCAGGGGCACGACACTGGCGAGGGTCCAATACCTGCGGCTGCGTGGATCGAACCGGATGGTGAACTTCTTCGAGCCACCCGGTAGGGCGATGAAGCCGTCCCTTGAGTCGAAACGGAGATCCTCTTCTGGACCATCGATCGACACCCATGCGGCCCGCTCCGGGAGACCCTGGGTGTCAACCCGCAGAAGGTTGACCAGCCTCCCATCGGGAGCCACGACGACGTTGCCCTCAAGCCAGGCGCCCATGTCGCCACCGTTCCAGGAACGGTCGCTCGACAGGAACCGGGTGGATTTCCAGGAGGCGGCATCGAGCAGGTCGGCATCCACCGGAGCCGAGAGGACGCCAGCCCGGTAATTCACACCCCAGGCTTTGGGCGGGTTCCTCCATTCCACGGCGCGCCACAGACGGCCCTGATGTTCCACAACCGGCACCGGTGCCCCGTGATATTCGGCATCCGACCGGAGCACTCCTGTCGTGGAGCCGAGAGGTTGGGTCCAGTGCACCCCGCCGTCGACGGACCGTCGAATCACGACCCGTCCATAATGGCGATCGGTACCCAGGAGATACAGCTGACCCCCATGGACAAACAGGGTGGACCAGAAGGCGCCGCGGATATCAGCGATCCAGGTCCACCGCCGCCCGCGGTCGCTGGATCGATAGACCCGGGAAATGGCCTGACGATGTTCATCGGAATTCGGACCGAAGAAGTCATGAGTCGCGATGTAGTCCTCATTCGGCAGGACGGCGATCGACGGAGAACCAATGTAGAGTCCTGATCGGGCCGGGGAATGGGCGATGACGACGCCAGGAAGTCCCTGGACAGATCCGACACCGGGCCGTTCCAGGGTGCGGCATCCAGCGATGCACCCGGCGGTCATGGTGGCCAGCCAACCCCGACGGGAGATGCTGGAACGAGGGTCCATCGAGTGGATCAGGTGGTGGCCCTGGTCGACGACCGTTGAATCCGATCCTTCACCGCCAGCAGCACCGCCGGATCCATCTCCAGCACGTGACGACGTTCTGGAAACCGACCGTCCCGCACGTCGGCGATGTATTCGGAGAACGCCGCGATGCGCTCCCGCTGGAGACGCTGGTATTCCTCGCGGAAGTTCCGGTAGGCCTTGGCGTGCCGGGGGAGCCGCTCGTCGTAGTCCCCCAGGATGTCGTCGGAAAACAGGAACTGGGTATCGCACCCGTCCCCGGATCCCAAGGACATGAGGATGAGACGGGTCCGGCCACACAGAAACCGAGCCAGCTCATGCGGGACGCATTCGATCTCCGCCGCATAGGCCCCGGCGTTCTCCAGGGCCTTTAGTCGCTCATGGAGCTCGAACGCCTCCTCGGCGGTCTTCCCCACGGCGCGGTATCCGGTCCAGGTGACATGACGCGGAACAAGTCCGACATGGCCGACGACCGGCAGTCCTTCCCGGGCCATGGCTTCGATGATCCGGGGACTCGCCGAACAGTAGACCGAGCTGGCCCCAGCCTCGAGTGCCCGGAACCCCACCCGGATCGCCTCCTCGGGGGAGGCCAGCCCATGCGGGGTGGCCGCCGAGAGAAAGCTCTGGGGGGCTGCGGCCACTAGCACCGGGAGGCGGGCCTGGGATTCCGGAGAATCGAAACTGCAGCTCATCAGGTCGACCCCCGCCTGTTCCGCCGCCGCGGCCTCCTCGGGGGATTTCACATGGATGTGGGTCAGCTGACGCTTCCCCTTCAACTGGAGGAGGTCATGGACGGTGTACTTCTTTCGGGGACGGAGCATGGCCCAAGCCTCCCCGACCCAGGGTCCCACAGCAATCCCCACGCATGGATCCCATGATGTCCCCGCGGCCGGAACATTGATCAGAACCGGGTTGGATGGATTGCTTCGGATCCAACGCAGGCGTTGACCCAGGAACGGTGCGGAGATCCCGGGAGAGGCATGCAGGCCACGGGTGATTGGTGCGGCATGACGCCTCCTCGACGGAAGCCGATTGCGTTGGATCCAGCCCCTGATCGTCGTCCAAAGACCTCCGACGGTTTACGGCCATTGGACCTTCTCCAAGGGACCTGGGCTGTCGGCGTCGTCCTCAGCAGAAACGGCTGCGTGACCTCATCGATCCCAACCCAAGCCACCCTATTGGCAGGTCTGAATCGCCGGGAGGGCTGGATGCTCCTCACGTTGGCGGCACTACAGTTCGTCTCGATGGTCGACTTCATGATCATCATGCCGCTGGGCCCAGAGCTGCTCACGGCCCTTGGGATCGATGCGACGCGGTTCGGCTGGACCGTTTCAGCGTACACCTTCGCGGCGGGGATCACCGGATTCCTTGCCTCGCCGTTGCTCGATCGAGTTGGACGGAGATCGGCCTATCTCGTTCTCACCTTGGGACTGCTTGCCTGCACCACGGGATGCGGCTTCGCGATGAACCACCCGCAGCTCCTCGCCCTGCGGTGTGCGACCGGGATCTGCGGGGGACTGCACAAAGCCGTCGCCCTGGCCATCATTGCGGATGTCTTCCCTCCAGAGAAAAAGGGTCGCGCAACCGGTGTCCTAATGTCCGCATTTGGACTGGCATCAGTGGTGGGGGTGCCTTTCGGAATCACCCTCGGGACCCGATTTGGTTGGCAGGCACCCTTCTTCGTGCTCGGAGTTCTTGGACTCCCCTTGGCGGTGCTGGCGGCATGGACGCTGCCCCCGCTCACCGGACATTTGGGTTCTGGAACAAAGCGACCGCCCGGGGATTTTGTTGCCACGCTCATCCTGCCTCCGCATCGGTGGGCATTTGCACTGGTCGCAACACTCATGTTCGGGGCGTTTGCAGTGATTCCCTACATCAGCACCGCCTTGGTCGCGAACATCGGGGCCAAGGAAACACAACTCCCGATCGTCTTCATTGTGAGCGGACTCCTGACCTTCGTGAGCACGCCGTTGGTGGGCCGTCTGGTGGACCGCCGCGGAGCCCTGCGGGTGTTTTGCGGCATCGTGCCGGTGTCGGCCGCCATGATGATGCTCATGACGCACCTTCCTCGGGTGGGGCCGATCGGTGCCATCCCGGTGGCGGCGCTTCTGATGGCGAGCAATGCCGGACGCATGGTGAGTTAATGGCGCTCATCATGGACAGCATTGAACCCAGTCGGAGGGGCGGGTTTATGTCGGTCAATTCGTCGGTGCAGAACGTGGCAAGCGGTTCGGCACCCTGTGCTCCGGCCTGATCATCGAGGGAGATCCGGGACGGCCCCTCCGACATTTTGGAACGATAGGCCCGTTGGCTGCGGCAACCACCCTCGCGAGCCTCTGGTTGGCCCGCCGGGTCCACCCCCCGGGGGAAGCGACACCGTAGATCAAACTCCGGTCCTTGGGTGGAGGGTCCCACTGCGTGCAGTTGTGAAGCTCCGATCGCTGGGGACGCCACACCTGTTTACCCGGGCTAGATTCCAGGTTGAAAAACCGCGAAATTGCTGAGG
>SYEM01000229.1 GCA_005801385.1 Verrucomicrobiales bacterium | reverse complement strand
CGGCAGACCGACCTGGTGACCGCTGCGGTCGCCACGGGACGCGTGGTGAACCTCAAGAAGGGGCAGTTCATGGCTCCCGATGAGATGAAGTCGGTGGTCACCAAGGCCTCCGAGGCGTCCTCCGGAAAGCGCCCAAGGCTTCTGCTGACCGAGCGGGGAACCACGTTTGGGTACCACAACCTGGTGGCCGACATGCGGAGCCTCCCCATCCTTGGCCGCTTGGGATTCCCCGTGGTCTTCGATGCGACCCATTCCGTCCAGCTGCCCGGGGCGGCTGGGGGTCGATCCGGTGGCCAACGGGAGTTCGCTCCCGTTCTGGCCCGATGTGCCGTGGTGGCCGGAGCCACCGGGCTCTTCATCGAGACCCATCCCGAACCCGATACGGCGCTGAGCGACGGTCCCAACATGATCCCGCTCCGGGACATGGGCCCACTCCTGTCCCAGCTCTGCCGCCTCCGGCAGGCCCTCGGATCACGGATTCAAACGCCATAGGGTGAAGTTCAGAAACGCGGCGAACGAGACCCAGGCCAGGTAGGGAATCAGTAGGATTCCGGAAAGGCGGTCGACTCGAAGGAACAACACCAGCGTCCCTGCGATGGCGGTCCAGAGGAGGAGGATCTCCACGAAGGCGAACCCCGGCTGCTGCAGACCAAAGAAGATCGGGCTCCAGAAGGCGTTGAGGATCAGCTGCAGCAGGTACATCAGCAGGGAGGTCCTCCGGTTCGTCCACCCCCCGCGCCGCCAGACCCGCCACGCCGCCAGGGCCATGGTCACGTAGAGGTAGGTCCACACCGGACCAAACACCCAGTTGGGCGGGTTCCAGCTGGGCTTGTTCAGTGCGGCGTACCAGGAACCCGGACCCGCCTGGGATCCGATCACCGCCGCGATGAAGGTGATGCCGAACCAGCCCAGCGCGGCCACGACTGGATTCGTGGGGCGGGAGCGCTGGGAGGATCTGGACTCAGGGGTCTTGTGGACCGTCACCGCCGCACCGTTGCGTCAAAGTGGTTCCCACGCAATCGGGAGAGTTGCCAACCTTGGGTTCGGTGATTGGTTGGGGGATGATTCGAATGGTTTTCCCTGCCCTCGTCCTTGCCGCCAGCTCACTGGTCCTAGCCGAGACCGACTGGCCACAGTGGCGCGGGCCCCACCGGGATGGACAGGTCACCGGACGCCCTTGGCCCTCCAGCCTCCAGGCCCCAACCTTGACCCAACGGTGGAAGGTCGACCTCGATCCCAGCTACTCCGGAGCCATCGTGGTGTCCAACCGGGTGTTCTCGACCGAGACCGTCGACAAAAAGTCCGAACGGGTCCGGGCCTGGGACCGCCAGACCGGCAAGGAGCTCTGGCGCCGCGAGTGGGACGGGGCGATGAGCGTCCCGTTCTTCGCGAAGGCGAATGGCGATTGGATCCGGGCCACCCCGGCCTGCGATGGCGAGGTGCTCCTCGTCGCCGGCATGCGGGACGTGCTCGTGGCCCTCGATGTCCAGGATGGCACCGTCCGATGGCGGAAGGACTTCGTGGCGGAGCTGAAATCATCCCTCCCCGATTTCGGGTTCGTGTCCTCCCCACTGATCTCGGGCGACGCAGTGTTCGTGCAGGCGGGCGGGGGGGTGGCCCGGCTCGATCGGAAGTCCGGGGAGATCCGATGGCGCAGTCTCGAATCGAAGGACGGCATGATGGGGAGCGCGTTCTCCTCCCCCGTCCTCGCCAAACTGGCCGGGAAGAGCCAGCTGGTGGTCCAGACCCGGGCCGAGCTGGTCGGACTCGATCCCGACAGCGGATCCGTTCTGTGGCGTCAGCCGGTCGAGGCGTTCCGGGGCATGAACATCCTGACGCCGACCGTGCTGGGGAACCGGATCTTCGCCTCGGCCTATGGCGGCAGGACGCTGGCCTGGGATGTCCGGGCCGAGGGGCCTGCCTTCAGCGTGGCGCCTGCGTGGGAGTTCAAGGCCCAGGGCTACATGACCTCACCGGTGGTGGTGGACGGCTTCGCCTACCTTCATCTGCGGAACCAACGGGCCCTCTGCATCAACCTCGAGACCGGCAAGGAGGCCTGGACGACCTCGGAATCCTTCGGGAAATACTGGAGTCTGGTGGCCAACCAGAAGCGTCTCCTGGCTCTGGACCAGAAGGGAGACCTGCTCCTGCTGGCCGCCAACCCGGAACGGTTTGAGGTCGTCGATCGTCGCAAGGTGAGCGAGGAGGAGGCCTGGGCGCATCTCGCCGTGACCGAGGACGGTCTCTACATCCGAGAACTCCGCGCCCTCGTGGCGTGGAACTGGACCGCCTCCGGCGCAACCACGGCCTCAGTCGGCCCCGGCCGATGACCCAGGAGGGTGCTCCCCACGGATCCTGGGAGGATTGCCCGTGCCTCCGGTTGCAGTCGTGATTCCCGGACCGTAGTGTCGCGCTCGGCCTTCGGCCCCCATGAAACTCCGCCTCCTCTACTCCCTCTTCGTCGCCGCCCTGGCGGGCTACGTCTTCGTCGGATCCCAGGTCTTCGAGGCCACGGCCGCAAAGGACAAGGGGGACGACGCCTACCCGGAGCTGGAGCTGTTCTCCCGGGTCCTCGAGAGGGTCCGCCGCGACTATGTCGATGGCGAGACCATGACCTATGAGGACCTCGTCCACGGGGCGCTCAAGGGCATGCTGGGGAGCCTCGATCCCCACAGCGAGTTCATGGAGCCCACCGCCTTCAACGAACTGAAGGAGGATACGGAAGGGGAATTCAGCGGCGTGGGCATGCAGGTCGCCCAGCGGGGCGAGGATCTCGTGGTGATCGCCCCGATGGAGGATACTCCGGCGTTCGAGGCCGGGATCCTTCCTGGCGACAGGATCCGGCAGATCGATGGCCGGTCGACCGCGGGTCTGGCGGTGGGTGATGTCGTCAAACAGCTCCGCGGCAAGGCCGGCACGGAGGTGCGGGTCACCCTCGATCGCGAGGGGGCCGACAAGCCCCTCGAACTCACCCTCAAACGCCAGAAGATCCAGGTCTACACCGCCAAGGACATCCATAACCGTCGCGAGTTTCCGGTCGATGCCGACAAGGTCGGCTATGTCCGCCTGACCCAGTTCGGCGAGAAGACCGGTGCCGAGTTGGAGGAGGCCTTGCGGAAGATGGAGAAGGCCGGGATGCAGTCGCTGATCCTCGACCTCCGCGGCAATCCGGGGGGGCTCCTCGAGGAAGCCGTCGCGGTCAGCGAGAAGTTCCTCAAGCGCGGAGAGCCCATTGTTTCCACCAAAGGCCGTCATCCCGAGCAGAACGTCGAACGCAAGGCCGGGGGCGGGAAGAAGTGGCTGGCGAAGGACCTACCCTTGGTGATCCTCGTCAACGGCGGCAGCGCCAGTGCCTCTGAGATTGTCTCCGGCGCCCTCCAGGACCTCAAGCGGGCCACCCTCGTCGGCGAGAAGACCTTCGGGAAGGGATCCGTCCAGAGCGTCCTCCCGATGCCGGACGGCTCAGCCCTGAGGCTCACCACCGCGAAGTACTACACCCCCAGCCAGAAGGTCATCCATGGGAAGGGAATCCAGCCCGATGTCGTGGTGGCGATGGACGAGGATGAGGAGATCGCGATCCAGCTGACCCGCATCCCGGGCGGTAAGGACAACCTGGAACAGGCACTGAAGTCCTTTCCCGCAGACCGGCAGAAGCGGCTCCGGGAGCTCTTCGAGAAGGGCAGCGATGCCCAGCTCGAGAAGGCCAAGGAGCTCATCCGGACCGGGGGTGTCGTGAGGCCTCCGGCCGACACCGCGCTCACCGCGCCCCGCGGCTGAGACGTCCTGGAGCGTCGGTGGTGCCCCATCGCCCGTGATCCTCGCCCTCGAGACCTCCTGCGACGAGACCAGTGCCGCGGTCGTCCATGAGGGACGGATCCTGTCCAACATCGTCGCCTCCCAGATCCGGCTCCATGCCGAATATGGCGGGGTCGTGCCCGAGCTCGCCACGCGCGAGCATCTGCGGAATCTGATCCCGGTGGCCCGGCGGGCCATGGAGGAGGCGGGGATCGGACCGGCGGACCTCGACGCCGTGGCGGCCACCCGGGGTCCGGGTCTTCCCGCGGCCCTCCGCGCCGGATTCACCGCGGCGCAGGGACTCGCCCTCTCGCTCGGACGTCCCCTTTTCGGAATCCACCATCACGAGGCCCACCTCTATTCGCCATGGATCGAGGGCCAGCCACTCGCCGCACGGTTCGACCTGTTCGAGCCCAACCTCTCCCTGATCGTCAGTGGAGGCCACACGCTGCTCGTCGAGGTCACTGCGCCGCTCGAGCATCGGGTTCTGGGGGGCACGCTCGACGATGCCGCCGGCGAATGCTTCGACAAGGCGGCCAAGCTCCTGGGGCTCGCCTATCCCGGGGGACCGCAGATCGACCGGCTGGCCGCCGAGGGCAACCCCGCGGCGTTCGAGTTTCCAAGGCCGATGGTGTCCGATCCCCACCACGACTTCAGCTTCAGCGGACTCAAGACCTCCATCCGATACTTCCTGCAGAAGCATCCCGGACTCGCCGACGACCCCCAGCGTCTCCGGGACCTCTGCGCCAGCATCCAGGCCGCGGTGGTGGACGTGCTCGTCACCAAGACCGTCCGGGCGGCACGGAATCTCCGAGTCGAGTGTGTCACGGCGAGCGGCGGGGTGACGCTGAACACCGGACTGCGCCGGGATCTGGCGTCGCGCTGCGAACGGCATCGGCTCCGGCTGCGGATCTCCGCGCCGTCCCTGTGCACCGACAACGCCGCGATGGTGGGGGTGCTGGCCGAGCTCCATCGGGCCCGGGGTCGTTCGCCCGCCCCGGCCGATGCCGAGGTCGCGCCGGGATGGCCCCTGGCGGAGGGTGTTTCCTCATGAGAGTCCTCCCGGTCCTCCTCGCGATCCTGTTCCTCGGCAACTCCAACGCCGTGGAGGCGGCGGAGTCCCAGCCGGTCTCACCGGCCGAGTTCGATGCGGCGTACAGGTCCATCCGGTCCACGAAGGACGCCGGAACCGAGCGGGACCGCTTCCGTCGGCTCGTCGATCTCTGGTGGCGACAGCAGCTCGTCGGGGATCCGGAATTCGGGACCTATGTCGGCTCGACCGAGGGGCAGGGGCAGTGGACCGATCTGTCCTCCGAGGCCCTTGCCCGGCGGCGTCGGGAGCTCCGGATCGCCCAGGAGGCCCTGGGGACCCTCGATCGCAGCCGACTGCCCGAGGGGGAACAGCTGTATTTTGACCTCTTCGCCCGAACCCTGCGCCTTTCGGTGGAGGGGGAACGGTTCCCGGACGAGTTGATGCCCCTGTCCCAACTCATGGGACCCCAGCAGGGGCTGGCCCAGACCCTGTCCCAGATGCCAACGGCCACCCCGGCCGACCTCGGCCGTATCGTCGAGCGCCTCCAACGGATCGGACCCCGGATCGATGCCGTCGCGACCCTGTTGCGCGAGGGACTGCGACGGGGCATCACCCAGCCCGCCCATCCGTTGCGGGATGTGCCCCGGCAGATCCTCGACAACATCCCGGACGACCCCCGGCAGAGCCCGCTCGTCCGTTCCTTGCTGTCCGCGCTGTCGGCTGGGGTGCCTGGAATCCCCCCGTCGGACCGATCGACCCTCGAGGCTGCGGCGCTGTCGGCCGTCACCCACAGCGCCTATCCCGCCTTCCGTCGGCTCCACCGGTTCATGGTCGACGACTATCTGCCCGGTGCCCGCACGGCCTGGGCCTCGACGCGTCTTCCCGATGGGGACGCCTGGTATTCGTTCCGGGTCCGGTTCCACACCACGACCGGTCTGACGCCCGACCAGATCCACGAGCTTGGGCTGTCGGAGGTGCGCCGGATCCGGAGGCAGATGGATGAGGTGATCCGCGAATCAGGGTTCTCCGGGTCCTTTCCCGAGTTCCTGAGGTTCCTCAGGACCGATCCCCGGTTCTATTACGACAGTGGTGCGAAGCTCCTCGCCGGTTACCAGGAGATCTGCCGTCGGGTGGACCGGGAGCTGCCCGGGCTGTTCGGTCGACTCCCCCGGCTGCCCTATGGGGTCAAGGCCATCCCCACCTATCAGGAGCGCGCCCAGACCACGGCCTACTACCAACCCGGGGCGCTCACCCTGGGTCGTCCCGGGGTCTTCTTCGCCAACACGTATGCCCTCGACATGCGGCCGAAGTGGGAGATGGAGGCCCTGACGCTGCACGAGGCGGTCCCGGGACATCATCTCCAGATGGCGCTGGCGCAGGAGATTGCCGACATGCCGGAGTTCCAGAAGCATGCCGACACCGGAGCCTTCATCGAAGGCTGGGCGCTCTATGCGGAGAGCCTGGGGCCCGACCTCGGACTCTACCGTGACGTCTATTCCCGGTTCGGACAGCTCACCTACGAGATGTGGCGGGCGATCCGCCTGGTGGTCGACACCGGGATCCACAGCCGGGGTTGGACCCGGCAGCAGGCCATCGACTTCTTCCTCGAGAACTCCGGCAAGACGCCGCACGACGTCGAGGTCGAGGTCGACCGGTACATCGTCTGGCCCGGGCAGGCCCTCGCCTACAAGGTGGGGGAGCTGCGGATCCAGGGGCTCCGACGTCACGCGGAGACGACGCTCGGATCGCGGTTCGTCCTCCGTGAGTTCCACGACGAGCTGCTCGGACGCGGAGCCCTGCCCCTGGATCTCCTCGAACCCCGGATGAAGGCATGGGTGGTGCGTCGATCCCAGGATGGCCGTTGACCCTGCGGGTTCTCGCCTTGTGTCGCATCGCCGCCAGTGCCGATCCCGTCGGCGCGTTGACTTTGCCTGCGTTGAAAAACAGTCTGGCGACGTTACAGCGGTCGCCCTGCCGCAACGACGCCGACCCCTGAGTGAACCCGACCCGTTGCCATCCCCAGATCCCTAGCCCGGCGGGATCGTGGTTGCGATGGATCCTGCGGGTCATCGCCGTCCTGGCGGTACCGGCGCTTTCCGCCGCCACCCATCCGGTGGCCAACATCTTCAAGCCCCTGTCGGCCCCGGCAGAAGCGATCCATGAGGTCTCCATCCTGGCCCTGCTGATCTGCACCGCGATCTTCCTGGTGGTGGGTGGCCTCCTCGCCTATGCCGTCGTCCGCTTCCGGAGCCGACCCGGCGACGACGAGTCCGAACCCTCCCAGATCTACGGCAGCGTCCAGCTCGAGATGGCCTGGACCGCCATCCCCATCCTGGTCGTCGTCGTGCTGGTGGTTGCCACCCTCCGCACCACCGCCGCGATCCAGAACGCCCCCCTCCCTCCCGATGCCCTGCAGGTCCGTGTCGTGGGACACCAGTGGTGGTGGGAGATCCAGTATCCCGGACTCGGCATCGTCACCGCCAACGAGCTCCATGTCCCGGTCAGCGCACGGGACCGGCACCGTCCGACCGCCATCCACCTCGAGTCGGCCGACGTG
>SYEM01000228.1 GCA_005801385.1 Verrucomicrobiales bacterium | reverse complement strand
GAGGATCCGGAGAACAAGTTCACGCCCGACTACGGCAAGATCCTCGCCTATCGCTCCCCGGGTGGGTTCGGCATCCGGCTCGACGGTGCCATGGGCTATTCGGGTGCCGTCATCACCCCGTTCTACGACTCGATGCTCGTGAAGGTCATCGCCTCGGGACAGAACTACGAGATCGCGATGGACCGGATGCACCGGGCGCTGTCCGAGTTCCGCATCCGCGGGGTGAAGACCAATATCCCCTTCCTCGAGAACGTCATCCAACATCCAGAGTTCCGAAGCGGTCAGGCCACCACGACGCTGATCGACACCACGCCGGAGCTCTTCAAGTTCACCTCCCGGAAGGACCGCGCCACCAAGCTCCTCAACTACCTCGGCAACGTCATCGTCAACGGCAACCCCCACGCCAAGGGCTACCAGCCCAAGGGCCTGATCCCCAGTCCGACCACTCCACGCGGCGGTCAGCCAGGGCAGCCCCTGCCAACCGGCACCCGGGACCTGCTGCTCAAGCTGGGGCCCAAGAAGTTCGCCGAGTGGACGCTGTCCCAGAAGCGCCTGCTCATCACGGACACCACCTTCCGTGATGCCCATCAGTCTCTGATGGCAACCCGGGTCCGCACCTTCGACATGCTGGCCTGCGCCGACGCCATCGCGCACCGGCTTGGGGATTCAAAGACCGGCCTCTTCTCCCTGGAGATGTGGGGCGGCGCCACGTTCGACACCGCGATGCGGTTCCTGAACGAGGATCCCTGGGACCGGCTCCGCCAGCTCCGGACCCGGATTCCCAACATCTGTTTCCAGATGCTGTTCCGCGGCTCCAATGCGGTGGGGTATTCGAACTATCCCGACAACGTCGTCGCCGGTTTCGTGAAGCACGCCGCCCAGTCGGGCATGGACATCTTCCGGATCTTCGACTCCCTCAACTACACCCCGAACCTCCGTGTCGCGATGGAGGCGGTGCAGGAAACCCCGGCGCTCTGCGAGGCCGCCATCTGCTACACGGGTGACATCCTGGACGAGCGCCGCGACAAGTACCCACTCAAGTACTACGTCAAGCTGGCCAAGGAACTGGAGAAGATGGGGGCCCACATCCTGGCCATCAAGGACATGGCTGGTCTCTGCCGCCCGCTCGCCGCTCGCAAGCTCGTCAAGGCCCTCAAGGAGGAGCTCGGGATCCCCATCCATTTCCACACCCACGACACCGCCGGCGTGCAGGCCTCGGCCGTCCTGAATGCCTCCGAGGCCGGCGTCGACATCGTCGACCTCGCCATCGCCTCGATGTCGGGCAGCACCTCCCAGCCCAACCTGAACTCCGTCGTCTGCGCCCTCGAGAACACCCCGCGCGACACGAAGATCGACCCCGAGGCCCTTGGCGAGCTGTCCGACTACTGGGAGCGCGTCCGCGAGATCTACGCGCCCTTCGACACCGCCCCGAAGACCGGTTCAGCCGAGGTCTATCTCCACGAGATGCCGGGTGGCCAATACACCAACCTCCGCGAACAGGCCGCAAGCATGGGAGTCATCCACCGGTGGCCCGAGATCGCCCGGACCTACGCCGAGGTGAACGCGCTGTTCGGCGACATCGTCAAGGTCACCCCGTCCAGCAAGGTCGTGGGCGACATGGCCCTGTTCCTCTTCAGCCGCGGCATCAAGCCGGCCGACGTCGTGAACCTCGAGCCGGGTTCCACCCCCTTTCCCGAGAGTGTGATCGACATGCTCAGCGGCGGCCTGGGCTGGCCCCAAGGCGGCTGGCCCGAGGATGTCCAGCGGGTCGTGCTGGGCGAGAAGCGTGCCGCCGAGGCCAAGAAGAACTGCGCCAAGGACGTCCTCCCCGGTGCCCAGGCCACGCCCGCCAACTTCGAGAAGATCCGACGCGACCTCTCGGAGAAGCTCAAGCGTGAGGCGTCCGACGACGACGTCTTCAGCCACCTGATGTATCCGCAGGTCTTCGCCGACTTCGCCAAGCACTGCCGCGAGTTCAGCGACGTCAGTGTCCTGCCCAGCTCGGCATTCTTCTACGGACTCCGCCGGGGTGAGGAGATCGCCGTCGACATCGAGGAGGGCAAGACCCTGATCATCCGGCTGATCAACGTCAGCGACCCCGACAAGGACGGTCGCCGGACGATCAGCTTCGAGCTGAATGGCATCACCCGCGAGGCCAACATCACCGACAAGACGGTGACCCCGCAGACCCGGAGCCGGGTGAAGGCCGACCTTGCCGATCCGCTCCAGATCGGCGCCCCGATCCCGGGCCTCGTCGCCGCGATCGCGGTGTCGGTCGGACAGAAGGTGTCGAAGGGCGACAAGCTTCTGATGATGGAGGCCATGAAGATGCAGACCACGGTCACCGCCAACGCGGACGGGGTCGTGTCGGAGATCCTGGTTCAGGTCGGTGAGACCGTGGAGAGCAAGGATCTGATCCTGAAGCTGAGGGCGTGAGGGGGGGAATGGTTGAGAGTTGAGGGTCGAGAGTTGAGAGCCATCCCTGGCACGTTGGGCGTTGTCCTCCATGGGTGCTCCCACACACCGTGATGACGGGCGCCGACCCACTGATCCTCACAAAATCCGTCCTTCCCTTGGTCTTTCTCCGCGCTTCCGCGTCCCCGTGTAGCCCCCCTCTTTGCTCCTTCCCCGAAGGTCGACCACCGCGATAGCGTCCGCAGGTTAACATCGCAACAGCACCCATTCCCTGAACCCATGAGCGTCCTCATCGTCGGCACCACGGCCCTGGATTCCATCAACACCCCAAAGGCCAAGAACCCCCGCCTCCTCGGCGGATCCGCCAGCCATGCCGCCGTCGCCGCCAGCTTCTTCGCCCCGACCCGCCTCGTTGGAGTCGTCGGCGGGGACTTCCCCTCGAGCCACGTCAAGCTCTACGCCTCCCGCGGGATCTGCCTGAAGGGACTCGAGCGCGTGAAGGACGGCCAGACCTTCCACTGGCATGGGGAATACGAGGTCAACATGAACAACCGCAGGACGCTCAACACCGTCCTAGGCGTCATCGAGAACTGGCAGCCCCGACTGCCCGGGGACTACGAGAAGAGCCCCTACGTCCTCCTCGCCAACATCGCCCCATCGATCCAGCTCGCGGTCCTCGACCAGCTCTCGAAGCCGAAGTTCGTCATCGCCGACACGATGGATCTCTGGCTCAACGTCGCCCTACCCGACCTCCTCAAGCTCCTCAAGCGCGTCGACTGCCTCGTGCTCAACGACAGCGAGGCGCGCCAGCTCACGGAGGATGACAACGTGGTCTCGGCCCTCGCGAAGATCCACAAGCTCGGACCCAAATTCGTCATCATCAAAAAGGGTGAGCACGGCTCGATCCTCTCCGGCCCCAGCGGCATGTTCGTGGCCCCGGCCTATCCGCTACTGAAGGTTGTCGATCCCACCGGTGCCGGCGACTCCTTCGTCGGGGCCCTCCTCGGGTACGTGGCGTCCCAGAAGGGCGGCAACATCGAGAAGCATCTCCGCAAGGCCATGATCCATGGAGCCGTGGTGGCGTCCTTCTGCTGCGAGGGCTTCGGACTCGTCCGAACCGTCAAGGCCGACAAGAAGGCGATCCGGGACCGCGTGAAGCACCTGGAGAAGATCGCGCGGTTCTGAATGGACGGCTTCCGAACGGAACCCCAACCAACCGGCGATGGTCGAGCCCCTCGATCCAGACGCGAAGCGGGAACCCCCCGGGTCGAATGACTCCGGTTCCGCCTCGGACACGCCCGGCGAGCACTGGCGCTGGTGTCCGCGCTGTGGCCACGAGCTGCACAACGAAAAGTGCAAGCTGCGCTGTCCACGCTGCCACTACTTCATGAGCTGCTCGGACTTCGACTGAATCGGGGTTCAGACACCATCACGGCCTTATCCGGCGGCACCGAAAACCTCTTGATCGGTCCGGAGCCCGTGGCGGACGTTGGCCCGTCACAATGCCTCCGGAACCCAAAGAGGATGACCAGATCGACGGGATCACGGCCAAGGCGCTCGGCCTCGGGCCCGGGGAACGCGCCCGTTTTCTGGACGAGGCCTGCCAGCAAGACGCGGACCTCCGTCGGAAGGTGGGGGCGAGACTGGCCGACCTCGACGAGGCCACGGAGATCGGCGAGGCCGCACCGCAGTCCACCCGTGGAGCCGGACCCACACGGGACCGCACCACCCCGTCCCGGGGTGGTCCCGCGACGGACGAGAACCCGGAGATCGGCGTCTACATCGGACGCTACAAGCTCCTCGAGAAGATCGGTGAGGGTGGATTCGGCCTCGTCTATGTGGCCGAGCAGAGCGAGCCCGTCCGACGCCGCGTCGCCCTCAAGGTGATCAAGCTGGGCATGGACACGAAGGCGGTGGTTGCACGCTTCGAGGCCGAGCGCCAGGCGCTCGCGCTGATGGACCATCCGAACATCGCCCGGGTGCTCGATGGCGGGACCTCCCCGCGCGGACGCCCCTACTTCGTCATGGAGCTGGTTCGGGGGATCCGCATCACGGACTACTGCGACCAGAATCGGCTCACGGTCGTCCAGCGGGTCGAGCTCTTCATCAAGGTCTGCCAGGCCGTCCAGCACGCCCACCAGAAGGGCATCATCCATCGGGATCTCAAGCCCTCGAACATCCTCGTCGCCCTGCACGACGGTGAACCCGTCCCCAAGGTGATCGACTTCGGGATCGCCAAGGCCACCGAGGGTCGGCTGACGGAACACACGGTCTATACCCAGATGAACCAGTTCATCGGCACCCCGGCCTACATGAGCCCGGAGATGGCCGACATGGGGGGGGCTCGACATCGACACCCGGAGCGACATCTACAGTCTCGGTGTCCTCCTTTACGAACTGCTGGCCGGTCGCACCCCGTTCGAGACCCAGGAACTACTCTCCGCCGGGGTCGACGGCATGCGGCAGATGATCCGGGACCGGGAACCACCCACCCCCAGCACCCGGATCCTCGGCCAGGATGAGCCCGCCCGGAACAGTATCGCCCAACGACGCGGCTCGGACGTCCCGCGGCTGGTGAAATCGGTCCGCGAGGACCTCGACTGGATCGTGATGCGGTGTCTCGAGAAGGACCAGAGCCGTCGGTACGAGACGGCGACGGGACTCGCCGTCGATCTGCGGCGGCACCTCGAGAACGAACCGGTCAGCGCGCGTCCGCCCAGCCTCGCGTACCGGACCACGAAGCTCTGGCGGCGGTACCGCACCGCGGTCATCGCGGCCGTGCTGGGCGTCGTAGTGTTGCTCGGGGCGACGGGTGTCAGCATCTTCCAGGTGCTCCGGGCCGGAAAGGCGAGCCGCGAGGCGGACCGCCAGCGGGTGATCGCAGGTGGCGAGGCGCGCGAGGCGGCCCAGGCGAAGCAACGGGCCGAGGCGGCCCTAGGGACCCTCGAGACCAACTCCTATGTCGCCAACATCCAGATGGCCGGCGTCTACCTCGAGCTGCGGCGGCTGGACCGGGTCCGCGAACGTCTGGAGGCCTGTCCGGAACGTCTCCGCGGCTGGGAGTGGCACTGGCTGAATGCGGCCCTCGACAACTCCCTCCTGACCCTCAAGGGACACCAGGATACCCACACGGTCGCCTCCTTCAGCGCCGATGCCCGGCGGATCACCACCCTCGGACGGGATGCGGTCCGGATCTGGGACACCGCCTCGGGCAAGCCCGTGGCCGAACTCGCCGGATGGCGGCACGCCCTGTCCGGGGATGAATCCCTGTTCTTCAGCCCGGATGGCACCCGCGTCCTCCTCGTCGGCACCAACGCGAAGCCGGCCCGGGTCCTCGAGACCGCGACAGGGAACCCGCTGGCGAGCCTGGACCACCTCCGGGGACCTGTGACGACCGCGAGCTTCGACGCGGAGGGACGGCATCTCGTGACCGGCGCAGCGGACGGCACGGTGTCGCTCTGGGAGTTTCCTGGCGGAAAGCGGATCTTCGAGCTCCGCGGCCTGGGAACGGCTGCCCGTGCGACCACCTTCAGCCGCGATGGCCAGACGATCGCCGCCGGGTTCGCCGACGGCTCCGTTTGGACGCGCGGCGTCGGACCGGACCGCGAGCCGGTCCCGCTGGAACGGACCACCAACCAGATCGCCTCCCTCGCGTTCAGCCCCGACAGCGCTTATGTGGTCGTGGCCTCCCCCGACGGGGCCGCCCGGGTCTGGTCGACCTCGGGGCGTTTCCGAGGGGAACGACAGGGTCCCGGCGGATCAGTCCTCGCCGCGGCCTTCAGTCCGGATGGCGGACGTCTCGCCATGGGACTCGCCGATGGCACGGCACAGATCTGGGACATCGGGACCCTCGAGCTCGTGGCTGACCTGCGCGGACATGCCGGCGGGATCCAATCGGTCGCCTTCAGCCCGGATGGCACCCGGCTCGTCACGGCGTCCACCGACGGCACCGTGCGGGTCTGGGACGCCCTTGAGGACGGTCTCGAGACGGTGATCCCAGTCGGGGACGGGCCCCAGAGTCCCATCCGCTTGGGTGGATTCACAACCGATGGCCGACAGGTCGTGACCCGACATGAGGGCAAGACGACCCGCGTCTGGGACGCCTGGACCGGAGAGGAACTCCCGGCCGGAGGCTCCGAGACCCATGCCGCCCCTTCGACCAACGGACCCCTGTCCCTGATGGGTTCCGACAGCGGGATCGTGCGCGTTGTCGCCTCGCCCAGTGGTCGCGAACTGGCCGAACTGAAGGGTCACCGTGGTCGGATCCTGTCGGCGACGCTCGACCCCAGCGGCAAGCGCATCGTCACCACCTCATCCGACGGGACGATCCGGGTCTGGGAGAGTGTTCCCTACCGGGACCGGCTTCCCGCGATCACCAGGCTTCCCGCGATCACCAGGCTTCGCGAGGCCAAGGCGTCCGCGGAGGAACAGGCCCGGCACCAGGCCGAGGCGGCCTCGTCGGTCCGTCTGACCGACCGCAAGCCATTCACCCCGGGTGAACGGCTCCTCCTTGGGATCCCGGTCCGATGGATTCCACCCGGCTCGTTCCTGATGGGGTCCCCCGACCCGGAGGAATCCCGCGGGGTCGACGAGGTCCAGCACGAGGTCGTCCTGAGCCGGGGATTCTTCCTGGCCGAGACCGAATGCACGCAGGGCCAGTGGGCCGGCGTCATGGGCGGGGACCCCAGCAATTTCTGGGGGCGGAACCGACCGGTGGAACAGGTCAGCTGGGAGGAAGCGGTTGAGTTCTGCAGACGGCTCACGGAGCAGCAGCGGAAGGCAGGGATCCTGTCGACCAACTGGTCATGGCGCCTGCCGACCGAGGCCGAATGGGAGT
>SYEM01000227.1 GCA_005801385.1 Verrucomicrobiales bacterium | reverse complement strand
GTGATGTCGGCTTCGGAAAGACCGAGGTCGCCATCCGTGCCGCCTTCAAGGCCGTGATGGCGGGCAAACAGGTCGCCATTCTCGTCCCAACCACCGTCCTGGCCCAGCAGCACTATAACAATTTCCGCGAACGGATGGCCGAGTTCCCGGTCCGACTCGAGCTCTTCTCCCGCTTCCGTACCCCGAAGCAGCAGCGCGCCGTCCTCGAGGCCGCCGCCGCCGGCACGGTCGACATCGTCATCGGCACCCACCGGCTGGTGTCACCGGACGTCCAGTTCAAGGACCTGGGACTCGTCATCGTCGACGAGGAACAGAAGTTTGGGGTGAAGCACAAGGAGCAGTTCAAGATCCTGAGGTCCACCATCGATGTGCTCACCCTCAGCGCCACACCGATCCCCAGGACCCTCCACCTGGCTCTCACCGGTGCCAGGGACCTCAGCACGCTGGAGACCCCGCCCCAGGATCGCCTGCCGGTCGAGACGATCGTCGGCAACTATGACGAACGGGTGATCCGCGATGCCATCCAGCGGGAATTGAACCGCGGGGGTCAGGTCTACTTCCTCCACAACCGGGTCTCCACCATCGAAGGTGTCGCCCTCAAGCTGAAGTCGTTGATCCCGGACGCTCGCATCGACATAGGTCACGGGCAGATGGATGCCGATGATCTCGAGCGGGTGATGACGCTGTTTGTGAACGGCGAGATCGATGTCCTCGTGAGTACGACGATCATCGAGAGCGGACTCGATATCCCGAACGCCAACACGATGATCATCGACCGCGCCGACCGGTTTGGCCTGAGCGAACTCTACCAGCTCCGAGGTCGGGTGGGGCGCTACAAGCACCAGGCCTACTGCCATCTGATGCTGCCACGCCATGCGCAGCTGCTGACGGAGGCCCGGAAGCGGATGAGTGCGATCAAGCAGTACTCGGCGCTGGGTTCCGGATTCAAGATCGCCATGAGGGACCTCGAGATCCGCGGGGCCGGCAACATCCTTGGGGCCCAGCAGAGCGGCCACATCACCGCGGTGGGATTCGATCTCTACTGCCAGCTCCTCAAGCAGAGCATCGCATCCCTCAAGGGGGAGAAGGTGGCTCCCCGGATCGAGGTCCGCATCCAGCTCGACTTCCTCGCCATGAACCCCGGTGAGGAAGGGCGCGCCGCCGAGGAATCACGGCGTCCCGCGGCCCGCCGACCCGGGATCGACATCGAGGTGCCACGGGAGGGTGTCGTCACCTACTGGAACGAATCGGACGAAGGATCCCGCGACACGGAGTCCCGACCCGAACCCCCGAAGGCTCCGGCCTATCTCCCGGTCGACTACCTCCGGGAGCCGGAGCATCGACTCGAAATCTACCGACGCCTGGCCCTGGCCCGACAGCCCTCGGAGCTGTCCGCTCTGAAGAAGGAGATCCGGGATCGATTCGGTCCCCTGCCCCTGCAGGTCGAGGTGTTGTTCGCGGTCCATGAGCTGCGCCTCGACGCCGCCGTCAACGGGGTGAGCTCGATCGAGGTCACCCAGGCCAAGGTGAAGGTGATAAGGGGGGGTGATCTCCTGACGGTGGGAGGCCAGTTTCCGAGGCTGGAGAAACGGGACGCCACGGCCCGTCTGAAGGAACTGAGGCGCCTGATCACCTCGTTGGGCGGCCGTTGACTGCCTGGCACCCAGAGCGCCGAGGGGGTTCGGACGCGGTGGGTTATCGTGCAGTGCCCCTGAAGAAAGGCTTTCCCGGTACGGGGCCGCAGCGCACAGTGAACGAGTTGCGGTTCGGGACGTAGCTCAGCCTGGTAGAGCACTTGCTTTGGGAGCAAGACGTCGCAGGTTCAAATCCTGTCGTCCCGACCATTCTCCCCGTGTGGGTTCTTGGGGTGGTGATTCTGGATTTCGATCCGTCAAACCTTCGTCCGCCCTCGCACTCGAGAACGAGGCTCTGTCCAGACCTGTTGGGGCGACGACAGGCTCGTCCAGGATGAGGATTTTCCCATCGTGCCTCTCCTGGTGATGGCTGCAGGTCCCGCCCCGATCCTCGGGATGCTCCAGGGATTCTGGAAACCCCGACATGGATACGGCACTGGTTATGTCCCGGACTCTGGGCTGATCCGGACCTTGGTCTATTGACCCTGCATTGTCTCCGTGCCCATGACGCACCTATTGCCAAACCCGCTTTCGGTTTTCTTATCGCACGAGCTGTCGATGGGTTCATGGGATCCGTTGAAACCAAGGAGATAGTCCTCTTTCCGGGGATTCCCGAGCTGGCGGTCTTCCTGATCTCCTGCGATTGGGAAGAGAGGAATCCCATCCGATCCTTCATGGCCAACAGGGATTCTGGGTGTTGACGTTTCCGGTCTTGGTTGGGCGAAACCCCGAACCTTTGGGCTGGTACATGCATCAATGGACGTCTCGACGTGTACCGAGCATCAATGAACTGACCAGAATCCGGCGTTTCGTGCTTTCCGGGCGGATTGGAAAGTTGCCGGGCGGTCTCTTTCTGAAGTCGACCTTCCATTCCTGATCCAAAGTTGCGATTTTCCGACGCGTTATGGCTGGTTGGGAATCCATCGCTTGCGCCCTTTGTGGCGGTACAGAGTCCGGACTCGTCCTCGATATTCCCTGTCCCGAGGCTCCCGGAGGTCGCGCCGCGCTGCGTCAGTGTTCCGGGTGCGGCCTCCGCCGACTCGATCCCCGGCCGGATTCCAGGCTGATCGGTCACTATTACGACAATGCAGGAGGACAGAACTACAACGCCTACCAGGGTCGGCGTCGTTCGCCGTCCTCTCAAGCTCTTTGGGATGTCCTGCGCGACGGAGCCTGCAGACCAGCCGGCCAGCCACTTTGGAGCCGGATGATCTCTCCCATCATAGGCGTAATCGCACGCTGGGCCTTCGACATCAATGTCCCATTGGATCGCCGGACCGATCGTGCGGTCCTGGAGGTGGGTTCTGGCTACGGGGACATACTGATCTACCTCCGTTCGCGTCAGGCGTCAGTCCTCGGCACCGATCTCAGTCCCAGTGCCTGTGCGAAAGCGGCCGAATACGGGGTCGAGGTTCGTCACGGCACCCTTCGACAGCTTGCGCTTCCGTCGGCCTCATGCGACTTGGCGATCATGTGCCACAGCCTGGAGCACGTTCCCGATCCGAACGAGGAGCTTTCCGAACTGGCCCGGATCCTCCGTCCTGGTGGAACCCTCCACATTGCCGTACCCAATGGGGCTGCAACCCGGCTCCGCCTTTTCGGGCTCCGCTTCGCTCACCTCTCATTCCCCCTGCATTTCTGGTTCTTCGATCCTGCGACCCTCCAGCGCCTGGTCGAAAAACACGGCTTCGAGCTCGCCTGGCCCGCGGTGACCACAACCCGGCATCATGCCGCCCATGAGTGGCTCTCCAGACTCAAGACCTCCCCAGTATCGGCCACCCGCGACTTCGTGAGGTTCCTGGCGGGTTCGGTCGGGTCCCACGACGGTGGCGATGTCCTCCGGATGGTCGTCCGACGTCGAGCCCACTGAGTCGATACTCCCGGCCAATCTCAGAGGCTGGCAGGACTCTGCTTTGGCCGATTCTACCCAAGCTGTCCATTACGAGGCAGTTCCCCCCAGGGTAACTTGCATGCGCCTGCCTCCTCGACCCTGTGCCGCATTCCGATTCACGAGTTGGCATGGCCACGGACACCTTCGTAGTTAGGGCCTAAAACCCGGAATGCAGTATTCGAAGGGGAGGTTTTCCTATTCCACCTGCCACGAATGGCATGCTGCGTGCGCCACTCCGTCCCGGATCCGCGGTACGGCTTCCAAAGCGACATGAACTTTTCAGGATACGACCGGGGAGATTTCTACGACGAGATGATCTCATCATCGGGAGACCCCCATCCCGCTTCGAGACTGCTTGCCCGGGAGATCGAGGGGCTTCCGCAGGGCGAGCTGAAGCTCCGCCAGAAGTCCGCCGAACGGGCCCTGATGCAGGCGGGGATCACCTTCAACGTCTACAGCGACAATCGAGGGGTGGAGAAGACACTACCGTTCGACCTCATCCCACGGATCGTCTCCGGTTCCGAGTGGCGGCGCCTCGAGCAGGGTCTCCAACAGCGGATCCTCGCCCTCAATCTGTTCCTCGACGACCTCTACCATGACCAGAAGATCCTCCGGGACGGCATCATCCCCCGGGAGGTCATCGCCTCATCCAAGGGCTTCCGGGAGCAGTGCATCGGTCTGAAGCCGCCCCAGGGCATCTGGTGCCATGTCACTGGGACAGACCTCGTCCGGGACCGCGCCGGTCAGATCCTGGTGCTCGAGGACAACATCCGATGCCCTTCCGGCGTCTCCTACGTTCTCGAGAACCGTCGCTTGATGAAGAACCTGTTCCCAGAGGTGTTCTCCGGGGCCCGGATCCGCCCCGTCTCAAACTACCCGGCCCGTCTGCGCGACATCCTCGAGTTCATCTCGCCGGACGGCGGCAGCCAGCCGCGTGTGGTGGTCCTGACCCCTGGCCGATACAACTCCGCCTATTTTGAGCACTCCTTCCTGGCGCAGCAG
>SYEM01000226.1 GCA_005801385.1 Verrucomicrobiales bacterium | reverse complement strand
TGGTTGTAGTGCCAGCCCTCGCCCAGGGTGATCAGGGACAGGATGAAGCTGTTCCGGCTGTCGTCGCCGGTCTCGTATCGGCGGCCTCCCCAGACGTGGGCCATGGAGTTGATGCAGGAGGTCCCGTGGAACAACGCCGTGGTGCTGATGAAGAAGCCCCAGACCAGCATCTGGCCGCCGGAGGTGTGGAGCCCCGGGGCGTAGGCCTCGAGCCCCTTGCCCAGAACGAACAGGAGCACCGCCGAGGCGATGGGCACCAGTGTGTCGAAGCGGTTCAGGAAGACGAGTTCCGGGAACTTGGCGAGGTCCTTCACCCGGGAGTAGTCGGTCGGGAAGTTCTTCCGGCTGGTGATCCAGCCGATGTGCGACCACAGAAACCCGTGCTGACGTGGCGAATGCTTGTCGTCCTCCTCGTCCGAGTGCTGGTGGTGATGGCGGTGGGTGTAGGCCCACCAGAGGGCCCCCTTCTGGACGCAGGTCGCCCCCCAGAGGGCCAGGACGAACTGCCAGGCGCGGGAGGTCGAGAACGTCCGGTGCGAAAAATACCGGTGGTAGAACCCGGTGACCGCGAACATCCGGATGAAATACAGGAAGACCGCGGACCCCACGGCGAACCAGCTCCAGCCGGTCCAGATCACCCCCAGGCACCCGACGTGGAGGATCACAAAACTCATGGCGCGGACCCAGTCGACCTTGTCGGGCTGGCCCTTGAGCGTCTCGATCCGAGGGGCCCCGTAGTCCGTGTCGAACCACTGGACGAGGTAGGTCAGGGCGCGGCGGAACGGACCGAGGGAGGCCACGGATGCGGTTGCGGTGTCAGGCATGGATTCGGAAACGGGTCGTTCTGAGGATGCCCCAGACCTGGGCTTTCGCCGGGGGCGGGGCAAATCAGAAACGTCCCGAGAATGGCAGGGAACCTTCAAAAGACCAGCACGCTCTCGGTGGGATTCGACCAATCGGCTTTCGATGATGATCTGCATAAGCGGGTCCGTCTGGCGGATCTTTCACCGCCGTGCGACAACCGATAGGGTCGCCGGATGCGGTTGGTCGGCACATGGGTCCAGATCCTGTCGGCGATGTGTCCCTTCCTGATGGTGGGATGGGCGTCCGCCGCTCCCGGGCGTCCCGGCGTGCTGACCGGGTCGCGTCCGAACATTGTGATCGTGATGACCGACGACCAGGGCTATGGAGAACTGGGGTGTCATGGGAATCCGGTTCTCAGGACACCGAACCTGGATCGGCTCCACGCGCAGAGTCTCCGGTTCACGGCATTCCACGTCAGCCCGACCTGTTCGCCGACCCGGGCGGCGCTCCTCACCGGGCGGCATGAATTCCGGAGCGGGGTCACCCACACGATCCTTGAGCGGGAACGCTTGTCGCTGGACGCGGTCACGCTGGCGGACGTCCTCCGAGGTGCGGGTTATGCGACGGGGATCTTTGGCAAATGGCATCTAGGGGACGAGACGGAGTACCTGCCGGACCGGCGTGGGTTCGGCACGGTGTTCATCCATGGGGGTGGGGGCATCGGCCAGTCCTACCCGGGCAGCTGCGGTGACGTCCCAGGCAATCGTTACCACGATCCCATCGTCTGGCAGGATGGGCATCTCGAGCAGACCCGCGGGTACTGTACCGACGTGTTCATGGACCGGGCGATCCACTGGATCCGTGGCCAGCGTGCGGCGGGCCGGCCGTTCCTCGCCTATATCACCCCCAACGCCCCGCATGCACCCCACGTTGTTCCGTCGGAGGATTGGGTGGCTCCCTATCGGGAACTCGGCCTCCCGGAGGCACTCGCCGCCTACTATGCGATGATCGGGCATTTCGATGCCGCGCTGGGCCGTCTCCTTGGGGCGCTCGATGAGCGGGATCAGGCGTCGGACACGCTGGTGGTCTTCCTCACGGACAACGGGCATTCGGTGGCGGAGGGGTTCAATGCGGGGATGCGGGGCACCAAGGGGACACCCTATGAGGGCGGCACTCGGGTTCCGTGCTTCTGGCGCTGGCCGGGACGAGTCCCCGCCGGGGTCGACTGTGCGGCCTTGACCGCCCATCTCGACGTCTTCCCGACCCTTGCGGCCCTCGCGGGTGCGGATCCCGGTCCCTGGGTCCGTCAGATCGAGGGGCGGAGCCTTGTCCCGCTCCTCGAGGACCCGTCCGCTCCCTGGCCCGACCGGCTGCTGGTGACCCATGTCGGACGGTGGGATTCTGGCGAGGCCGAGGCCTCGCGGTTCCGGTCGTGCGCCATCCGGGACGCCCGATTCAAGCTGGTGGACGGGATGGAACTGTATGACCTGGCGAACGACCCGGCCGAGCGTGAGGACGTGTCCGGGCGTCATCCGGATGTCGTGGATCGGCTGCGGGTCGCGTATGGGGTGTGGTGGGACTCGGTCCTGCCCTCCACCCGGGTCAATGAGTGGGCCCTCGGCCCCTATCTCAACCCGTTTGCCGTCCGCTGGTGGAACCAATCGGGACAGGCCCGGGCAGGGGCGCAGGTCGCCCGGATGGACCCCTCCCTCAAGTTCATCCGCCCGAGGCCACGGTTCTGAACCCGGCCGCCCTGGCGTCCCCTTGCGGCTTGCCCGACGGTTGGTGGGTATCTGATCCTCCGTCCACCGCATCGATGGATCTCCTCCAACACTGGCTCTGGTACCAGGGCAACTTCCTCGGCATCGAGTGGCACGTGTGGAAGGTGATCGGCTGGATGGGCAACCTCGCGTTCACGGCCCGGTTCCTCGTCCAGTGGTATGCCACGGAGCGGCGTCGGGAGGTCGTGGTCCCCGAGTCGTTCTGGTGGCTCAGCATTGCCGGCTCCTGGCTCCTGCTGGCCTATGCCGTGGTGCACAAGCGCGACTCCGTCTTCATCTTCGCGAATCTCTTCAACTGGATCCCCTATCTGAGGAATCTGGTCATCCAGCGCCGAAACGAGCGGTCCCGTCGTGCTTGTCCGTCGTGCGCGGGGACGAATCCTCCCCAGGCCCGGTTCTGCATGAACTGCGGGAATCCGGCCGCTACTGTCTCCGGGTCCTGACCCTTGCCGCCGACAGTGGGCCTCAGGGCCTGCCGGGGCGGACGGCATTCGTCGCGGCGATCGGTTCCAGACGGAATCGATCGAGCACGTGGGTGGCGTAGTCGGGGTGTCGGCCCCCGATCCGCTGGAACACCGGCAACAGCTCGGCCATGGGGATCCACTGCTGTTGGGCCTCCTTCAGCGCGGTCTCCTGGGCCACGATCTGGAACCGCAGGAGCTGCGACTGACGGTACATGAACAGGCAGAGGGCGGCGGTGCCGACCACCGTGGCGACGAGAAGGATGCGGACCGTGCCCTGGAGGGTCGCGAGTTCGGAACGCAGGCGTGCGACCTCGGTCGCGGAGGCCGTGTCGGACTGGAGATCGGAACCCGATGTCATGGTTTGGCGGTGGGCTTCGGCCCGGGGTTGTTGGTGGAGAGGTCGAGCACCAGTCCGTTCTCGGCGAGCGCCCTGAGGATCGCCCGGTTGCTGGCGTTGCCGTAGTGGAAGCTCTCCCGGACCAGTCCCTCGAAGGCCTGTCGGTTCACGTTGTGCGTATGGAGGCGCAGGGCCTGTCGGTTGGCCATCGCCGTGTAGTAGATGTGCAGCGCACAGAGGGCCGCCAGGACGACCGCCAGACACAGCTGGATCCCGGCAAGGGTGGAGAGTTGGGATCGGCTCTTCATCGATTCGCCTGCAGGCTAGGGGGCGTTGTCGCGGATGGGAAGGACGTCATTCAAGAGGAGGGCCTACGCGAGGAGGGCGGGTGAAGGCTCGATGCTTGCCACCCGGCGACCCAGTCGCGAACGTCGGGGCACCATGTCCCATCACTACGTGGAGCGGGTCGTCGACCTGCTCGATCCCTCGGTCAATCGCCTGGTCAACATGACGCTTGAGGAGGCCCGGGCCCGGGTCCTGTCGGGCGATGCCGCCGCGGTCGGCGGGATCGAAGGTTCGTTCGCGCTGCTGGCGCGGGAGGGCAAGACCGTCCGGATGGCGCGCTCCCTCGACCGCCCCATGCGCTACTTCCTCGCCAAACGGCAGGAAGGTCCGGCCCTGATCGTGGCCGACCGGATCGACGCGATCCACCAGCAGCTCCAGCGCGAGGGCCTGGCCGACCAGTTCCATCCCAGCTACACCCGGATGGTGCCCGCCCACTACGTCGTGGAGATTCAGCTCATCGGGTGTCCCGACCCCGACCCCGCCTACACCCGGTTCTTCACCCCGGAGCGGAATGCGTTGCCGACGGACCTCGACGAGATCGGGCGTCGGTACATCGGGGCGCTGGCCGACGAGGTCGCGGCCCAGCTTCGGCTCATCCCCGAGTCCGAGCCTATCGGGGTGGCCTTCTCCGGGGGCATCGATTCCGGGGCCGTCTTCCTCGTCACCTACGCCATGATGCGGAAGCTCGGGATGAACCCGGCCCGATTGAAGGCCTTCACCCTGAGCCTGGGCGAGGGTCCCGATCTGGCCCAGTCCCGCGAGTTCCTGGCCCGACTCGATCTCGGCCTGTTCCTCGAGGAGATCCATGCCGATCCGGCCGACATCGACCACGCCGAGGCCCTGCGCGTGCTCGAGGACTACAAGCCGCTGGATGTCGAGTGCGGCATCATGGCCCTCGCCCTCTGCCGCGGCATCCGGAAGCGGTACCCCGACTGGAGGTGGCTCTTCGACGGCGACGGCGGTGACGAGAACCTGAAGGACTATCCGATCGAGGAGAACCCGGAGCTCACGATCCGTTCCGTCGTCCACAACCTCATGCTCTACCACGAGGGATGGGGTGTGGGCCGGATCAAGCATTCGCTGACCTACAGCGGCGGACTCAGCCGCGGCTACGTCCGCACCTACGCCCCGAACCGTCGGTATGGATTCCAGGGCTACAGCCCGTTGATGGGACGCGGGGTGATGGTGGTCAGCGAGGGCATCCCGTTCATCGAACTCACCCAGTACGACGTCCCCACGCTCTACTCCCTCAAGGGGGAGGTGGTGTCCCGGGGGATCCGCCAGCTCTTCGGCATGGACATGCCGGTGTTCGAGAAGCGTCGGTTCCAGCACGGGGCCATCCGACCGGAGACGCTCCGCAACCACGTTCCGGGACAGGAGGCGGTCTATCGCAGGCAGTTCCTCGCGATGTACCCGTAGAAGGTCGGGCGGTCCGGGATCCGGGGAGGTGATCGCCGTGCGCCGCAGGAATCCTGTTGCGTCGATGGGACCTCTCTCGACACAGTCCGCGCGCTTTCGGAGAGGTGGCTG
>SYEM01000225.1 GCA_005801385.1 Verrucomicrobiales bacterium | reverse complement strand
ATATATATAGTGATTTGGTATCAGCGCCACAGGTTGGATTGATGAATTTCCCGCCGTAGCCGACCAAATCAAAGGTACCAATGTTCCCTCGTGCTTTGGGGCAAAAATCTCGTGGGTCGAAATGGATGGACCATGGACCATCACGAGCACCGGCCGGTACCGTCACCCTCGATTCCAGACCGCCTCTGACCTCGATGGGCGTCGCCGGACGTCGGCGGACAAGTTGTTACTTTCGTTGTTACTTTCAGCTAGGGAGGGGGCCTGGATACGAAAAAACCGCGATTTCTCGCGGTTTTATAAAGTGGTGCCGGCGGAGGGACTCGAACCCCCACTCCCTTGCGGGAAACAGATTTTGAGTCTATCGCGTCTGCCATTTCGCCACACCGGCAGGAGGGCGTCTTAAGCGCCCGCGTGGTATGGGCTACCCAATGGGATCACGCAAGAGGGGAAAGGTGGAGGGGACTCACTGCTTCAGAGGACCCTGGCCCAAGTTTTCCAATGGGCCTCCATTGTTTCGGGATCGGGTTCTCCATCCATCACCAGGATCCGGTATCGCAGGACGTGGGTTCCCTTGGGTGGAATGACGAAGTCCCCCAGCTGCTGCGGTGCCCAGCAGAAAAACGGTTCGATGGGGTGCAGCCTCATCGGTTCCGGATGCCGCAGATTTGAGGGGTGTCCCAACAGCGCAACGCCGGCAATTCCACTTCCGGCGGAGCCGCCGATCCAACACCAGCGTCCCCTCGATTCGTTGCCCTGGATCCGGTTTGTGATGCCTTCCGAGGTCAGGAACCGGCAGTTCGGACCTCCATCCCAGGCGTCGAGTCCCCGGAAACCCAGTCCGCCGTACCGATACAACGGCAACACCAGCGGGTGATCCGTCACATTCGTCTGCCGGACGGTCAGATCGATCTCATGCGGTTGCCCCATCGGTGTCGCGTTCACCCGAACTCGCCAACCTTCGTGCAACACCGTCTTCGGCTCCTTGGCGGTGAGATCCACATAGCGATGCAGAACTCCAATTTCGGCACCCTCTGCCGTCTCGCTGGATCCCAGCCACTGGATCATCTCCACCCGACCCTTCTTCTGGCCCATGTTCCAGAAATCCGGGGTGCGACCGTCGAACTCCGTCTTCGTCCACGAGGTCCAGACGCCATGGTGGTGCAAATGGTTCTTCGGATAGTCCCCGGAAACCACTACACCGCCTGGCGTCACAAGGGGGTGGAGATAGCCGGCCCTCCGGTACTCCTCCGGAACTCCGGTCGGTAGGATGCCGTGACCACCCCGATAGGTGACCACCGGCTTGGATCGCTGGCGAAAGGTCACCGCATCCTCGCCACACTCAATCCTCACCGGATGGGTTTGCGCCTGATCGTCCCCCTTTGCGGGACCCCCGTCTGCGAAGGCGAGGACAAGCGGCATCCACGCGATCAACCCTGCAAGGGGGCCAAGGACACGACGAACGGAGGCAGTGGAGTTCATGGGATGTGCTTCCCGTATAGACGACCGACGCCACCCAGACCACCGCGTTCGTGTCCCCGGGTGTCGGGATGGGTCACTGCGCTCCGAACTGGATCTCCGCGAGGCGCCGATACCGCCCGTCGGGATGCGCCATGAGTTCATCGTGGTTCCCGGACTCCACCACCCTGCCCTCCTCGACTACAAAGATCCGGTCCACCTTCCGAATCGTCGATAGTCGATGCGCGATGATGAAGGCCGTGCGGCCCTGAAGCAGTTCTTCCAGAGCCCGCTGCAGCAGCTGTTCGTTCTCGGCGTCCAAGGCGCTCGTGGCCTCGTCGAGAATCAGGATCGAGGGATCCTTGAGCAGGGCTCGGGCTATGGCTAGACGCTGTCGCTGTCCACCCGAGAGCTGGATTCCCCGTTCACCAACGAGCGTCTGGTATCCCTCGGGCAGTTTCTCGATGAACCCTGAACACAGAGCGCGCCGTGCCGCCTCCCGGATTTCGTCTGCTGTCGCTGTGGGACGACCATAGCGGATGTTCTCCTCGATGGTTCCGGCGAAGAGTAGGACCTCCTGGGGCACCAGGGCGAACTGATCGCGCAGCCGCTCGAGGTCGAGATCTTGGGCGGGTCGACTATCGAGGAGAAGCCGACCCTTCTGGGGTTCGTAGAACCGGAGCAACAACAAGACGAGGGTCGATTTGCCGGAGCCGCTGGGTCCAACCAAGGCAACCTTCTCCCCGGGGGCGACGATGAGATGGAGACCCTGAAGGACCTCGATCTCGGGCCGCGACGGATAATGGAATCCTACGTCCCGGAACTCCACCGCACCCGACAACCGATCCCTCGGTCCCTGCCGTCGGGGTTGGGTGGCATCGACCTCCCGTCCGCCGGCGAGGATCTCCCGGACGCGTTCCGTTGCGCCGAGCGTCTTCTGCACCTGGGAATACACCTCGGTGAACGACGCGACCGATCCGCCCACGAAGGTTGTGTAGAGGATGAAGCGGGTCAGATCGCCGTAGGTGATGGAGCCGGACTCCATCAACCGGGCGCCATACCAGAAGACGAGGACGATGGAGCCAAAGACACCGAAGATGATGAAGGACACCAGCGACGCCCGATACATCGCAGTCTTGAGGACGAGATCCAGGAAGCCGTGGATCTGCTGGGAGTACCGGTCGAGCTCGAGCCGTTCGTTGCCGAAGGCCTTCACCGTCGCAATGCCCTGCAGGGCCTCATGGACCACCGAACCTCCCGCCGCGAGGCGGTCCTGTGCATCCCGGGAGCGCTTGCGGATCCGACGTCCGAAGAGGACCGCTGCCAGCATGAGGACCGGGAAGGTGGAGATCATCACCCCGCCGAGCCGCCATGAGGTGACGGCGATGAGGATCACGCCACCCACCAGGAGCGTCGTCTGCCGGAGGAACTGGGGTATTGTGGTGGTGAAGGTCTCCTCGATCACCGAGAGGTCCGCCGCGAGGCGGCTCGAGAGTTCGCCGACGCGGCGATCCCCGAAGAATCCCATTGGAAACCCGATGAGGCGTCCAAAGGTGTCGATGCGGAGATCCGCGAGCGCCCGTTGACCCGACTGGTGGAATCCCATCGAGGAGAAGAACGAGAAAAAGGCCTGCGTCGCGAGGCAACCGACGAGGATCAAGGCGGTGCCATCGATCCCGGACGCCCACGCAGTCGAAGCGCCCGACCTGGTGCCAGCCAGAGCGGCATCGAGGAGTTTTCCCGTCAGGAATGGGAAGGCGAGGCCGAGGGATGTCGAGACCAGCAGGCATCCCGCCGCCACCGCGAGGCGGCCTCGGTAGGGTCCGAGATAGCCGAACAACACGGCGGCCTGGCGGAAGGATTCCGAGTTGAATCGGCTCCGTGCTGGGGTACTGGCGGGCCCGGATTGAGGGGACGGTTCAGACGACACGCCCAAGGATCCCACGCCACGCCGAAGTCTCAAACCCCATCTACCCGCCGCTGCCTCGGTCCCGTCGGGTCTCAGGCGGGATTGAAACTTCCCATTCCCCACGTCCACCCTTCGGCACCATGCGTCACGAGTCCATCGACCCTTCGCTGTTCGTCCACAATCGGCAACGCCTCGCGCGTCTGCTCCTCCCGAACTCCCTTGCAATCGTCAACGCCAACGACCTGGTCCCGACGAATGCCGATGGCCTCCATCGCCCGGTGCCCAACTCGGATTTTTTCTATCTCACCGGGGTGGAACAGGAAGAGAGCATCCTGCTGCTCTATCCGGAGGCGGACGATGAGCGGATGCGCGAGATCCTGTTCCTTCGGGAGACAAACGACCACATCGCCACCTGGGAAGGGCACAAGCTCACCAAGGAGGAGGCCCAACAGGTCACTGGCGTCCGGCGCGTCGAATGGTTGTCGAGTTTCCCGGCACTCTTCCATCGCCTGATGTGCGAGGCCGAGCATGTCTACCTCAACTCCAATGAGCACAAGCGTGCGGACATCGTTGTCCAGACCCGGGATGCCCGGTTTGTCGATTCGGTGAAGCAGCAATTCCCGCTGCACAGCTACCATCGTTTCGCCCGGGTGATGCATCGGCTCCGCATCCTGAAGTCTCCCGCCGAGGTGGAGCTGCTTCGGAAGGCATGTCAGATCACCAAGGCTGGTTTCCAGCGGGTCGCCCGGTTTGTGAAGCCCGGGGTCAATGAATGCGAGGTCGAGGCGGAATTCTCGCACGAGTTCATCCGTCGTCGCGCAACCTTCGCGTATCCACCGATCATCGCCTCCGGGGCCAACGCCTGCGTCCTCCACTACCTCGACAACCAGGAGACGTGCCGCGACGGCGACCTACTCCTGCTCGATGTGGGCGCCAGCTACGCCAACTACAATGCCGACATGACTCGGACCATTCCGGTCTCCGGTCGATTCACGCGCCGGCAGCGACAGGTCTATCAGGCGGTCCTTCGGGTGCTGAAGGCCCAGATACGCGGTCTGACCCCGGGCAAGAAGCCTCAGCTGTGGCAGGAGGAGTCCGAGGAGTTGATGGCCCGGGAGTGTGTCGATCTTGGGCTGCTCAAACCCAAGGACCTGAAGGTGAAGGTCGAGGATCGGACGGGCCTTCCGGTGAAGCGATTCTACATGCACGGCTGCGGGCATCCTCTGGGGCTCGATGTGCATGATGTCGGGTTCACCACCGAACCGTTTGCACCGGGATGGGTCATGACCGTCGAACCGGCAATCTACCTGAAGGAGGAGGGTTTCGGCGTGCGCCTGGAGAACGACATCCTCATCACCGAGACGGGGTTCGAGGATCTCATGGGCGACATTCCGCTCGAGGTCGACGAGATCGAAGCCCTCATGGCCAGGCGTCGCTGATAGACTGGGCGATCCCCTTCACAACATCTCCCTCCCCCGCGTGTCACGGCTCTCCCAATTGGTCACGATCCAGGCCTTGTTTCGGGTCCATCCCGGGCGCCGCGAGATCGTGGATCGTCTGCTCGCTGAACTCGACCGACGCGCCTCGGGCGAACCCCTGGTCTTGTTCCATGAGGCCTCGTTCCACTCCGACAATCTGGCGCTACGTATTGCGTTTCCCTCCGCGGTTTCACTCCTCGACCATCTCGCCGATACGTCGGATGGCTTCGAGCGCCTCTTATCGGAGACCGATCTGATCCGGATGGAGGTTCATGGTCCGGAGGCGGAATTACCCCAGCTCCGGGGGCCTCTCGGCGTCTTCCAGCCTGACTGGTTTGTCCTGGTGGCCCCCCGATCCTAGTCGGGCTAGCCCTGCCCCGTCCTATTCCCTTCGCATCCGCGGATCATCGCGCTGGCTCAAACCGCCAGGGGTGACCCGGTCAGCTTCTCGTAGGCTTCCAGATATTTGTTCCGCGTCTTCTCTACCACGTCGTGAGGCAAGGCGGGTGCTGGAGGTGTCTTGTCCCAGTCGAGGGTTTCGAGGTAGTCGCGGACAAACTGCTTATCGTAGCTGGGCTGACCGCGTCCCGGTTGGTACTGGTCTGCGGGCCAGAACCGGGAGGAATCGGGTGTCAGGGCCTCGTCGATCAACAGCAGACCCGAGT
>SYEM01000224.1 GCA_005801385.1 Verrucomicrobiales bacterium | reverse complement strand
GCCGCCGGCAGGCGGCGTGGATCCGTCGCCAGTAGTCGGGAGGCGGCACGAAGGGGGTGCAGCGGATGGTCTCGCCGATGACCGCGGCGACGTCGCCCTCCTTCTCCAGGACGTACTCGATATAGTCGGCGCAGGAGAGGCTGCACGTGGTGCCGCACTTGAAGGGGCATCGGAGCGGTTCCGGGGGCGGGACGTGCTCGCATCCGGGAAGCAGGGGGCCGATGCCCTTCCGGAAGACCGCCTCGCCCCCGATCGAGATGGCGTCGAGCGAGGCCCCGTGGAAGGAGTCCCACATCGAGACGAACTTGAAGCGTCCGGTGGCGATCCGGGCGAGCTTCAGGGCCATCCCGATCGCGCTCGTTCCACCGGGGGCGAACAGCACGCGATTGAGGTCGCCCGGGGCCACCTCGGCGAGGCGTCGGGCCAGCTCGATCGCTGGGTCGCATGTGTAGCGCCGGGTGCAGAAGCTGAGGGTGTCGAGCTGGTCCTTGATCGCCCGCACCACCCGGGGGTGGGAGAAGCCGACCTGGTGGACGTTGTTGCCGTGGAAGTCGAGGTAGCGTCGGCCCTCGACATCCTCGATCCAGGCGCCCTGAGCCTTCGCCAGGACGTTGAGGCAGGGGGTGGAGAGCGACTGGTGCAGGAAGTGCCGCGAATCCTCAGCGAGGCGGGCCTGGGCGTCGTGGCCGACATGCTCGGACGACCACTGGCGGCGCCTTGGGGAGAGATTGACGTCCCCCTCGGATCGGAGGGCATCCAGCGGATCGGCACTCATGCGGTCAGGGTTGGAGGCCCATCTCCTCGATCGCCTCTCCGATGGCGTAGACGACCGAGCGGAGATCGGACTCGAAGAGGCGTCCGATGTTGCCGATCCGGAACGTGTCGGCCTGGCTGATCTTGCCGGGATAGAGGATGTAGCCCTTCTCGGCGACCCGCTTGTAGAACTCGGCGAAGGTGAACCGGGGATCCTTCGGGAACAGGAAGCTGGTGATGATGTAGCTCTGGACTCCGGCGGGCAGGTAGCTCTGGAAGCCGAGGCGTCGCATGCCGGCGAGCAGCACCTCATGGTTCCTCCGGTACCGCGCGGCCCGGCCAGCGACGCCACCTTCGAGATCCAGCTCATCGAGGGCCCGCTCGAAGGCGAGGATGGAATGGGTGGGCGGGGTGTAGCGGAACTGGCCGTTCTTCTCGAAGCCCTTGAGCTGGTCGAGAAGGTTCATGCTGAGATTGCGCGCCCACCCCTCGCTCGCCAGGAGCCGGGCCCGACGGCACAGGATGAAGCTGAATCCCGGGACCCCCTCGACGCATTTGTTGGCCGAGGAGATGAGGAAGTCCAGGCCCACGGCCTCGAAGTCGATCGGCACCGCGCCGAAGCTGCTCATGGCATCGACGACGTAGGTCTTCCCATGGCGCCGGGCCACGGCACCAACAGCGGCGATGTCGTTGAGGATGCCGGTTGTGGTCTCGCAATGGACGACGGCCACATGGGTGATGGAGGGGTCCTGGGTGAGGGCCGCATCCAGGGCCTGGGCGTCGTTGGGCGTGTCCTCCGGGGTGCGCAGGATGACGTGGGGAATCCGGGCATGCTGCAGCATCAGGATCATGCGCTCGCCATAGGCCCCGTTGGACAGCACGGCCACCTTGCCGTCGGGCGGGACGCAGGTCTGGAAGACCGATTCCACGCCGAACGTGCCGCTGCCCTGGAGGAGGACGCACTCCCAGCCCTCGTCCTGTCGGACCCCCGCCAGCGCGAGAAGCCGTTCGCGGATGTGTTTGACCTTGGCGTTGAACTCCCAATGCCAGGACCCGGCGTCATGGAGCATGGCTTCCTTGACGCTTGAGGAGGTGGTCAGGGGACCGGGGGTGAAGAGGAGCTTGTCGCGGGCGGCGGGAGGGACGGCGGATCCGGGCGTGTTCATCGTTCGAGGGGCAAAGAGTCCAGTCTTTGACCGAACGTTCAAGCCCGCGGACTTGCGGTGGATCCCGAAGGGCCCCGCGCGGTCCTTGGATTCCTCACACACTTCGGCATGGCCGCCTGAACCGGGTTCGGGTACCTCAAGGTCCGTCATGTCGTCCCCATTTCCCTCATCTGCCCGCGTCGTCGTTGTCGGTGGCGGCATCGTCGGTGCCAGTGTGGCCTATCATCTGACCCGCCTCGGCTGGACCGATGTCGTCCTGCTGGAGCAGACGGCGCTTGCCGGAGGAACGACCTGGCATGCTGCGGGATTGGTCGGACGCCTCCGGACCTCCACCAGTCTCACCGCCATCAACAAATACAGTGCCGAGCTGTATGCCGGACTGGAGAAGGAGACGGGCCATTCCGTCGGCTGGAAGCAGGTCGGCAGCCTCATCGCGGCGACCACCCCGGCCCGGCTGACCCAGCTCCAGCGCACCTGTGCGATGGCGGAGTACTTCGGGGTCGAGTCTCATCTGGTCGACGCCCGGGAGACCCGGGAACGGTGGCCGCTCCTGCGGGTCGATGATGTCCTGGGGTCGGCGTGGCTGCCGCACGACGGCAAGGTGATCCCGAAGGAGGTCACTCTCGCACTGACCAAGGGGGCCTCGATGCGGGGCGCCCGCGTGGTCGAGAACGCCCGCGTGGTCGACATCCTCCACAAGGACGGCCGGGCGACCGGGGTGCGCGTGGCGCTCACCCATCCGGATGGCTCCGTCGAGGAACGGGTCCTCCAGGCCGACATCGTCGTGCTCACTGGAGGCATGTGGGCGCGTCAGATCGGACTCCGCTGCGGGGTCAGCCTCCCGCTGCACCCGGTCGAGCACCACTACCTGGTCAGCAACCCCATCGAGGGGGCGTTCGATGAGCTACCGGTGGGACGCGACCCTGACCGGTGCCTGTATTTCCGAGGTGAGGGCAACCGGGTGATGCTCGGGGCGTTCCAGGCGGAGTCGAAGCCCTGGATGGTGGATCGGGTCCCCGACCGCTTCTCGTTCCAGCTGCTGGAGGCGGACTGGGAGAAGTTCTCGGTGCCGCTGGCCCACGGAACGCATCGTATCCCGGCGCTGCAGGCCAGCGGTTTCGAGAAATTCGTGAACGGCCCGGAGAGCTTCACGCCCGACAACAACTTCCTGATGGGCGAGACGCCCGAGCTGCGGTCGCTCTTCGTCGCCTGCGGTTTCAATTCCGTGGGCATCGCCAGCGCCGGCGGTGCGGGCAAGTACCTCGCCGAATGGATCCTCGAAGGACAGCCCTCGCTCGACCTCTGGAGCGTGGATGTCCGGCGGTTCGGTCCCTGGGCCAACAACCGGGCCTATCTGCGGTCCCGCGTGGTCGAGGTGCTCGGACTGCATTACCAGATGGCCTGGCCCAACCGCGAACCCGAGACGGCCCGGAATGTCCGGATGAGTCCGCTCCATGACCGTCTCGCGGCGCTCGGGGCCAGCTTCGGGGTGAAGGGGGGATGGGAACGTCCCAACTGGTTCACGCGTCCGGAGGGTGCCCGGACCCCGGTGATGGACTACAGCTTCGGCCGCCAGAACTGGTTCCCGAACCACGCCGCCGAGCATCGGGCTGCCCGGGAGTCCGTCGCCCTGTTCGACCAGTCTGGCTTCGGTAAGCTGGTGGTCCGAGGACCGGATGCGGAGGCCGTCCTCCAGCGCCTGTGCGCCAACGACGTCGGTGTCGCCCCGGGTCGGGTGGTCTACACGGCGATGCTCAACGAGCGCGGCGGATTCGAGAGCGACCTGACCGTGGTCCGCGTGGGTCGCGAGGAGTTCTACCTGATCACCGGAACGACCCAGCCCCGACGGGATCTCGACTGGATCCGACGCCACCTCCAACCGGCCGACCGTGTGGAGGTGCTCGACGTGACCTCGGGCTGGGGTGTCCTCGGCGTCATGGGACCCCGATCGCGCGAACTCCTGTCGAGGGTCACCGAAGCGGACCTGTCCTCCCCGGCGTTTCCGTTCGGCACGATGCACTCGATTGCCGTCGGGCTGGCGACCGCCCGCGCGGTCCGGATCACGTACGTCGGGGAGCTGGGCTGGGAGCTGCATGTCCCGGTCGACCAGATGGCCACGGCCTTCGATGCGCTCTGTGCCGCGGGTGCCGATCTGGGCCTCACCCAGGCGGGCCACTACGCCATCAATTCGCTCCGACTGGAGAAGGGGTTCCGTGCGTTCGGCGCGGAGCTGTCCCCGGACGAGACCCCTATCGAGGCGGGACTCGGATTCGCCGTCGCCTGGGACAAGGCCGGTGGGTTCCTCGGACGCGAAGCGCTTCTGCGTCAGCGGGAGCAGGGGGTCGGCAAGCGGCTTGCCCAGTTCGCCCTCGAGGATCCTGAGCCCGTGCTCTGGGGCAGCGAGCCCATCCTCCGCAACGGGGTCACGGTGGGCTACACGACCAGCGGCAGCTACGGCCACACGGTCGGTGCCGGCGTGGCGCTGGGGTACGTCAAGGGCCCCGCACCCGTCACGGCCGACCACGTCCTCTCCGGTACCTACCACATCCGGGTGAATGGCCGGGACCTCCCGGCCCGGGTCTCCCTGAAGCCGTGGCATGACCCGGATCGGAAACGGATCCTCGTCTGAACCCCATCGGCCCGCGGGCCGGACCGGACTTTCCCGGTCGCAACCCGGACCGGACGGGGATAGCCTCCCGGCCATGATCCCTGTTTGGAATTGCCGTCGTGTCCTCGTTGTAGGCCTTCTGTGTCTCATGAACGTCAGGGCGGAGACGCTGAGGGTGTTCGTGGGCACCTACACCGGAGGGTCCAGCGAGGGCATCTATGCGTTCGGGTTCGACAACCGATCGGGTGAGGTGACTGGGAAGATCCTCGCCGCGAAGTCCGAGAATCCGTCGTTCCTCGTGCCGTCGCCCGATGGTCGTTTCCTGTATGCCGTCAACGAGACCGACGGACGGAAGGGCCAGCCGGGAGGATACCTTACGGCGTTCTCGATCGAAGGCGCCGACGGTTCTCTTCGCGAGCTCAACCAGCAGTCCGCCGGTGGCGCCGCGCCCTGCCACCTGACGATCGACGCCTCCGGCCGCTGCGTCCTCGCCGCCAACTACACCGGCGGCAGCACCGTTGTGCTGCCCGTCGATCGCGATGGTTCCCTCAAGCCGCGGTCGGCGCTGATCCAGCACCGCGGATCGAGCGTGAACGCCTCGCGTCAGAAGGAGCCCCACGCCCACTCGGTCAACCTGTCGCCCGACGGACGCCACGCCTACGTCGCCGACCTCGGGACCGACCGGATCTACATCCACCGGTTCGATCCTGTCGCGGGTACCCTGACGCCGGCCATGCCCGATTCCGTGGCGCTCGTCCCGGGCAGTGGGCCCCGTCATTTCGCGTTCGCGCCGGACGGCCGCCGTGCCTTCGTGATCAATGAGATCCTGTCGACGCTGACCGGGTTCACCGTGGACCGGAAGACGGGCGCGTTGGCGGAGGTCGACACCGTTACGACCCTCCCGGGCGGTCCTGTGGCGGGCAACTCGACGGCCCAGGTGTGTGTCCACCCGAATGGTCGATTCGTCTATGGATCGAACCGTGGGGACGATTCAATCGTGGTCCATGCGGTCGGCAAGGATGGCCGGATGACCTTCGTAGAGCGGGTGCCCACCGGCGGAAAAACCCCCCGTAACTTCAACCTGGATCCCTCGGGACGCTTTCTGTGGGCGGCGAACCAGTCGTCGGATTCGATCTCGATTTTCCGGGTGGATGGTCGGACGGGTCGGCTGACCCCGCACGGCAAGCCGGTGACCGTGGGCAGTCCGGTCTGCGTGGTCTTCTTGCGCTGAGGGGGCGGAGGGGGCGGAGGGGACTCACGCAGCGACGCGGAGACGCGGAGGGGGAAGGAGAAAAGAAGGATTTGGAAAAGGTGGGTCATTGAGGATTCAATGTGGGGACGAGGTCTTGCTCGTCCCCATCTCGATTTCCGAATCGTTGGGTCCCTGCCAAGGGGACTTGGATCCGATCATCACGGTGCAGGACTCCGTCGTAGCCCCCGGTGGGATCAGAGCTCGCCGGTTTAGATGGGAACCCAACGGAGGGGTTCTTTGCCGGAGGTGGGTGCGATATCGCCCGGTGTTCTTGAGCACCACGGCGCTTACCGATGGGCAGTCCGTCGCAAAGTGCTTCGGAGATCGACCGCCCGTCCCGCCACGACTCCAAAAAAAGTCTCCTCCCCGTCTTTCCTTCGTGTCTCCGCGTCTCCGCTTGAGTCCCCTCTGCCTCCTCCGCGTGGGAGGCTCAGGCCAGGATCTCCTGCACCACGCGCGCCGGCTTGCCGTCGGTGAGGCTCAGCTCGCGGCCGGCTCGACGGTACACGAGCCGCTTGTGGTCGAGACCGAACAGGTGCAGCAGCGTCGCGTGGTAGTCGTGGTGCGACACGATGTCCTTCACCGCGTGGTGGCCCCACTCGTCTGTTTCCCCGAAGGTCATCCCGCCCCGGATTCCACCGCCCGCCAGCCACATCGTGAATCCATACGTGTTGTGGTCGCGGCCCACCTTGTCCTTCGGACCGTCGTTCTGGATCACCGGCAGACGCCCCATCTCGCCGCCCCAATGCACGAGGGTCGAATCCAGGAGCCCGCGGCCCTTGAGGTCGCGGACCAGTGCGGCGACCGGCTGGTCGCTGCGCACACAGACCTCGGGCAGGGCCTTGTAGAGGTTGCTGTGATGGTCCCAGCTCTGGCCGTTGTTGATGATCTGAACGAACCGCACGCCGCGCTCGACGAGTCGGCGGGCGATCAGGCAGCGCGTGCCGTAGTCGCGCGTCAGGTCGTTGTCGATGCCGTAGAGCCGGAGCGTGGCCGGGCTCTCCGAGCGGATGTCCATGGCTTCCTTGGCCGCGGTCTGCATCCGGGCCGCCAGCTCGTAGCGGGCGATACGGGCGTCGAGGTCATGCTCGCCCGGGTGTCGCTCCCGATGTCCCCGGTTGAGCTCCCGCAGCAGCTCGAGCTGACGTTCCTGAGGCAGCCCCCGCAGGTGGGCGGGGGGATCGAGGTTGAGCAGACGGGGCTCCGTGGGTCTGACCACCGTGCCCTGATACAGCGAGGGGAGCCATCCGTTGGACCAGTTGTGCTCCGCCAGCAGCGGGAGGCCCGAGGGGTGGGTCAGGGTCAGGAACGCCGGAAGGTCCTGGCTCTCGTTGCCCAGACCGTAGCCCAGCCAGCTGCCGAGGACCGGTGCGCCGTGGGTGATTCGGCCGTTGGTCAGGGCATGGAGCGACTGGCCGTGGTTGTTCACGCCGGTCCGCATGGAGCGGATGATGCAGAGG
>SYEM01000223.1 GCA_005801385.1 Verrucomicrobiales bacterium | reverse complement strand
GTGTGCGGCGTCCATGGATGCGAAGGCCGCGACGAAGGCAAAGCCCCGACGCGGCGCAACAATACAGCGAGAAGATACTGTCGGGACTCCCGGTGGGAAGGGGTAAATGGGTCCTGTGCCCAGAACGATCCCGTCGCTCATTCCGATTGCCGCCGGGCGGTGAGGTCTCGCAGCCTCTCCAGCCACGCATGAAGGCCCCCACCCTCGCCGCCCTCTTCCTCACGGTGTTCGTGGATCTCATCGGCTTCGGCATCGTCCTGCCCCTGCTCCCCACCTACGCCCAGAGCTTCGGTGCTTCCGGACTCATGGTGGGCGGGTTGATGGCAAGCTATTCGGCAACCCAGTTCCTCTTCGGACCGATCTGGGGGGCGTGGTCCGACCGTGTCGGTCGGCGTCCGGTCCTGCTGCTGAGCATCTTTGGCAACGTGGTCAGCTATTCCATCTTCGCCGTGGCTTCGACGTTGGAGGGCAACCTGGCGCTCGGACTCATCCTTGCCTCCCGGATCTCCGCCGGGATCTGCGGGGCGAACCTGACCGTCGCACAGGCCTACATCGCCGACATCACCCCCCCGGAATCGCGCTCCAAGCGGATGGGGCTGATCGGCATGGCCTTCGGCCTTGGCTTCATCATCGGACCGGTGATTGCGATCGTGGGACAACGTCTCCTGGGCAAGGTGGGACCGGGCACCTTGGCGGCCATGCTGTGTCTGGTGAACCTGGGGCTCACGTACTTCCGTCTCCCCGAGAGCTGGAAACCGAACGGGGCTCCCCCGCCCTCCCGGAGCCGCTGGCAGCATGGACGGCGGATTCTGACCCAGCCGGATATTGGTTTCCTTGTCGCGGTCTTCTTCCTCGCGACGTTCGGGTTCACCTGCTTCGAGACCACCTTGGGCCTACTCGTCGCCCGGAACTTCGATCTGGACGACGCCGCTGCCAGCAGCACCAACGCCATCCTGTTCTCCTTCGCCGGAATCATCGGGGCTTTCATCCAGGGCGGCCCGATAGGGCGGCTGGTCAAGCGGCTTGGGGAACCCAGGCTGATCGCCCTGAGCCTGATGATCTTTGCCGTGGGCCTGGCCCCGATGCCATGGATCCGCGGCCAGGGACCACTTTCCTGGTCGAGCCTGACAGGATCGCCGGGAGGTCCCTGGTGGCTGGTCCTCCTGTTCGTGGGGCTGATTGCCGTGGGTTCGGGACTCACCCGGCCGCCTCTGTTCGGTCTGATCTCGGTGCTCACTGTGCCGTCCGAACAGGGAGCGACGATCGGCATCGCACAGAGTGTCGGAAGTCTTGCCCGCATTCTCGGTCCCATCTTTGCCGGGGCCTTCTTCGACCGGAATCCTGGACTGCCCTATGGGCTCTGCGCCCTCCTCGCCTTCGTAACAGGAGCGGTGGCCTGGATGCGACTCGTCGGCAACCAGCGGATCGCCAGTCTCACCCAACATCCTGCCTGAGACACTCGGGGCTCCACTATTGTTTGAGGGTCGGGATGGTCCTGAGCCGCTCGATCTGCCAGCGGCCCTCGACCTTCCTCAGTGCCAGCTCAAACTCCAGGGCGTCGAATCCCCCCTGATACCGCCCCTCCCCCACGGCATCGGCGGTGGCGGTCAGGTGCACCGAAGCGGTCGTCCCGTCGGCGCCAAGGTCGACCATGATGTCATGGAACTGGAGAACGAGCTTCCGGATGAACCGCAGGGCCGCCATCAGGCGCTGCTGGACCTCGTCACGACCAGAGAGCTGAAAATTGCCGGAACCGAGGATGTCGACCTCGATGGAGGCGTCGGATGCAAAGCGGTCTGCCACTGCGCTGACCCGGCGGACGGCGCCAATGTTGCCCTCCGACGGGCCGAATGAGGCGTCGCTGGCCAGCTGAACGAGCGCATTCCGGACTCGGGTCGCCTCACTGGGGAACAGGGCCTCGCGTTTCCAGAAGCCCAGACCGAGCAGAAGCGTCCCGGCAAGCGCCCAATGAGTGGCCTTCATTGGAAAACCTTTCCGAGGATTCGGTGCCGGTCGGCGATCCCGAAGTAATGGCTGTCCATGGGCATCGCCCGGTTGTCGCCGACCACGAGGAACTCGTCGGGACCCAACAGCCGTTCTGTCCCGTTGGTGGGCCAGTTCCAGCCAGGCGACCGATTGAGGATGTAGGGCTCCTCCAAGCGGTCTCCGTTCACGAGGATGTCTCCTTTCCGGATCTGGACCCGTTCGCCCGGGAGTCCAATGACCCGCTTGAGGTACATCACCTGGCGTCCGGTGGTCTGGATTGAGACGACGTCCCCTCGATGGATCCCTTGGAGACGGGCCAGCAGCGGACTGACCCAGCGGCGTTCGCCGTCCTTGTAGGCGGGACTCATGCTGATGCCGGTGACGCGGACCGGGACGATGGCATACCGGAAGCTGAGAACGGTCAGCAGGACTGTGACAAGGAGACGGATGGCCGTGACGCGCGGGTTGCGTCCGACAGCGACGATGCGCCACCACGGGGCGCGGGAGGGTTCGGTCGAGGAATCCATGTCCTTGGACTGAGGGCGACAGTAGCCCGGTCTGGCCGCCGGCCAAACTGCCAAGTGGGCAGGATCCGCCAGGTCCGCCCTTGCACCCTCCCGGATGTGAACCAACACTCCGGCAGCCACTATCCCAGATTGACCATGAACTCACTCACCCGTCGCCAAGCGCTGAAGGGCACCCTGTTCCTCGGCGGTTCGTTCTTCATCAGCACCCGAGTCACCCGGGCACTCGCCCAGGCCGCAGCACCCTCGGGACCGTTCAAGCTCGCCCCCTTGGGCTATGCGTTCGACGCCCTCGAGCCATACATCGATGCCCGGACGATGGAGATCCACTACACCAAGCATCACGCCGCCTACGTCAACAACCTCAACAAGGCCGTGGCCGACTACCCCGAGCTTCAGAAGATGAGCGTCGAGGAACTCGTCACGAATCTCGACAAGGTGCCCGAGAAGGTCCGCACCGCGGTGCGCAACAATGCCGGGGGCGACTACAACCACACCCTGTTCTGGAAGTGCCTCAAGAAGGACGCGGGCATGGAGGAAGGACCACTCCGCGAGGCGCTCGGCCAGCTGTTCGGCGATGAGGAGTCCGGCAAGCAGGAGTTCCTCGCCAAGGCCCTCGGTGTCTTTGGCAGCGGATGGATCTGGATCAGCGTCGACAAGAACAAGGACCTTGTCCTCGAGACGACCCCGAACCAGGACACCCCGCTCTCCAAGGGTAACAAGCCGCTCGTGGGCTTCGACCTCTGGGAGCATGCCTACTACCTCAAGTACCAGAACCGCCGGAACGAGTACGTCGGCGCCCTGATCAACTGCATCAACTGGCCCTACGTTGAGGAGCGCTACCGCAAGCTCACCGCCTGAGCACCTGCATGGAGGCCCTGCAACCCCCGATGCCCCCCCAGGCATCGGGGGTTTTCCGTGTTGGAGGGGAGACGGATTCAGGAGCACTCCGAGGACGAGCGGCCCCGGCCACGCAGCACCCGCCGATCTACCCAGGCCCCGAGTACAATTCCTGCCACATAGGCGATGAGGTCCGGTGGGTTGAAGGTGGTGCCTAGCGCCAGCCGACCCAGTCGGGTCGACCGAACCGTCTCGATCCAGGCCCCGTGGTGGAGTTGGAGCATCTCGACGGTCCAGGCCACCCCCAGCGCCGCCGCGGCGAGCGGAAGCGTCCGGCTCCGCGGGAAGAACAGGGTGAGACCGAGAAAAACCATCCAGGCCCACAAGGCGTCCCCGCCATACTTCGTCAGGAAACCCGGGAGCGGAAGGTGTCCAGAGCGCCACCCGAGGCCGATGCCCACCACGGCGAGCAGCCCCAGCAACTGGACCAATCTGCTCCGTCTCGACGTGTCCGTCGCCTTCCCCTTCCCCCTCACGCCGGTGTCAGGGTCTTCACGAGGACCTTGGAGTGGCGGCCGCTGGCGTCGTACTTCTCACGACGGTCCGGGGGCAGATCCGAGGGGGAGCCCTCCTGGAAGCCGGCCTTGCTCTGGAACCAGGTGAATGCCTGGGTCGACAGCGTCACGAGCCGGGCCAGCTGCAGCTCCCGCGCGCGGTTCTCCGCGAACTGCACCAGCTTGCGGCCGATCCCTTGGTTCTCGTGTGCCGGGCTCACGAAGACGAACGCCAGCTCACCGGTGTTGTCCTCCGGGTACACGTGCAGCGCCACACAGGCGACCGGGTTCTTGTCGATCTCGAACAGGTAGTAGTCGCCAATCCGCCGCTCGATGTCGGCACGGGTCCGCTTGACGAGCTCCTTCGAGTCGACCGAGTTCTTGGTCAGCCGCAGCAGGCTCCGGATGTCCTTCTTCAGGGCCCGCCGGATCTGCTGGTATTCATTGGCGTAGATCAACGTCCCGATGCCCTCGTTGGAGAACACCTCCGCGAGCAGTCCTTCGTCGACCGTGCCGTTGAGGATGTGGACCCGTGAGACCCCGGCCTCGCAGGCGGCGATGGCATGGCGGGCCTTGGAGACAAGCTCGGGCTGCAGGTCGGAGACGCTCTGGGCAAGGACCTGCCGGAGTTCCGCGACAGGCACCTGTCTCAGCAGCCGGCCCTGGCAGGTCAATCCCTCGCGGGCTGTCAGAAAGATGAGTTTCGCCGCCTTCAGCTGGTCGGCGATCGCCACGGCGACGGCGTCGGAATTCACCCGGTAGGTCTTCCCGTCGCCGTCGAATCCCAGCGGCGGCAGGACCGGCAGGATGCCCTGACCCAGCAGGGCCTGCAGGAAGTCCACGTCTACCCGCTCGATCTTGCCGGTGAACTGGTGGTCCACCCCGTCGATGATGCCCATTGGATGGGCCGTGATCGCGTTGGTGGAGACCGCCCGGAGATCGTTGGTGGCGAGACCCTCGAGGATTTCATGGGTCAGCCGATTCGCCGCCGTCAGGGCGAGTCCGAGGGTGTCGGCATCGGTGATGCCCGTACCGTCGATGTTCGACGGGGTGATGCCGCGCTCCTTGCCGAGAGACTGGATCTGGGCGGCGGCGCCATGCACCAGCACGATCCGGATGTTCAGCGAGCGGAGGACCGCGAGGTCGAGGAGGAGGTTCGGGAAGTTGTCGTCGGTCACCACGGCTCCATCCAGGGCCACGACGAAGACTTTCTCTCGGAACCGGGGAATGTATCGGAGGATGCCCCGCAGGTCGGTCGGTTTCACGGTCGAGTCACTATCTGTCACTCATTGGCGGGCACATCGAACACGGATTCAACAAAATTGACGGAGAGGAACGTGGACGAATGTATGCCTTGAGGCGGGACGACGGCACCACTCGCGGGCTGGCACCGTTCCGTAACTTGAACTGGCGAGGATCCTGATCCATACCCTCCGCCGCCTGGATGTCCTCGCCGATCCAATCCTCCACCCTGATCCGCCGGTTGGGCCTGCCCACGACCTTCTTCCTCATGGTCGTCGGCTTCGGACTGCTGCGCCCCGACCTCTTCGACGCCAACCCACGCGTCAGCCGCTCGGACTCCCCACGGTGGGTTCCATATGTTCTCGAGTCCGCGCTATGGCTCTCTGGCGCCCTTGCCCTGCATCGCTGGTTGTCCCTTGTGGTGCTTGAACGGGTGGTGACCCGGACCCTCGGGAGACCGCTTCCAAGGATCTTCCACGACCTGCTCGGTGTCCTGTTCCTGACAGGCTCTGGACTGGGTGTGCTCGTCAGCGTCTTCGACCAATCCATGACGGGGTTCTGGGCGGCTTCCGGCGCGATCGGCGTTGTCCTCGGCCTGGCCCTGCGGCCCATCATCCTCGACTTCTTCGCGGGCCTCGGAATCAACCTCGAACATGCCTACAGCATCGGGGACTACGTCTCGATCGCGACCGTGCGAGGGGAACCAATCCAGGGATGGATCGAGGAAATCCAGTGGCGGACACTGCGGATCCGCACCCGGGACGGCTTCATCGTCATTGTTCCCAACAGCGAGTTGGCGACGAGTGCGGTCACCAACTACGCACTGCCCCGCCCCGAGAGCCGTTTCCACCTCGAGGTCCGCTTGGACGCCGATGTGCCCACCGATCGCGCCCTGCGCATCCTCCGTTCGGCGGCCCTCGAGGCGACCGGGCTTCCGGACGGCCCGCAGCGCTTCCCCGACCCGGATGTCCTGGTGTGGTCGGCCGACGAGATGGGGGTCCTGTACCGGGTCCGGTTCTGGCTCGATCCAGCGAAACTCTCGTCCGACAACGCCACCCATGTGGTCTGGGTCTGCATCCTGCAGCAGCTGGCCAAGGCGGGCCTGTCACTGGCCCAGCCCCGAGAGACCGTCTTCCTGGGTCGGCTGCCCCGGGACGCCTCCGGGGTCCACTCGGTCGAGGATCGTGTTGCCTTCCTCCGTAGGGTCGACCTGTTTGAGCGGTTCCCGGAAACCAGCCTGCGGTGGCTGGCCACCGAGACCGCCCTGAGGTTGATCCGTCCCAGACAGGTCCTCGTCCGGGCTGGAGACCCAGGGGACTCGATGTTCCTCATCGCAGAGGGGTGCGTCCGGGTGATGTCGGCCCCGACCGGGGACGTGGCTCCGATCGAGCTCGCCACACTTCAGGCGGGACAGGTTGTGGGCGAACGGTCACTGCTGACCGGCGAACCCCGGAGTGCCTCGGTACATGCTGTCACCGAATGCCTAGTCCTGGAGATCACCCGGAACTCCCTGACCCTCCTGATCGAGCGGGAGCCGGCGCTCCTCACCCTGTTGGAGCAGACGGTGACCTCCCGGGAGCGGATGACCGTTGAGCGCATCGCCGCCAGCCAGGCCCTGGGCGCGCCTGAGGCGGCGGAAAGCCGGACCCAGGCGCTGCTCCGTCGCATGCGGGAGCTGTTCCTGCCGTCGTTACGCTAGACGACTCGACTCGAGATCCCTTGCCTCGACGGAGGTTTTGCCTGCGCCGTTCCCTCGTTCTGTGGTGGAGTTTCCGAGCCGGCCGGGACAGTCCCCGGTCGGTCTTGGTTCCCGATCCCCATGGCTGTGTCCCCTCCTCCGAACGCCCGCGACGGATTCCTGCGTCTCGTCTTCGCGTCGGCCTTGGTCGGTGGAGCCACCGGTGTCCTCGTCTCCCTGTTCCGGGCAGCCCTTGAGCAGGCCGAACTGCGACGGGTCGCACTCGCCCAGTGGCGACACGAGGGCTTCCCGGCCGGCATGATCATCCTCGTTCTCGGCGCTGGGGTTGCGGTCGGGGTCGCCGCCTGGGCGGTCCAGCGTCTCTCGCCCCACGCCAGCGGCAGTGGCATCCCCCAGGTGGAGGCCGAACTCGAAGGCACTCTTCCCCCACCCTCCCTGATGCTCATCCCGGTGAAGTTTTTCGGCGGCATCCTCGCCATTGGATCCGGACTCCTTCTCGGTCGCGAAGGTCCGAGCGTCCAGATGGGGGCCTGCATCGGAGGCTGGCTGGGACGGAGTCTGGGACTCGATGCCTCAGCGGTCCGGATGCTGCTGGCCTCCGGAGCGGCGGCGGGGCTGGCCACCGCCTTTGACGCCCCCATTGCCGGTGCGGTGTTCATCCTCGAGGAATTGGTCCGACGGTTCGATCTCCGGACGACCGCCTCCACCCTGACCACGTCGGTCACCGCTGTCGCTGTCAGCCACGTGCTGCATCGGCCCACACGGATCTTCGATGTCCCCCAAGGCCCTGATGTCGGCTTGCCGCAGCTCGGACTCGCCCTCGGAGTCGGCCTTGCCTGCGGCCTCACGGGTTGGGGCTACAACCGCCTGCTCCTCGGCTGGCTCAACCTCGTGGCGGGTCTCCGTCGGATCCCGGTCTGGGGCGTTGCTGGCGGGATGGGCCTGGGCATTGCCGCCCTGGGGTGCGTGGTGCCCGAGGCCGTAGGAGGCGGGGAATCCGTGGCCCGAAGACTCGTCCTCGCCCCAGCCAGCCTCACCACCCTGGCAGGCCTTGCGGTGCTCCGGTTTCTCCTTGGTGGACTCAGCTATGCCGCCCGGACGCCCGGCGGCCTCTTTGCCCCCATCCTGGCTCTCGGAGCCCTGATCGGTGGCCTCGTCGGGAACATCGCACTACAGCTCCTGCCATCCCTACCGCTTGCGCCCACGACGCTTTCCTTCATCGGAATGGCAGCACTGTTCGCCGCCATCGTGCGATCCCCCGCCACAGGCATCATCCTGGTGAGCGAGATGGCCG
>SYEM01000222.1 GCA_005801385.1 Verrucomicrobiales bacterium | reverse complement strand
GTCCAGCTCACCCGGATCGAGGGACCGCTCCAGACGGCTCCAGGAAATCCTGCGGCTCATTCGGGTCCCTCGGTGTCCATGTCGGACGGCTCCGCCGCCAGGAACGCCTTGGCCTCCTCGGCCTGATCCTGGGGAACCTCGATCCGGACGCCACCTGTCGCGAGCGAGTAGCCCTCCGTGGCGAGGGCGGCATCCAGTCCGCGGATGGAGACCAGGAAGCCCGCGGCCTCGAGGCGCGATCGGATCAGGAGCGCCATGGCGGGATTCAGTACATTTGAGACGCTCACCCAGTTCACGGGCCAAGTCTGGTGTCCGGTCCGGCTCTCGGGAAACGGAAAATCAGGACTCTGGACCAGCCCGCTCGGGCGCGGGCCGAGGTGTGCCTCCACGATGAAACGGATGGCCTTCGAGTCCTTCCCGGCACACCCTTCCAGCCGATTCGTTCCACCTCATGAAAACCTACAACGTCGGCGTCATCGGACATGGCTGGGTTGCCACCGCGCACATTCCCGCCATCAACGCCACCGGCAAGGCCCGGGTCACCGCCATCTATTCCTCCCGGCCCCTCGACGAGGCCGCCCTCTCGGCCCAGTACGGACATCCGGTCAAGGCCTACAACGATCTCGCCGCGATGCTCGCGGATCCCTCGATCGATGCCGTCAGCGTCTGCAGCTATCCGCAGGACCACGCCAAGCACGTCATCGCCGCCGCCCGTGCCGGCAAGCACATCATTGTCGAAAAGCCCCTCGCCATGTCCTGGAAGGACTGCCTCGCCATGGACAAGGCCATCCGCGACGCAAAGGTGACGTCCTGTGTCTGCTTTGAATGCCGCTGGTCGAGCCAGTTCCTCGTGACCAAGGCCGTCATCGACGAGGGACTCCTCGGGGATCTCCACTACGGGGAGATCGACTACTACCACGGGATCGGGCCCTGGTATGGCCAGTTCCGCTGGAATGTCCGCAAGGACGCCGGTGGGAGCTCCCTGCTCACGGCCGGCTGCCACGCGCTTGACGCCCTGCTGCTCTGCATGGGCAACGACGTCGCGGAGGTCACCAGCTACGACACCAAGTCGAAGAGCCCGATCTTCAAGCCCTACGAGTACACCACGAGCAGCGTGACGATCCTCAAGTTCAAGAGCGGCAAGATCGGCAAGTGCGCCGCCATCGTCGACTGCCTCCAGCCCTACTACTTCCACACCCACCTGGTTGGCAGCGAGGGCAGCCTGCTCGACCAGAAGTTCCACTCGAACCGGCTGCACACCAACAAGCACAAGTGGAGCGAGCTCTCCATGAAGATGCTGGACTCGGGCGACGTGAGCGACCATCCGTACCAGACCCAGTTCACGGCGTTCTTCGACGCCCTCGCCGGCGGACGCGAGATGCCACTGACGAGCTTCAAGGACGCCCTCAGGACCCACGAGGTGCTGTTCGCGGCCGACAAGTCCGCCGCCACCGGCAAGGCCGTGAAGCTCGCCTGAGCCCAACCTGGAGAAGGGTTCCGGTCATGGGATGCCACGACCGGAACCCAATCCCGAACCGCCCGCCCCGAATCCATGCCCTCGGCCCTCGCCATCGCTGCCCATCCCGATGACATCGAGTTCTTCTTTGCTGGAACCCTGCTGCGGCTGGGGCAGGTGGGGTGGGACCTGCACTATCTGAACCTGTCGTCGGGCAACCTCGGCAGCATGACACTGTCGGCCGCCGAGACCCGTCGGGTCCGCGAAGCCGAGGCCCGCGAGGCGGCGAAGGTGCTTGGCGCCGCCTGGCATCCGCCATTCTGCGACGACCTCGAGATCCTCTACACGGTCCCGAACCTCCGGAAGACGGCCGCCGTTGTCCGGGAGGTCCGACCCCGGATCGTGCTGACCCATTCCCCGGTGGACTACATGGAGGACCACAGCACGACCTGTCGGCTGGCCGTCACGGCGACCTTTGCGAAGGGCATGCCGAACTTCTGGACCGAACCGGGACATCCCCATGTGGAGCACGACGTGACGATCTACCACGCGATGCCCCATGGATTGGTCGGACCGCTCCGGGAACCCATCGCTCCCGAACTCTGCGTCGACACCACCGAGGTGCACACGCGGAAGCGGTCGGCCCTGGGGTGTCACCGCAGCCAGAAGGACTGGCTGGATGCGACCCAGGGCATGGACAGCTACCTGGCGGCGATGGACGAGATGTCCCTCCGGGTGGGGCGGCTCTCCGGCCGCTTCGAGCATGCCGAGGGCTGGAGACGCCATCTGCACCTCGGCTTCAGCGCCCACGACACCGATCCGCTCTCCGACGCTCTCTTCTCCTAGAACTCCGCTCCCCGCGCCCATGACACGCCCTCTCAGCGCCATCGCCCCCGATTGGTGGGACTACACCACGCTCGACGCCTCGCTCATTGCCGACGCCGCCCGGCTGACGCCGGAGAAGCTGGCCCGGTTGTCGAGGCCCGGGTTCAAGGTCGTCCTGTATGACACCCTCGAGGACTTCTATCTCGCCGAGGCGCTCGAATACATCACGGCCTGGCGCGAGAGCACGCCCGACAACCCGGTCGGGGTCTGTGGTCCGATCGGCCCGACCGAGCAGCTTCCCCTGGTGGCGAGGCTCGTGAATTCCCTCGGACTCTCCCTGGGCTCGGCCCATTTCTGGGGCATGGACGAGTGGTTCGATACCGCGACGGGACGCGAGGTGCCGGTCACGCATCCGCTGAGCTTCGAGCGGGCCGACCGGGAGCTGTGCTTCAACCGCATCGAGCGTCGGCTCCGGATGCCGGAGTCGAACCTGCATTTTCCAAAGGGGGACACCCGGCCCTATCGCGAGTCCTGGTCCGCCGGGGTGCGCTGCGCGGTCATGCAAGGGGGGCAGGGGGACATCAAGCATTGGGCCTTCAATGATCCGCTGCCGCGTCGCGGCCGCTGGAAGCACGAGCCCCCGCCGCCTGCGGAGTACCGGAAGCTGGCTACCCGTGTGGTGGACCTTCATCCGCTGACCCTGGCCCAGAACGCCCGCACCAGCGGCGGCGGGACCATCACGATGGTGCCGACCCAGGCCATCACGGTCGGCCCTGTCGAGACGTGGAAGGCCGACAAGGTCTCGATCTGGCATGCCGGAACGCATGACAACCCGCTGGGACAGCGTCTGACAGCGCTCATGATCTCCCAGCGGATCCAGGACAGCGCCGTCCCGATGTCCCTGCTGGGGGGGCACCCGAACGTCCAGTTCAACTACTACCGGGGCGGGCTCGGGACCTGTGCCGTGGAGATGCACTGATCCAGCAGACCCCCAGTAGGATCCCCCCGGCCATCGCCAGAAGCCAGGAGCCGGGCTCCGGGACGACCCACGAACCGAACTGGGAGTAGGGGACCCACGAGTCCAGGACCACCGTGGCCCCGCCGCTCACGATGAATTCCGTGACCCCGATGGGACTGGACACCCGCAGGGCATCGTTCCCGACGAGCGGTGAGCCATCCTGGAGGGCATTCCAGTTGAAGGTGTAGCCCATCGCCGTCCACGGATAGGTCGTCGTCGCCTGGTTCCACGCGATGTAGTCCTGCAGGGAGGGAAGGGTCGCCGTGTCGTCGACCGGCTTGACGTAGTTGAAGCCAAGTGGAGCCCCGGTTGAGGTGGCCCGGTAACTGCCATCCGGGTAGGCGGACAGCCCCGGCATGGGTGTCGTTGGATCCCCGGAATAGGCCGGTCGTGCCACCTGCTGGATGGGAACCCAGAAATAGGCGATCCCATGGCTGGAGGCATCGACCGGGGGCATGCCGAGGGCCTGCTGCAGGCGGAGCGCCACGGAGTCCGATCCGGGGATCTCGCCCGACGGGAAGTAGTATTGCTGCAGGTAGGACTTCAGATCGTTCCCGGCGGTGACCCAGGTCTGGATCAGGTGGGGTGTGTCATTGACCTGATAGGTGAGGGTGGCCGTGGTTCCGGAGGGCTGGTCCCAGAGGTTGTGGGGTTTCGTGAGGGTGGCGACCCGGACGCACTGGTAGTTCACGGAGTCGATGGTCCGGACCTGGTACAGATCAGGTCGGGTGGACTCCCAACCCAGGGTGGTGAGACCGGGGGCAGAATCGAGGGGAGTGCGCGCAGTGGTGGCCGTCTGGGGAGAGGCTGGATCGCCGCCCAGGGAGTCCCAATGGAAGGACTGTCGTGTCAGATCCGCCGCCGCCCGGAAGGCAGCCCAGTTCTGATCCGAGGTCTGGGCCCAAGAACCTTGGACCAAGGCCCCGATCAGAACGGTGAGAATCGTCACTCGGGGCAGCGTTCGCATGACCCGGAGACTCGACGAGGAGCTCCGCTCCTTCAATACGGACGAAGAGAGCGAGGATAGAGGCAGAGCAGGTTCGGGCCGGGGTGGTGGGCCGAATCCCCCCTCAGAGACGGGCCACGAGCAGTTCACGCTGGAAGATCAGGTCCTTGGGCAGGAACTGGTACAGGTTCATGAACAGCTCGTCCTGCTGCAGGATCTCCCGCTTCCACTCGTCGGCATTCATGGCCTGCAGCTTCTCGAAGGTCTCCCGGGTGAATCCGGCCAGCCCCTCGGTGTTGAAATCCTCGAAACGGGGAACCCAGCCCAGAGGCGTCTCATGGGCTCCAGCCCGACCCCGACAGCGTCCGACGACCCATTGCAGGACCCGCATGTTCTGGCCATAGCCGGGCCACAGGAACCGTCCATCGCCGTCCTTGCGGAACCAGTTCACATGGAAGATGCGGGGCGGATACTTGATGGACTTCCGCATGTCGAGCCAGTGGCGGAAGTAGCGCCCCATGTTGTAGCCGCAGAAGGGGAGCATCGCCATGGGGTCGCGTCGGACCTGTCCGACCGCGCCGCTCGCAGCGGCCGTGGTCTCGCTGCCCATGGTGGCGCCGAGGAAGACGCCGTGGCTCCAGTTGAAGGCCTGGAAGACGAGGGGGACCGTGTTCGGGCGTCGGCCCCCGAAGATGATGGCATCGATCGGCACCCCGGCGGGGTCGTGGGCCTCGGGGGCCAGGTTGGGACAGTTCACCATCGGTGCGGTGAATCGGGAGTTTGGGTGCGCGGCCTTCTCCTTGGAGTCCGGGGTCCAGGGACGTCCCTGCCAGTCGAGGCACTCGGCGGGCGGCGGGTCGTCATGCCCCTCCCACCAGACCGTTCCATCGGGCTTGAGGGCCACGTTGGTGTAGATCGTGTCCCGCTGGATGGTCCGCATCGCGTTCGGATTGGTCTTCGCATTCGTCCCGGGGGCGACGCCGAAGAAGCCGGCCTCCGGGTTGATGGCCCAGAGGCGGCCGTCGGGACCGGGCTTCATCCAGGCAATGTCGTCGCCGACCGTCCAGACCTTCCACCCCTTGAACTCCTCGGGCGGGACGAGCATGGCGAAGTTCGTCTTGCCGCACTGGCTGGGAAACGCGGCGGCCACGAAGGACTTCTCCCCGGTCGGGGATTCCACGCCCATGATGAGCATGTGTTCCGCCATCCAGCCCTCCTTCCGGCCGAGGGCCGAGGCGATGCGGAGTGCGAGGCACTTCTTTCCGAGCAGGGCGTTTCCGCCGTAGCCGGAGCCGACCGAGATGATCTCATTGCGCTCCGGGAAATGGCAGATGAGGCGCCGGGCCGGGTCGAGGTCCAGCAGGCAGTGGAGACCCCGGTTGAATTCGGTGCCCATTCCGAGGTGGTTCCAGGCGATCTGTCCCATCCGGGCCATGATCCGCATGTTGAGCACCACATAGACGGAGTCGGTCAGCTCGATCCCGACCTTGGCGAGCGGGGATCCGTGGGGCCCCATGAGGTAGGGCACGACGTACATCGTGCGGCCCTTCATGGAGTCCTTGGCCATCCCGAGGAGCCGGGACCGCATGGCCTTCGGCTCGGCCCAGTTGTTGGTGGGACCGGCCTCGACCTCGGTCTCCGAGCAGATGTAGGTGCACTGTTCGACCCGGGCGACATCGCTCGGGTGCGACCGATGGTAGTAGCAGCCGGGGAGTTTCTCCTGGTTGAGCCGGATCAGGACCCCCTGTCGGACCGCCTCCGCGTAGAGGGCCTCCTTTTCGGCCTCGGATCCATCGCACCAGAAGATTCGGTCCGGCTGGGTGAGGTCGGCCATCTCCATGAGCCACGCCCGGGCCTCGGGGTGCGAGGAAGGGACATGGCCGTGGCGTTGGAATGCGGTCTCAGTGTCGTTCATGGGAATGTCGGAACGTGGAGAGGATGAGCCCGAGGGATCGCGTCGGACTCCACCAAATCTGTCGGGGAGTCACCCTTCGCTACGACGGTGGGTTCAAGGTGGACTTTCACCACCCGCCGAACCTCGGTTCGAAGTTCAGAAGCGCAACGTCTCGTACGTGGTGTCGAACCAGAGCCCGTTGAACTCGAATTGGAGCCGCTTGTCCTCGGGATCCGCCCGGTGGAGGTGGAACTCATTCCGCTCCCGGATCAGGCCGATCAGTTCGGTAACAATTTCCGGATCCAGTGCCAGGAGATCGTAGCGATCGGTCCGGAGCTCCTCGCGGGCCATCGAACGCATCAGGGACTGCGCCTCGGCCAAAGAGTCTTTGACGACCCAGATCTCGGACTCCGGGCACTTGGCACCGAGCTTGTGCAGCTTGGCCACGCTGCAATCCCCGCACTCGACCCACAGCGCTGGCCGCATGTCATAGCCGAGCTGACAGAGATCGGGGACGAATGGGATGGAGTCGTTCTGGACACTCGTCTCCACCATGAGCCGCTCGCGGTGGAACAGGACCCACGCCACGAACTTAAGCACGATGTGGCGGGCCGTCTCGTTGAGTCCCAGGCCGAACAGGATCGTGTGGGGCAGTGGACGTCGCCCGTCATCGCTCGTGCATTGGAATGTGAACTTGGCCGCCACCGGAGGCTCAGCATGCGGAGCCGTTGCGGTCGTCAGCAAGAGCGGGGACTCACGCGGAGGTGCGGAGTTGTGGAGGCCGTCCAGAGGTGGGTGATGGAGTGCCCTGCATCACTGGGCGCGGAGCGCCTACATCGCGAGGCGTGGGTCTACCTGAGACGGATACACGGGCTAGGCTGGGAGGCGGGACCACGTTTCTGGTCCGTCCTCCCCCAATCCCCCCCCTTTCGCGTCTCTGCGTGAGGCCCACTTCGACCTCCCCCGGCTCAGCGTGCTGTGCCCTGGAGTTGCCGATACAGGGTCGCCAGTTCCAGGAGCATGGACTCGAGCTCCCTGTCGTAGTTGTCGACAGGCGTCGAGCCCTTCCGGCTCCGCAGTTCAGTGATCCGCGACTCGATCGACGCCCGACTCGCCCGAAACTCCGGGGTCAGCGAGGCCTCGAAGGGACTCGGGACCAGCGTGATCCGATGGGCCTGCGTGCCATCGATCGCCCGTCCGTCCTTCGGCCTCTGGATCGGTTGCAGGCCCCGGTACCAGGTCGGTGGGGTGCCTTGGCGGTCCCCTGTGTCGTCCAGCAGCGCATGCTCGGTCTGCAGTCGTCCCTCCCCCCGGTAGCTGTCGGATACGGACCTCGCCGCGAACAGAAACGCCTCGAGCACCGAGACCTGCTGGTCGACATCGAGGTCCGCTTCCGGTGTGCCCAGGGCCTCCACGAAGGCGGATCCGAACCGGGTGGCGTTCTGCTCTGTGCCGCTGCGGGTCGCCGTGATCACGACGCGGTTGGTGCCGGACAGTGCCGGGAGGAAGGGACCGCTCGCCGACGCGGTGTGGATCACCACCAGGGGTCGTTGGATCGGTTTGAGCCACCCCGCGATCTCGGTTGCGCTCACATCGGGGCCCCGAAGATTGAACCACGCTTCCTTGCCGTCGAACGTGCCGTGGCCAATCCACACCAGCCAAACAGGTGACACCCCGTCGGCCATCCCCTGGAGTGTCTCTGCGAGCCGGGTGCGATCCTCGGATTCACCGGCAGGGATCGTCTCGGTGGCTCCGCCGATCGTTACGATCTTCGCCCCGGCCTTCCCAGCGAGCGCCTGCCATCGGGTGGCCTGGCCGATAAAATTGGTGGCGTAGAGGGGTTCGCCCGGAGCCCCCACCACAAGAACCAGCGTCGGCGGATCCGATGGTGCGGCGTGGGATTGCGGGGAGACTGCGGAGGCGATGCCCGACAGGACCAGGAGCCACAGGATCGCGATGGAGGAGGAACGCTTCATGGCAGGCCATGGGATCGTCGGAGTCCCCATTCTCCGAGGAGACAGGCCAGTGCGAGGGCGAACCACCACGGGGTGTGCCATGCAGGACGGGTGTAAGGTTCCATCACGGGTGCGGCCCGGTCGGGCAGGCGACGCGCCCAGTCGTCGAGCTGACGGGAGTCGATCACTTCGCCGTCGGTCGCCTGGGCGAGGCGTTCGAGCAGGTCCCGGTTCGGTGTCACCGACTGGAACTCCTCCGCGGCAAGGTCGGTGCTCCAGCCAGCCTGGGCGACGCCCTCCCGGGCGCCGGCGGAGTTGGTCGCGTAGGCCGTCGCCCGGAAACCTCCACTCCACCGCGGGACGAATCCCAGACGGTAGAGTCCCGGCTCGTTCCCGGCCGACTCCGCCTCGAGACGCAGGACGTTCGTGGTCGCGCCCTGCGTGGTGTCGCCGAGCACCGGTTCGATCTCGATCTGCACCTGCGCGGTGTCCACCGGTTGGAACTGTGCATCCCGGACCCGTACCAGCAGGTCGACTGCTCCCGCACCCCTGTCGGCCGCGGGCTCGACCGTCAGGTCGACCCGGTGCGGGACGTCGCTCACCAGCCAGCGGACGAGCTGGCGCCAGGTCTTGTCGAGATCCTGACGCTCCTCGGTCCCCTTCATGCCCCAGCGCCAGAGGTCGCCGATCATCAGCGCCGCGGCGCGGCCCCGACCAAACCGCTGGGCCACGAGGGCAGGCTGGGGAGTCGGAGTCCCTCCGGCAAGGTTGGTCGAGGCCACCGTGGCAAGGACGCTGGCGCCGGGCTTCACGTCGCGGACGGGATTGATCACGGAGAAGGGAGGCATCTGGCCGATCCGGTCCCGCTCGGCCCCCTCGGTGTCCCGGAGCCGTGACCACGCCTGGATCCAGCCCTCGCGGGACAGGTCGAACTGGACCGCGGTGCCGGTTCGGGGTTCGGGGGAACGGTCGAGGTAGACCGGCAGCAGTTCCCCAATCGGGGTCCGGGCGTACCCGCCCTGTTGGAACGATTCGGCGCCTCCCAGCATCAGGAACCCGCCCCCGCGCTCGGAGACGAATTTCTGGAGGAGCAGCGACTGCTCGGCGTCGAAGAACGTGGCCTCGATGTCGTCGAGGATCACCGCGTCGTACCCGTACAACGCCTCGGCGGTCCGGGGGAACCCGGCCCGGAGCTCTAGCTCGTCACGCGTATTGAGCCGCACCAGGACCGGCTGGTCGTAGCGTTCGGTCTCCTCGCGGGACTGCTCGCCAAAGCCACGGAACAGCGGATTGCTCGACTCCCCGGCCCGTCCGAGGAACTCGAACTTGGGTTCCCGCTTGGCGACGCGGATCAACCCCACCAGCTGCATCTGCGGATCCTCCTGGACGGCCCGGTTCAGGAACTTGAACTCCCAGTTGGGGCGTCCGGCGACATACAGGATCCGGTAGCTGTCGCGTCCACGATCCGCCGCGAGGATTCTGTGGTTGTTGGCCCGGGTCGCTTCCTGGATGCCGCCGTTGCCGGTCGGGTTCGCCTCGAGCCGGTAGAAGGAGATCCCTGCCCGTGTCGGACGGGCCTTCAGCGGAACGGTCTGGGCCTCCCCGGAATCCCTGGGCGCGATCGAGGTGGTCTCGAGCACGGCACCCGCCTCGTCGGTGAGGCGAACCGCGATCTCTCCAGATCTCATGCCCGGCGCCACGACATCGGCCTGGATCCGGACCGGTGCATCCTCGAAGGCCGACTGGCTGATGGACACCTGGCGTAGGGCGACATCGGGGGGCGTGGAGTTTCCGAGGACCACGGGATAGACCGGCGGCAGCCCGGCGAGGTCGGGAAGGCCGTTGGGCAGGTCGGTCGCATTGCCATCGGTGAACAAAAGGATGCCGGCGATGGGGCGATCCTTGTAACGCTCGCGCAGCGACCTAAGGGCGGATCCGAGCCCGCTGGCGGGACCGGCGAGATCGAGCCCGGAGAAGTCCCGGACCTCCTGGAGCCGCCGATCGAACTGGTGTCGGCGCAGCTCGAAGGTGTCGGCCAAACGGGCCTGCCAGGTTCCGCCCGTCGCCGACAGCAGGTCCTGGAGCTGTTCGCCCCTCGATTGGGTGGCGGCGATGTCGCGGATGCGGAGTCCCTGGCTGTTGTCGGCCACGATCGCCACGAGGTTGGCCCCGGGTTTGGCGCGTTGGCCTGACCAGAGGGGTTCGAGCAGACAGAAGGCGAGGGCGGCGAGGGCAATTCCCTTGAGGGTGATGCAGGCGGCGGCGATGCCGCGGGACGGGGCGCGGCGGTAGGCCCAGACGAGCAGGACGACCCCGGTTGCCAGGGCGATGATCCACCCGGCGGTCGAGGGTGACCGGGAGAGCAGGAGGGCGTCGGCGATCATTCCTTCCCGAGGTTCTCGTAGTAGCGCCGGACCGATTCGGCGTAGCGGCTGGGCACCGGGTCACGGTCGATCGGCACCAGTGAATCCCCCGGGTTTCTTCGGCGCAGCTCCTCCTGGATCTGCCGGCGCACCTCGACCAATGGGGCGAGGACCTTGACACGGACCTGCGCCCAGTCCGGCTTTTGACGATCGCGGCGCGCGCCGAGGCGGACGAGGCGGGCGCTTTCCCGGGCGGAGGCGACCCGGCTCCGGAGCTGCGGATCATCAAGGTTCTCCTCCACGTCCCGGAGACGATCCGACCATTCGCCGAAGGACTCTCCGGTCATGGGACCACCGCCGGTCCCCGTCGCTGCGGTGCCGCCCTCGAGGAATTCGGAGAACGGATCGGTGCCTGCCTCGCCCGGCTGCTGGCCGCCCTGAGATCCGGGGTTCGGGGTGTCGGGGCGACCCGAGGGTCTGGCCGGGGTGCGGGACGGCGTGGTCCCCCCCGGGGTGCCGGCCTGCGCGCTGGACGGTTCCGCGGAGGACGGGTCTTCGGACGGCGGTGCGGACGGGGATCCAGTGCCGGGTGTAGAGCCCGGTGGACCGCCACGTGGCGGCGTCGAGGCGGTCGCGTTGGGCGTCCCCGTACCCTCGGGTTCCGACTCACCGCCCGGACCCGGCGTGGGGGCGGAGGGCGATTCCGGCGCCTCGCGGGCCGCCTCGCGGTCGAGGGCCTGGGCCAGGCGGTCTAGCTCCTGGCCGGCTTTCTCCAGGGCCTCCGTGTCGTCCCCGATGACGTTCGCCGCCGCCCGCTCCAGTCCTCGCTGTAGACGGTTCAGGCTCTGAGTGGCCTTCGTGTCGACGTCCCGGGCCTGGGTCGGACGTCCCTCCTGGACGAGGTCGCGCAGTACCTGCAGGGCCTTGGCGTCAGGATTTTCCCGGGTGGCCTCGAGGCGGTCGTAGAGCGACCGGCTCATCTGTCCCCGACGGATCAGCTCCTCCTGGACCTGCTTCACCAGGCCGGCGTCATCCTGGTTGAGCTGGCGGAGGGTGTCGTAGAGCTGTCGGGACACCGTCGGTTCGCTGGCCTCGGCGGCCTCGGAGACTTGGGCGACCTCGGACAGCAGGTTCGTGAGGCGCTGCTGCTGGCGACCGAGTTCCTGGACGAGCGCGTCGGTCTTTGGGTTGCCGGAGAGCGAGCGGCGGGTGTCGGAGCCGAGCTCCGCGAGGTCGCGTCGGACCTGTTCCTGGTTCCGGGTCAGGTCCCGGGCGGCCTGGCGCATCTGGCGGAGTTCCTCGGCGAAGGCCCCGGCGCTCTCGCGTCGGACCTGCTCCCGCATCTGCTCGAGCTGTTCCTCGGCCCGGGTGCCGGCGGCGAGGGCCTGGGAGGGAGAGCCCTGGGAGGCGGCCTCGGACGCCCGCTGCATCTGCTCGCGGGTCTGCTCGAGCTGACGCCGCTGCTCGGCGAAACGCGACTGGTTCTCGGTGCGGTCCATCCGCTGACGAAGCTCGTCGGCATCCGACAGCATCTGCTGTTCCTCCTCCTGGAGGCGCTTGAGCTGTCGTCGGATCTCCTCGCGCTGCGACTCGGAGTCGGCCTTGGCGAGCTCGGCCTGGAGTTCCCGGAGCCGTTCGTTGAGGTCCTGCTGTCGTCGGGCCAGCTCCCCGAGCCGGTTCAGGACCTGGAGCTGTTCCTGGCGTTCCGGGGTGGTGGCGGACTGGGCCGTGCTCTCGGTTTCGTAGCGGTTGGCCTCGTCGGTGAGATCCAGCTCCTCGAGCTGACGCTGACGCATGGAGTCGCCGCCCTCGCGGCCACCCTGCTGGCGCTGGCCCCGGTTGCGGGCGACCTGGAATTCCCGCTCCCGCAGGCGTAGCAGCGCCTGGTAGGCGGCGGTCTCGGCGGCGATGGCCGATGTGAGCGACTGTGTCCGGTTGGTCGAGGCATTGAGTTCGGACAGGGCCTTCTCCATCGCAGTCATCACCGCGCCCCACATCGCCTCGCCCCGGGGATCCTCGGCCCCGGACCCCTGGTCCTTGGCCTGGTCGAGTGCCTGGGACTGTGATTCCGTCACCGTCCCGAGGTCCCGTCCATGCGACTCCGCGGTGGCCCGGGGACGCTGACGCTCGATCTTCCAGGTCGCATTGAGGATCTGCTTCTGGAGTTCGGCGAGGCGGGTCGTGGGGCTGCCCTCTTGGTTCCCGGATTCCTGGCTGCCGCCGCTCGAGGAGCTCGAGGTTTGCTCGCGGAAAATCTCGTCGAAGGGTCGGATCTCCCCGAAGAAGAGATCGGTGTGGGTGCGGCGCACCGTGCCGTCGGGACCGATGTCGTCGGCCCAGAGGAACCACGACACCAGGTCGTCGGGCGCGACACCGAGCGGCTCCAGGGCGATCTCGTGGCGCAGGGTGTGTTTCTCCTGCGCCGGGGCGTTGGTGCCGAGGACGACGATTTGAGGTTCGCCGGCGCCGACGGTGAAGCCGAGTCCATAGGCCACGAGACCGAAGTCGTCCCAGGCCGTTCCCTCGAACCGGAGCTCCTCGAGGGGTGAGGGTCGCTGGTCGCCGCGGGGACGGACCAGCTTCAGCTCGGGAGGACGGTTGGGGAGTACCTCGAAGGAAAACGAGGCGGGCGTCCGGTTCGTGCGGCCTTCGGCATCGCGCAGGACGAGGTCGTAGGTGCCTCCCTGGACCGGAGTGTACCCCGCGAAGGTGGCCACGGCCTGGTTCGTCGCGACGACCAGATTGAGCATCTGGTTGCTGCCGCCGCGGGGCAGTAGCCGGGCCTCGCGGACGGGTTTGTTCAGCTGGAGGTTCAGGGTCAGTCGGGTGCCCTCGACGGCGCTGAGGCGTCGGGTGTCTGGGACCGTCTTCGGCGGGACCCCGGTGTAGGCGGGGTAGACGAGTTCGGCATCCGACCGCTCGAGTCGGGGATACTCGAAGACGGTGACCTCGAACTCGGCCGAGGTCTTCGATCCGGCCTCCACGCGGTAGCGGAACCCGTCGCGGATGTCGGGCACGGTGCCGCCGAAGACCGGATCCTCGAGGGTACGCGTGAGGGGCAGGAGGTTGGTGGTTCCGGTGTTGGGTCGGACCACGAGCCGGGCAGTGGCGGGGATCTCGCCTCCGAATCGGGCGAGCACAACCAGACTGGATCCCTTCTCGATCTCGACGGTGCCGGGCGTGACCTCGAGGTCGGGACCGGGCATCTCCGCCACGGGAACCGGCCGGGCGGCATCGCGGATGTAGAGACGGAGGGTGAAGATCGCGAGGACGAGGGCGGCGACCGAGACGATGGTGGCACCCACGATGTGTCTGCGGGGAATGGGACGGGCCCAGGGTTCGCGGTAGCTGGCCTCGATGGCCTCGAGGATGAGGCGTTGCTGGAGGAAATTTAGCGACCCGGAGCCATCGCGGCGTTGGTCCAAGGCCGCCGAGAGCCGGCCGTCGAGCTCGGGATGTCCGGCCTCGATCCGTCGCGCCAGATCCCGGAGCGCCGCCTCCTCGGAGCCGCGGCGTCGGGTTCTCCAGAGTGTCCCGCCCGTCACGGCGACGAGGGCCAGTCCGAAGGTGACCAGGGCCGGGGTGCCGGTGGGTCCGCTGGCCTGGTGGATCAGCAGTGCAAGCCCGGCCACGAGAGCCCAGCCGACGCCGAGAAGAACCAGACGGTCCCGCCAGGAACGTCGGCGTTCCAGCGGACGCAATCGGGTCTGAAGCCAGCGTTCGATCATGGGGCCTGTCCCTCCCGGGTCCGCTTGCTGCGCCGGGCCGCCCAGCCTGCCGCGAGGGTCTCGACGACGAGGATGAGGAGCGTGGCGGCGAGGAACCAGCGCCAAAGCTTCTGTCGGCCCTCCGTCTCAGCCGCGGCCTGGACCGCAGGACGCACCGTCGGCGACACCTCGGCGGCGGATCGGTCCCGAAGCGGTACGCCGAGGGCGTCCAGCACACCCGGCACCGTGGTGGCCGTCCGGCTTTCCGACGGCGCCACGTTCACCGCCCACTCGCGGACCGGGCCCTCCTCGACGAGTCGATGGATTCCCGGAGTTGTCGTCGCCGTGAAGGGCATTCCGGAGGTGGGGGCCGGGACCCGAACTCCGGTAGGGAGCTCCACTTCGCGGGACCCTCCGCCGGAGGACGACGGCAGTGGCAGGGGGTCTCCGACCACCACGGTGGCCGTCCGGTCGGAGGGCAGGGCCCCGCTGTGGTCGACGAGGGCCATCAGGAAGGGGACGAACTTGGTCGACAATACCCACTGGCTGTCGGCCGGGCTCCAGCCCCAGGGGACGATGACGATCCGGCCCCGGCCCCTTGGAACCTCCAGCAGGGCGGGTCCGCCGGAGTCCAGCCGGGCCAGCACCTTCGCGCCAGGGATTCGGGCGGGATCGATCCGCAGGGGCTTCCAGATCCGCATCCGGGAGAAGTCGCTGAACCGTGGGTCGGCGAAGGGCGAGAACAGGGGGTGCCGGAAGTCGATGTCCACCAGCAGCGCCCCGCCGGACGAGACCTCCGGGGTGCCGGTCAGATCCGGGATTCCGAGCAGCGCCCCGAGTCGGTTCACCGCCTCGGGGGTGTTGGCGATCACGAGCGCCGTCCCGCCCTGGTCCACCTGCGAGCGGATGGAGTCCATGACGGCGGGCGACGGGGGCGCCGCCACCACCGTGAGCTTCCAGAAGGTCTGGAATCCCCCCACCGCCTTCGCATCCGCCGGCTGCTGCATCCAGACCACCGGCGGAGTCCCGCGCTCCGGCAGGGCCCGCTCCAGGAAAAAAAGCGGGGCCCGGGTCGATCGGTCCGTCTCCGGTCCGACATACCGCAGCACCACGGCATTCGTGGGACGTGCAGTGACGAACACCGTGTTGTCGAATGTCGCCGTGTCGCCCGTCAGGACGATTCGGTCCGCCGTCTCCGATCCCGTCCGTGGCAACGCCACCACCCGGCTCTGCCCGGGTGGAACCTGAACCGCCATGGAGTTGCCGACCCGCGTTGCCGAGGCACCGGAATGCCAGGCGATCTCGAATCGGTCGGCTGTCGCGTCCGGACTGTTCACGACCCGCACCCGGACGCCACTGGATGCGGTCTCGGTCGGTGACTCGTCCCCCGTCAGGAGCTCGATCCCGGCGTTGCCGGGGCGATCCGGCTGCACGCCGTCGAGGATCACGCGGACCCCCTTGGGCCACTCGGTGGTCTGGAGGGACTCCGTGCGGCTGCCTTCCTGGAGGTCGCTGACCACGATGAGTTCCCGGTCGGCCGGCGGGGGACCTCCGAGGGACTCGCCGAGCAGGTCGATTCCGGCCTGCAGTGCGGCGTCGAGACGGGTGTCGGCCCATCCCGGCGTCAACGGCGCCAGACGTTGCTCGACCAGACCAGCCCGGGTATCGGGCGTGGCGTTGCGCCAGTCGGAGAGGGACACGAGGACCCGCGGCGTGCGGTCGAAGGCGATCAGGGCGAGATCCTGGACCCCGGCGTGGGCGCGCAGGTGATGGCGCACGCGCTCGAGGGCGCGCTCCCAGGTGCCGGGACGCTGCAGGCTCGCGCTGGTGTCGACGAGCACGACGACCCGGCGTGCCTCGACGCTCCCGGGGAGCGCCTCCGTGACGCCCTTGAGGAAGGGTCGGGCGAAGCCCAGTCCCAGCAGCACGATCGCCGCGCACCTCAGGAGCAGGAGCAGCCAGTGCTCCACTCGGCTGCGGCGGTCCAGACGGGGTGGCGCGGCCCGCAGGAACTCGAGCGAGCTGAAGGGGATGCGGTCGCGAGTGGCCTTCCGGACGAGGTGGAACAGGATCGGTCCCGCCACCGCGAGCGTCCCCAGCAGGAAGAGTGGCGTCAGGAAGGTCATCGTCCGATCGCGGAGGCGGAGCGGTGGCGTCCCGGACCCGGTGACCGGGAACGAAGGACATCCAGCAGCAGGGTCTCGAGCGGCTGGGTGGTCGGGGCCGTGTGGAGGGCGATGCCGAGGCGATGCGCCAACGCAGCCAGTGCCTCGCCGTGGGCCCGGAAGCGATCGAGGTAGCCCTGTCGGGCCGCCTCAGGATCGATGTGCAGGGTCCGTCCCGTCTCGACGTCCTCGAACAGCGTCGCGGTGGTGAAGTCGAACGCGACCTCCCGCGGGTCCAGCACCCGGAACAGCGTGACCTCCTGTCCGGCCGCCACCAGCTGCCCGAGCACGCGGTCGAGTGCCTCCAGCGGCGCGAGGAAGTCGGAAATCATCACGACGCGTCCGCGCTGTCGCACCAGTTCCCCGACCCGACGCAGGGGCGACACGAGGTCGGTCGCGCTGCCCCCGGCGGGCTTCTCGAGGGCCAGTGTGATCTGGCGCAGGTGGGAGGCCCGGTGGCGCGGCGGCAGATAGTCCCGGACCCGTTGGTCGAAGGAGAGCAGTCCGACCGCGTCGCCCTGCTGATGGAGGAAGCGGGCGAGGGTCGCGGCGAGGGTCGCGGCATAGTCGGCCTTGGTGTGGCCGATCGAGCCGTAGGCCATCGACCGGCTCTGGTCGACGAGCAGCAGACAGCGCAGGTTGGTCTCCTCCTCGAACTTCCGGATCACGTGACGATCGCTCCGTCCGAACACCCGCCAGTCGACATGACGCAGGTCATCCCCCGGCGTGTAGGCGCGGTACTCGGTGAACTCGGCCGAGAACCCGTGGTACGGACTCCGGTGCAATCCGGCCCAGAATCCCTCGACAACGCTCCGGGCCCGCCACTCAAGGTGGCGGATCTTCATCAGCGCCTCCGGGGAGATCCGGGACGCAGACGGCCGGGCGGTATCGATCATCGGGCGTTCGGTGCGGGGACGGCGGCGAGGAGGCGCTCGATGACCTGGTCGATGCGGACCCCTTCGGCCTCTGCGCGGTAGTTGAGCAGGATCCGATGGCGCAGCACCGGGAGGGCGAGCGACTGGATGTCCTGGACACCGACGTGGGTCCGGCCCTGCAGGAGCGTCCGGGCCTTGGCACCGAGAACCAGGTTCTGCGCTGCACGGGTTCCGGCACCCCAAGTGACCCAGTCCCGGATGAAGTCCGGCGTCTGGGGTTGTCCCGGACGCGACAGCGCGGCGAGTTGGACCGCGTAGCGGACGAGGTCGTCGGTGATCGGTACCTGGCGCACCAGCGCGTGGAGGCGGACGACATCCTCCGCGTGGAAGAGCGGTTCGATGGCCGGTGCCGACCCGGTGGTCGTCCGGCGGATGACCTCCACCTCGTCGGACTCCGGCAGGTAGTCCATGACGACGTTGAACATGAACCGGTCGAGCTGGGCTTCGGGCAGCGGGTACGTCC
>SYEM01000221.1 GCA_005801385.1 Verrucomicrobiales bacterium | reverse complement strand
GGCACCGCGCGCAGAGGCAAGATCCCAAAGCTGCTGCGACATTGTCAGAAGGCACGTCAACTCGGTGACCTCCACAAGATCCGCTGTCTGTACTATGTGCCAAGTCCACCGAGAAGGGTGCCCCTATACCGGGATTGGCTGGCCTTGGCGCTCTTGCGACGCCGGTTTCCGCAACGGATCTACCACTGGCACTCGGCAGGCCTCGGGGATTGGTTGAAGACGTCGGCCACGATGCCGGAACGACTGCTCTCCAACCGCCTGCTTGGACGACCCGACCTCTCCCTCGTCCTGGCCGAGGTGCTGCGACACGACGCCGAACAGGTGGGATCCCGCAGAATCGAGGTGGTCAACAACGCCGTCAGCGACCCCTTCCCGGACTACCATGCGGACCGGGGGCAGAGACGACACGCCCGCCTGGAGGAACTCCGAACCCGCGGGGGAACGGTTCGGGTTCTTTTTCTGGCGCTGTGCTCGCGGGACAAGGGCCTCTTCGATGCGATCGACGCCATCTGCCTGGCGAACAGCATGTCCATGGGCTCTGGTTTCCAACTCCGGTTTCAACTCGATGTGGCCGGCGGGTTTCCAGACGCGGAAACAGAACGCGATTTCAGGGAGCGCACCTCCCAGGAGGACGCCCACGGCCGGGTCCACCATCTCGGATTCCTGCATGATCACCAGAAGCAGGAGGCCATGCTCCGGGCAGACATGCTGATCTTTCCAAGCTACTACGCCTTCGAGACGCATCCGTTGACCGTGGTCGAAGCCATGGCCTACGGCATGCCCATCGTGGCCACCCGTTGGCGGGGCATCCCTGAAATGCTGCCGGGCGACCTGGCACACCTGGTGGAACCCCGTGATCCACGGAGTCTGGCGGCCGGGCTGATCCAGGCGCTGGATTCCCAGAGCGGACCCCTCCTCAGAAACCGCTTCGAGGAACGCTACACCCTCGATCGGTTTCTCGAGCGATTCGCCGTAGCCGTCAAAACTGTAAACCAGCCAGGACCGTGACATGCAGACCGGGACCGAGACGTTCAACGACATCCAGATCGCCGGCGGTGACACCGCGGTACCGATGGCGATGGCGAAGAGACTCGAGACACTCCGTCCCTTCCTTTCCGGGAAAAGTGGCCGGTTCCTCGATTGCGGATGCGGATCCGGCGCCTATGTGGTGGCCATCAAAAACCAATTCCCCCTCGAGGTTCATGGGATCGAGCACGACCCGGGAAAGGTCCGATCCGCATGGGAACAGCTGGGGTTGATCGGACAGGTCCAACAGGGTGATCTCCAGAGACTGGATCATCCCGACGGCTCGTGGGAGTTCGCCATGCTCAACGAGGTGCTGGAGCATGTGCCGGACGATCGGACGGCCCTTCGCGAGGTCTTCCGTGTGCTCAAACCCGGGGGACTGCTGTTCCTCTTCTCCCCCAATCGATGGTTCCCCTTCGAGACCCACGGGGTCTATTGGAAGGGATCAGGGCGCCCCGTGCCGCACTGGATCCCGTTCATCCCCTACATTCCCATCTCGGCCGGCCAGAAGGTCCTCCGCTATTGGGCCAGGAACTACTGGCCCTCTGAGCTTGCAGGGATGTCCAAGGAGACAGGATTCGAAATCATCGCCAGCTCCTACATCGGACTGACCTTCGAGAACATCTCCGGTCGGCAACCGTTGCTCCTGCGGATCCTGAAGCCGGTCCTCCGTCGGCTCAGCAACGCGCTCGAACACACTCCCGGTCTCTGTCGGCTGGGAGTCTCCCAGTTCCTCGCCTGCCGGAAACCCGTACCCCGGGCACACTGACGATCCCGGGGTCATCAGCCGCCAGGATTCACGGACCCACAACCCGAACCCGGAAATACTGGCTCTGGGCAGAGGATGGCAGCGGCACCTCGACGGGTTCATCGGAGGTCCCGACGAACCAGCGGTTCTCCGTTGCCTCGACGGTGGACCAGGGGCCGGAGGATTCGCCAGCAGACTGGACTTCGAATCGCAGATTCGCCTTCCGGATGAAGCGTAGTCGCAGATTCCCGGGTCCACCCACGAGGGACGGACTCCAAGCGACGGCAGGATCGGCAGGCGACTCTCCGATGAGGAATTCCAGTTCGTTGGCCAGTCCATCCCCGTCGGGATCCGCATGCCGGGAGGGATCAGCATCGGGATGAATCTTGAGAAACGCATTGCTCCACTGCCCATAGGTGAACTCCCGATTCGGCAACGAATCCTGAATCCAGCGTTTCACCAGATCGATTCCCGAGGTGTCCGGCACGAAGGTCGCCAATGGAGGCATGTGATAGGGTGCGTCGTCGGAGATGCGTCGATAGACCGAGGAGGCCTGCAGATCACCGGGGGCGACCAGAAACGTCGGGCTCATGGCGTAGATGTCCTGGAGATTGTTGAGGGCCAGTGATCCGACGAGCCCGGACTCGTTCAGTGGAACCTCCAGCGCACCGGACCACCGGGATCGGACAGGTCCGCCGGCCTGATGGCAGTAGGCACAATTCACGGCCAGATAGGAGTGGACCCGATAATCGAGGCTCCATGAGTCATCGACGGCACCGGCAAGGGCGGGCAGATGTCCAACGGACCGGGGCGGATTCGCGATGTATCCTTCGTCGATCAGCCACTGGATCTGGTTCATCTTCGGTCGGGCCACGTCCCCCCCCGGGTGGACATCCCGATTGAGCTGCTCCGTGACAAATCCAAGGATTCCACCGGCCGACTCATTGTGGCAGCGCGTGCACTCGCTCCGAGACGGAAAGCGCCAGCGCTGAGGCACCACCCTGCCCCCCTGGGATACCCTAAGTGTCTCGTCCATGCCCGAATCCGGCACCAACTCGGCATCGGTCTGTTCCCGATTCCATCGATAGGAGGCTCCCCAGATCTGGTTCCCGGGACCGGAGCAGACCAGCACCCGGGTCTCAATCCGCAATGGCGGCGTGCCGGGAGACTCCGACGGCATCTCGAAGTGCTTGATCCAAAGACTGCCGACGGGGAAGCCCCACGGTTTCGTCGCGTGGAACCCGATCTGATGATCGAGCTGTGGAAGCGAGAACCAACGCTTTTTGAGCGCACCATCGGACCAGAACGGAACGGTCACCTCGTAGGGTTCGATCCCTGGATTCGGACGAAGCGTCTTCAGATCCCAAAAGAGCCCGGTCTGGCTCAGGCGCGCCGGAATTGGCGGCCCCTCGCGGATCTCCAACGACAGACGCATCGGACTGCCCCCGGAAATGGTAGAGAAAAAGAGACCGTCACCGCCGGGACCCACCTCCACATCGGTGATGCCGGGATGCTCCGCGATCCACCGCACCGACGGCCGTCCCGCTTCGTCCAGAACCATCGACCCGATGGGGCCACCAAGATCCGCAAAGACGAAGGAACCCTTCAGGTCCGGATACAGGGTGCCATGGTACCAGGTGCCTCCCGTGATGGAGACTTTTCCACCTTCATGCTCGTATTCGTACAGGGGCGCTGAGTAGGGCTCATCCAGGACCGCAAAAGGCCAAGGGATGGTTCCCTCGAAGAGGATCCAGCCGTAATTGCCCCCGGGCTGGATCAGGTTGATTTCCTCGCGACGGTTCTGTCCGACATCGGTCGAGAACAGGAGTCCAGACGCGGGATCAAACGCCATCCGAAAGGGATTCCTCAACCCGACGGCATAGAATTCGGACCTCACGCTGCCGGGTTCCAAAACCTGCCTGAAATAGGACTTCAGTCCCACCAGAGGGTTGTCCCGCGGCACCCGGAAGGTGCCGGCGTGGATCGCCGGGTGTGCATTCGGCTCGAGGTTGGTCTCCAGTCGATCCACATCGATCCGCAGGATGCCGCTGAAGAAATCCTTCTGCACATGCTGTGAATTCCCGAACGTGTCAAAGGCCCCACCCCCATCGCCCAGTGAGATGTAGAGGTACCCATCCGGACCAAACCTGAGATCACCCCCGTTGTGGTCGGGATCCGGATCGCGCTGCGAGATCAGCGGCTGCTCGGATTCCGGAAGCGCCCGGTTGGGATCCGTCGGGTCCATGCGAAACCGCGAAACCCTCTGGTGGAGCAGCGGACCTTCGGGGGTCTGGAGATCAGTCGAGTAGAAGACATAGACCCAGCCGTTCTCCCTCCATCGAGGGTGGAAGGCCATGCCGAGGAGGCCGCACTCGGAATCCGCACGCACACGGTCCCTGAGATCGAGGAAGGTCGACATCCGGACCCCATCGGAATCCGTGATCACAAAGACCTGCCCCGCCTGTCCCAACACGAAGAATCGGTGGGTATCCCCGGGCGCCTTCGACAGACGCGTCGCCGGTGGGAGCGCCTCGGCCCCAGGAAACGCAGGGCGGACGACATAGCGCTGCAGTGCCGGACGCAGTGGAATCCGGAGGGTCTCGTTGGGAGAGCGTGCGAGGAGCGTGAAATCCACGCACACCAACACCAGGACGACGCGGACGCACAGCAGGAGGACGCTGACCATGTAATTTCTCTGAATCACTCGTAATGACCCACACCCGACCACACCGCTTTCCTAGCAAGCCCGACGCCAAACGCAACCGACGCCTGAACTTTCACGGGAGATGACGTTGCAGACACGATTCCGACCGATGGACCTCCTCCATTGGCCCCGGCTTTCGAGGCTGCAGGGGACCGCCATCTCCCGGGCCGCAGGATCCACGAGGAACGTTTCCACGGGATCATCTCAGAGTCCCAGATCGCCCTCCAGGGACAGATCCGGACTTTCACACCGTTGGCGGGGATCCCGTTCAGGATCCCGTTCAGGATTGCCCAAGGGGCCAGCATTGCCCGAGTTTTGCCCCTGAACGAGGGAACCCGAGCGGCCATGAGAATTGTCTTCGTCTGCAACGAGCTGCCCCCAGCCAGCGCCGGAGGCATCGGTCCTGCCGTGGCAACTCTGGCCCGTGGCCTGGCGCGGCTGGGGCATCCGGTCACCGTCGTGGGTGTCTACGACGAAGACCATCGGTGGCACCTCCCCGGCGTGGAGGTGCGCCCACTCACCCGCGCCTATTCGGTCTGGTTCCGCCCGTTCTTCCGCAAGCATGACCTGCGACGCCTCGCCATCTACAGGGAGCTGCGGCGTCTCAAAAAAGGGCCAGGGGTCGACGTGGTTGAGTGGCCCGACTACGAGGGCCTGTTCTGGAAGCCCATCCCGGGGGTTGTCGACGTGGTCCGGAACCACGGCCCACGGATCAGCCACCGGCTGCACGGACTCGCCCAGTACCATCCGCACTGGGAGAAACTCGAGTTCCGCACCCTCAGGACCATCCCGAACTGGATCGGTGTCTCCAAGTGGTTCATGGACGAATGGCTCCGGATCACCGGCGCCCGTCCTGCCCGGTCCACCGTCGTCTACAACCCTGTCGACCTGTCGCTGTTCCATCCCGAGACCGATCCCAGCCAGGTGGATCCCTACCGGGTGCTCTACGCGGGAACGCTGATGCAGCGGAAGGGGGTCCTGAGTCTCCTCAAGGCGGCGAACCTGTTCCTCCGGGACTGTCCGGACGCACGCCTCCATGTGACCGGCAGGGAGTTCGAGAAGATCCCGGACCTCGAGGCGATTCTCGACGATGCCGTTCGGGACCGGGTCACGCTGGCCTATCCGATGCCCCAGGCGCGGCTTGCGCGGCTCATGCGACGCTCGGCCCTGTTCGCGATGCCCAGCGTGCTCGAGTCCTTCGGCAACGTGTGGGCCGAGGCCATGGCCTCGGGCATCCCGGTCGTCGGCAGCCGCCTCACCTGCGGCCCGGAGATTGTTCCCACTGATGTCGCCGGGTTGCTGGCAGACCCGGCCCGCCCCGAGGAAATCGCCCAACAGGTCGTCCGACTGCTCAGGGATCCCAACCTCCGGCAGCGGATGGGGCAGTCCGGGAGACGGATCGCCGAGAGCCGGTTCTCCCTCGATGTCGGAGTGTCCCGGACCCTGGAATTCTACCGGTGCTGTCTGGAGGAGCGCCCCCTCCCGGAACACCTCAGCCGCCTCCCGGGGGAGGCCTGAACAGCACCTACCGGCGGACGAGGGTGAATCCCTTCACCGCGAGATGGAAGGGGACCAGAGGTTTGGGCTTCCGTCCAAACAACGGCTTGATGAGATTCTGTTTCAGCAGGAAACGATGCTTCTCCAGGCCCGTCCGCACCGGCCATGGATAGGGTCCATCCTGGGTCTTCAGGATGTCGGCCGGGTGGGTGCAGACCTCGGGATGCCGAAGCGTGAACTGCCGCTCCAGCTCCCGGAGCAGCCGCTTGTAGGGCACGACCCCGATCTCCTGGTCCCCCCGAAGATCCAGATCCAGGGTCAGCACCAGGAGTCCACCCGGACGAAGCACCCGGACGATCTCCCGGACGGTTCCGGCCAGATCCGGGATGTGCTCCAGAACGCTGACGCAGAAGACCAGGTCGAGTTCACCATCGGCAATGGGGAGCCGGGCCCCCTCGATGAGGCGGACCTCCACGCGGCCTCGACCCGCTCCGACGAGGGGTATGGCCCTCGAGAGGTCCTTGCGGCAGATCGGGTCGGTGTCGACGCAGACCACCTCATAGCCGAGACGTGCCGCGGCAAACGGGAAGAAGGTGACGCCGCTGCCGAGATCCGCGGCCTTCAGACAGGCGTTCGAGGCCGCTTCGGAGCGGGCACGGGCCAGCTGTCGGTACACGTACGGGTATTCCCAACACCGGCTCCAGTTGTGCAGCGGATCCCTCGGCCACGCATATTCGGGACTTCGGAAGGCCGCCTCATGGCCCAGGAACTCGTCCTGGACCCTTTCGAGTCCCGGGAAGATCTCGCGCCATTCCGGATGATCCAGATCGGAGATCGCGGCCAGACCACATCGATCGAACGGGTGACCGTCCACATAGCCGATCCGTGTCTCTTCTGATGGGTTCAAGGGCATCTCGGCTCGGGGTTCCGCAGGGCGGATCGACGCTGGCCTCCGCGATGCACCGAGGCAAGCCCCAACCCGTTTCCCAATCCGATTCCGCGTGGCTAGGCGCACCGTCATCAGGCACCGGCCCCGTCGAAACCGAGACCGCCCGGAACACCTCGTCTGTCGACGCCTCGTCCTGCGTCCACGGTCCGGGATCCGCCCCCCGTGGTGGGCCCTTGGTTCGGGATGCCCCGAGGTCTGGACACCGACGGTCGATGCCAACCACACTCGATTCCCGAGAACCGATGCCCTTGTCCCTCCGAATGCAGCCATGAACGGGATCTCGATTGTGATCCGGACGAAGAACTCATCAGCGACGCTGCCGCTGGTGCTTTCTAGGCTCCGCAGGCGTGACGGGGACGAGTTGATCGTCGTCGATTCCGGATCCACCGATGACACCGTCCGGATCGCGGAGCAGGCCGGGGCCCGGGTGATCCACATGGCCAGCCGGGAGTTCACCTACGGAAGGTCCCTGAACCTGGGGTTCTCCGTTGCGCGGAATGACTGGGTCCTCTCCCTGAGCTCCCACTGCATCCCGGGGCCCGACGACCTCGTGGGCGTCTACCGACGGGCTATCTCCAGGTTCCCGGAAGATCTAGTGGCGGCGGCGGGGCCGATGCTCTATTCGGACCTCGATGCCGCCATGGGCGCGGGGGTCACCCATTTCCATGGGGAGGAGTTCGCCGGTGGGTTCGGCATCGGCGCAGGCAACCCCAACTGCATCTACCGGAGGACTGTCTGGTCGACCCGCCGGTTCGACGAACTGGCCGAGGCCTCCGAGGACTATGAGTGGTACGTCTGGGCGATCCGGTCGGGCTGGTCCCTCGCCATCGTCCATGCCGCCACCGTCTACTACCGATCGCAGCGCGGGGCGGCCTACTTCTTCAACAAGGGAAGAATCGATTTCCGGGCAGGTCGAAAACTGATCGTGCTGCCCCAACCCCGGGTGTCCGTGGTCTGCAGTCACTCCGCAAAGCTTCTCCTCCACGCGCTCCTCGGGAAGATGCCCTACCCCTGTTTCATCGCCTCGTTCTGGCACTACATCGGCAGCTATTACGAGTCGCGTTGGCCTCGCGATCCGGCCCATCCTCCGTCGGTCTGATCCCCGGTGCTGAACCCGGTCCCGGAGCCGCCCAAAGGTCCCTGAACGCCTCGTCATGAAACGCGACCACGTCCGCCACCTGGTGTGTCCCAAGTGTCGACTTCCCCTCGACTGGGATTCCACGTCCGCACCCGTGCCGGACCCGGTCGTCGAAGGTCGACTCGTCTGCGGCGGGTGCCGCTCCGGCTATCCCGTCCGGGCGGGCATCCCCCGCTTCGTGCCGGTCGACAACTACGCCACCGGGTTTGGCCTCCAGTGGAACCGCCACGCGGCGACACAGCTGGACAGCCACACGGGGCTCCCGCTGACCGAGGAGCGCTTCTTCCGCGCCACGGGCTGGCCACGGCGCATGACCGGCGAGACGATCCTCGAGGTGGGCTGCGGAGCGGGTCGGTTCACCGAGCAGGCCGCCGGTACAGGCGCCATGGTCCTGTCACTCGACTACAGCTCGGCGGTCGACGCCAACAAGGCCTCGAATGGACACCGGGAGAATGTCCTGATTGTCCAAGGGGACGCCTATGCGATGCCGTTCGCCGAGGGGAGCCTCGACCGGGTGTTCTGTCTCGGCGTGCTCCAGCACACTCCTGATGTCCGGAAGACCTTCCTCGAGCTGCCGAGATACCTGAAGCCCGGCGGTCATCTCGCGGTCGACGTCTACAAACGGTTTCCCTGGTGGAAGCAATGGACGATCACCAAGTACTGGGCCAGGCCCTTCACCCGAAGGATGGATCCGAAGGCCCTCTACGATCGGGTCGATGCCTACATCCGGTTCATGTGGCCGATCTGCCGCTGGATCAATCTCCTGCCAAAGGGGCGGAACCTGAACTGGAAGCTGCTGGTGGCCGACTATCGGGGACTCTTCCCCCTCGATGAACGCCTCCTCCGGGACTGGGCGGTCCTGGACACCTACGACATGCTGGCCCCGGCCTACGACCAGCCGCAGACCCTGGAAACACTCCAGGGGTGGTTCCGCGAGGCCGGACTGGTGGACGTCGAGTTCGGCTACGGCCTGAACGGACACGAGGGACGCGGACGCAGGCCATCCGCGGGATGAACCGGAGCCCCATCCCGGGACCCATCGGAATCCGCTCGCCGCGGTAGGGATCAACCCCCCTTGCCCGCGAATCGCCCGTGAATCGGGTTTGCGGTCCGTCCCTCGTTGTTTTGAACTCAGGGACGCCGGTCGTGGAGCACACCCACTGGATGCGCTCCGAACGCCCGCCAAGGATCTCGATGAATTGGTATTCCGATGAACGGGTGAGGTCGGTCCGCATGCTGACCCGGCTCATGACAGCGCGCGGCTCCAGGTCCGCGCTGCATCTGTGCAATCTGGTCGCATCGGTCCACTTCAGCGGCCTGCCCACCATCACGCTGAGGGAGATGCGGGCCCGACTTGGACGTGGGACTCCGGGTGCAGCCGCTGCGAATGTGGTCCTGCACGGCGAGCTGCATGGTTTCGGGGCGGGCTCGATCGGCGAGATGGCCGGATTGTCCTCCCTGGTGGCCGCGCACCAGCCGAGGAACCTCCTCGAATTCGGGACGTGTCAGGGCTGCTCCACCTGGCATCTGTGGGCCAATTCCCCGAAGGACGCCCGCATCACCACCGTGGACCTGCCCTCGGGTCTGACGGTGGAGGGGTCCACCGACCCCGAGCTCCAGGGGGACAAGGTCCGGCGGTTCCTGCCCGAGGATCCACGGGTCCGGCTCGTCGAGACCGACTCGCGATCCTTCGACCCCTCCGGGCTCGGCAGTGTCGACTTCTGTTTCATCGATGCCGGCCATTCCTACGCCTGCGTGAAGAACGACACCGAGAAGGCTCTCTCCGTGCTCGTCCGGGGCGGACTCCTGGTGTGGCACGACGCCACCTGGACGGACGACGGCTACGGGGTGAACCGATACCTCAAGGAACTCCGCGGACAGGGCTTGGACATCCGGCAGCTGACCCTGGGCCCATTCGACTACTGCGCCCTCGCCGTATTGGTCCGTGCCTAGAGGGATGCGAACCAGGGATCGCGGCAGGAGGTCTGCTCGTGCCTGGCCCCACAGTGGGTTCGGCCCAAGCCTTGGCACGTTTTCGCCTCGTGTCCCCAGCCTCGCGGACGCAGGCTCGGGATCAGGATGACGGGTCGGGAGCATGAGGAGTCCGCCACAACGGCCAGCGCGGCCGGGGCCCCTGCCTCACCCTACGCAAGGTTCCTCAAGGGCCTCCGATCCGACTCCGGACGCGGGCGACTGACCCGGGCCGCCTCATGGAATGTCCTGGGCGGCGGGATCTCGCGCCTCGGCACCCTCTTGGCCTCCTTCTGGATCGCCCGATCCCTGGGACGGGAGGGTCTGGGTCAACTCGGGGTCGTGCTGACCACCTGCACCACCCTGTCCGTCTTCGCCAGCTTCGGCCTGGGAACGACCGCGACCCGCTTCATTTCGATGTGCAGGGCCTCGGATCCCCACCGGGCGGGACGGATTGCGGTCCTTGTGACCATCGTGACAGCCCTGCTGTCCACAGGGGTGGCTGGAGCCATTCTGATCTGGTCGACACCCCTGTCCGCGAGACTCCTGGGCACGGCGGAATTCGCCCCCTTCCTCCGGCTGGCGGTGCCGATCCTGGTCCTCGGGGCGCTCCAGGAGACCATCCAAGGGGTCCTGGCAGGACTCGAGGCGTTTCCCAGCGTCGCCAAATCCAGTGCATTGACCGGCATCACCCAGGCCCTGGGCATGGTGGCCGGGGCGCATTGGGGACACATTGCCGGCTGCATCTGCGGGGCGGTGTCGGGGTCCCTGGTCGGTGTCTTGGGTTCCTTGATCCTGCTCCGGTCCGAGATCCGGCGCCGCGGGACCGGGGCCGACACCCTCGGATGCCTGCGGGAATGGGGCCCGATCTGGCGGTTTGCCCTGCCGGCGGTCCTCGTGGGTGGGATTGTCATGCTGGCCCATTGGGTGGGCACGGTGCTCCTGGTGCGGAGTCCGAACGGAGCCGATCAGATGGGCCTCTTCACGGCCGCCAACCAGTGGCGCAACGCGATCCTTTACGTCCCCAACCTGATCGCCTCGGCGGGACTGCCCGTGCTCACTCAGCTGTGGGTCGGCCGGGGTGGGACCGCCTACCTCCAGGCGGTCCGGTTCAAGTTCCTGATCGGCCTCCTGTCCTCGACAGGCATCGCCGTTCCCATCGTGCTCCTCTCCGGCGTCATCTTCAGGGGCTATGGACCCGAATTCACCGGTGGCCCCGTCGTTCTGGCCCTGCTGGCCGGCTCCGCAGTGCTGGCGTCGTCCGCCAACATGCTCGGACAGGCCATCGTAGGCGAGGGGCGGATGTGGACCGGCATGGCCGTCAACCTGGTCTGGGCCTCCGCACTCGTCGCGCTCGCCCACCGGTGGATCCCCTCGGCCGGGGCGCTCGGGCTGGCCCTGGCCAACCTCGCCTCGTTCGCCCTCTACCTGGCGATGCTTGGCGGGCTGTTCCTCACGGGCCAGAGGCGGGGGACTTCCCGGCAGGATCCCTAGCACACCATCACGGCCGGAGGATCCGTCGGCGGCCGACAGGCGCACCGCTTCCCCCCGGGGGACGCCCTCCAGCACGGGCCAAGGCGATGCGGAAGTTGGGGATTGATCGACCCAACCGCTCCGGGCATTACTGGGTTCCAGTGAGCGGCCCTGAAATCCAGTTCCACATCGGCAAGATCGTCCTCCTGGGCATGTGCATGATGGGCGCCGTCATGGTGGGACTCCTCCTCGCGGGAGCCCCCCTGATGCTCGTGGTGTTCATGTTCGGTCTGACCTGGCTGTTCACCCTACCCTACCACTCCACCCTGGCGTTGGTGCTCAGCGTGGCGACCTTCAACTCGGCCCTGATCCTCCCGGGTGTCCCGGGCCGCCCGCTCTTCTGGGAGCTGGCCGCCTCCCTGGGATGGAGCGGTTTCATCGTGGCCGTCGCCCTGCGGCAGGCCGAGCCGGGTGTGCGGGAACGACTGGCACGCAACCGCGCACTCTTCCTGGGTGTCCTCGGCTATGTCGCTGTCCTGCTCGTGCTGATCTACTACCGCGGCATCGGCATGAAGGTGCTTGGTGTCGGCTCCAATTCCGGCCAGATGGGGGGACGCCTCTACGTCCAGCAGATCGCCTGCGCGATCTTCCCGTTCCTCTTCCTGCTCAGGCCACCGAGCGAGCGATGGCTGGTGCGGCTGTTCATCATCCAGAGCGCCCTGTCGGTCACGTTCGTGCTGTCGGACCTCGCCTTCAGCTACTCGCGGGGCGGCCTCTACTACCTCCTCCTGTTCCTCGAGCTGCCGGGCGACGGCGTGAATTTCGAGATGCAGGACATGCAGTTCGGTCTCCGGAGATTCCAGTCCCTCTTCCTGCTGTCGCTCGGTCTCCTCTCGATCCTCTGGGTCTGGCGGCCGATGCGGGACTACGCGAACCGTTCGGCGATCTGGCTGTTTCCCGTGACCGCCGGGTTCTTCTCGCTCGGCCTGCTGGGCGGACACCGGGCACTCATCCTCCTCGTGCTCATCTGTCTCTTCGTCTGCCTCTGGGCCCAGCGGTTCTTCAGCATCCAGCGGATGCTGATCTTCGCCTTCATCTCGGCCTCCGCCTACCTCTTCCTGAAGACGTACGTCCAGGAATTGCCCCTCGCCGCCCAGAGGGCCCTGTCCCCCATCCCGGGCATGGAGGTGGACCGCCTCGCCCGGACCGATGGAGAGGCCACGATGGATGGACGAAGCCAGCTCCGGAAGGTCGGATGGGAGGCCTCCAAGAACTACCGGTGGCTGGGCCGCGGGTTCGGCAAGAATCCCGAGACCTCGCTGTATTTCTACCGGTACGACATGGCGTACTACTTCGTCGACAACGGCACGTTCTTCAACGGAACGATCGGACTCCTGGTGAACACCGGCGTGCCCGGGCTCTTCTTCTTCTTCATCGTCCTCGGTGGTGGGACGGTCCTCATGTTCCGCGTCCTGGGATACATCCGCGAGGGCGGGGCGGAGGACCCCTTCCTCAGGACCGCCTGCGTGATCGCCGGACTCTGGGCGGCCCAGGCGGGCTCCTTCGTATTCCTCCATGGCGACAGCGAATACGCCCTCAAGACCTTTGCCCTTCACGCCTCGATGCTCATGGCCTGCGACTGGCGGATCCAGATGCGCAAGAGGGCCAGGCAGGCGTCGCCCGTCACCGAGGAGGAGCCCGAGGAACCCCAGAGCCTCGGAGACGCCCTTCCGGTCGGCGCCTGATCCCCGAAGCGGCCACACCGACGTCGTCAGGAAGGACTCCAAGACCCCATGTCCAGCCGACGCAACGTCACCGTGATCGTCGGGACACGTCCGGAGGCCATCAAGATGGCCCCGGTGATCCGTGAACTCCGTCGCCACCCCGACCGGTTCCACACCACGGTCATGTCGACAGGTCAGCACAGGGAGATGCTGGATCAGGCACTCGGGCTGTTCGGGATCACCCCCGATGTGGACCTCCGCCTGATGCGGCCCAACCAGAGCCTCTCCGGATTCGTCGCCGCGCTGCTGGTCGAACTGGACCACCACCTCGCCACTGGAGACGTGGATTGGGTACTGGGCCAGGGAGACACCGGCACCGTGATGGCGGCGGCCATGGCCGCGTTCTTTCGTCGCGTCCGGTTCGGACACGTCGAGGCCGGGCTCCGGACCGGGAACCTGGAGCAGCCGTTCCCAGAGGAGTTCAACCGCCGGGTTGCCGACATGGTGTCGACCCTGCACTTCGCCCCGACTGGACGGTCGCGCGACAACCTGCTCCGCGAATCCATCCCGGCCGAGCGGATCGTGGTGACCGGGAACACCGTGGTCGACGCGCTCTTGTCCGTGGCCGACATGCCTTACGACCGTTCCCGGGGCATCCTCGGTCGGCTGCCCTCGGGGACGCGTCATGTCCTCATCACGGCGCATCGACGGGAAAGCTTCGGTGGACCCTTCCGGGACATGTGCTCCGGCATACGGGACCTCGCCGGTCGGTTCTCCGACATCCACTTCATCTATCCCGTGCACCTCAACCCCCAGGTGAGGACGCCGGTCCTCGAGATCCTCGGGAACTCCCCGAACCTCCATCTGGTGGACCCTCTCGACTATCTGGAGATGGTGCAGGTCATGAAGGGGGCCTCCCTGATCCTGACCGACTCGGGCGGAATCCAGGAGGAGGCTCCGACCTTCGGGGTGCCGGTGCTGGTCATGCGGCAGACGACCGAACGACCCGAGGGGGTCGACGCCGGCTGGGTGGAACTCGTCGGCAACGGCAGGGACCGCGTGGTGGAACGCGGCACCGAGATCCTCCGGCACGGTTGGCCGCGTCCTTCAGGGACCAATCCGTATGGGGACGGACAGGCGTCGCAACGGATCGTCGAGGCCATCACCTCATCCCACTGATCGCCGACCGCACCCATCCGGTGCGCCCGACGACTCCCATCATGACGATTTTCCGTTGGCTGGGGATGCCGTCGGAGGGGATGTTCTGGAGGTCGCCCGAACACCTCTCGCAATACCCATGCGCTCCCTCGCATTCTGCATCGCCATCTCCCTCGGTCTGGAGGCCGTCGCCGAAACACCCCAGACGCTTTCGCCCAGACCCGGCCCGCTGCCGTTCTCCTACACCAACGCCCCCGATGCCATGCCCAACTACCTGGCCGGAGAGAAGTGGGGCACGCAGGGCGAGGCCATCACCCGGATGCAGCTCCCCCTCAGTCCGGAGGAGTCCCTCCGACGACTGGTCCTTCCAACGGGATTCAAGGCGGCCCTCGTGGCCGCGGAACCCGACGTCGCCAAACCCATCTGCCTCGGATGGGACACGCACGGACGCCTGTGGATCGCCGAGACCTTCGACTATCCGAACCAGCTGAAGCCCGCCGGACAGGGACGCGACCGGATCAAGGTCTGCGAGGACACCGATGGCGACGGCAAGGCCGACCGCTTCACCGTCTTTGCAGACCGGCTCAGCATCCCGACCTCGCTCTGCTTCGCGAATGACGGACTCATCGTCATCGAGTCCGGGCACACGCTGTTCCTGCGCGACACCAATGGCGACGACGTCGCCGACGAACGCCGGATCCTCTTCTCAGGTTGGGGCATGGGCGACACCCATGCGACCGCCAGCAACCTCCGTCAGGGACCCGACAACTGGATCTGGGGCGTGGTGGGCTACAGCGGATTCGACGGCGAGGTGGGTGGACGGAAGATCCGATTCGGCATGGGGGTGTTCCGGTTCCGTCCGGACGGTTCCGCACTCGAGTTCATCCGGTCGAGCAACAACAACACGTGGGGCCTCGGCATCAGCGAGGAAGGCATCCTCTTCGGGTCGACCGCCAACAACAACGCGAGCTGGTACATGGCCATCCCGAACCGCTACTACGAGGCGGTCTCGGGCTGGGGTCCGGGCCGCATGGAGACCATCGCGGACTCACAGGCCTTCTACCCGATCACCGAAAAGGTCCGCCAGGTCGATGCCCATGGCCGCTACACCGCCGGGGCCGGTCATGCCCTGTACACGGCACGATCGTTCCCGAGGGAGTTCTGGAACCGCATCGCCTTCGTCGCCGAACCCACCGGACATCTCCTGGGCCAATTCCGCCTCGACCCCAAGGGGGCGGACTTCAAGGCGGTGAACCGTGGCAGCTTCCTCGCCAGCGACGACGAATGGACATCCCCGATCGTGGCGGAGGTGGGACCGGACGGCGCCCTGTGGGTGATCGACTGGTACAACTACATCATCCAGCACAACCCCACCCCGATCGGCTTCAAGAACGGCAAGGGCAACGCCTATGAGACCCCTCTCCGGGACCAGCGCCATGGCCGCATCTATCGGGTCACGGCCACCGGAGGCAGACCCACCAGGGCCCCGCGCCTGGATCCGGCCAATCCCAAGTCACTCGTCGCGGCGCTGTCGGGCGACAACCAGCTCTGGCGGTTCCACGCCCAACGGCTGCTGGTGGAGAGGAACTCGACGGATGTCGTCCCGAAGTTGCGCAGCCTCGTGGCCGACACCTCCGCCGACAAGGCCGGACTCAATCCCGGGGCGATGCATGCGCTGTGGACGCTCCAAGGTCTCGGGGCCCTGGGGGAACCGGCCTCACGATCGGCTGCGATCCGGGCCCTGTCACATCCGGCCTGGGGAGTCCGAAGGGCTGCCGTCACCGTGCTGCCGTCCGACGAGGAAACCACCCGGACCCTGCTCCAGGCGCGACAGCTCGACGACCCGGAGGCCCAGGTCCGACTGGCCACGTTGCTCGCACTGGCCTCGACGCCGACCGACCTTTCCGCAGGACGCGCTATCGCCCAGTCGCTCAGGAACCCGTCCACGGCCGGAGATCGCTGGCTTCGTGAGGCCGCAGCCTGTGCCGCGGTCCGGCATGGCGAGGGATTCCTCAACGGACTCGCCAGCGCATCCACACCGCTCCCGGATGCGGCCAACGAGGTCGTCCTGATCGTCGCTCGTCACGAGTCCAGCCGTCGAACCGCCGCGCTCACCGCCTGGCTGAAGGCCGCCGGATCCTCGCCGGCCACCGCGAAGGCGGTCCTCGAGGGACTCACCCAGGGATGGCCCGAGGGGGTCAGTCCCACCCTGGATGCCTCGACGGAAGCGGCCCTGAAGGACTCGATGCGCACCCTGGGCGAAGAGGGCCAGGATCGGCTGCTCATCCTGGCGAACCGTTGGGGTCGACTGGACCTCTTCCCGGAGGCCGTGGCCGTCGCCACACAACGCCTCAAGGCCACCGTCGAAGCCACTGGGCGGGCGGATTCGGACCGGACCGCAGCCGCCCGGGCCTGGGTCAATCTCCAGGACACCCCAGAGACCCTCAGGACCCTCGTTGCCCAGATCTCCCCACAATCCTCACCCGAGCTGGCCACCGGGCTGATTCGGGCCCTCGGCGACAGCCACCAACCCTCCCTGGGGGACACCCTGCTGGAACGCTGGAACACCCTGACTCCGGGCCAGAAACGCACCGCACTGACGGTGCTGCTGAGACGCGTCGCCTGGACGAACCGGATCCTTGCCGGCCTCGAATCGGGGGAACTCCACGCCAACGACCTCGGATGGGAACAGTGGCAGGCGCTCCGGAACCACTCCGATACGGCCGTGGTCCAACGCGCCGCCTCCGTCCAGGGCAGGAAGGCGCCGGTGTCCGCCGATCGGGAGGAGGTGCTCAAGCGGCTCCTCCCGGCCGCCTCCAAGGCCGGTGATTCCACCCGGGGACGGGAGGTCTTCACTGCCAACTGCGGCGTCTGCCACCTCTTCTATGGCCAGGGTGGAAAGGTGGGACCAGACCTCAGCGGCATCGGTGTCCGCCCGAAGGCCGAGCTTCTCGGCGAGATCCTGGACCCGAACCGGTCGGTGGAATCCAACTACGTGCTCTGGACCGTCGAGACCAAGGGGGGAGACACCTTCTCGGGACGTCTCGACACGGAATCCACCACCAGCATCGAGCTCTATGATCTCCAGGGCCAGAAGCACGTCCTGCCACGATCCGAGATCGCGCGTCTGGAGGCCTCCCGCCAGTCGATCATGCCGACGGGATTCGAGCAGCTGGGTGAACAGCCGCTGGCCGATCTCCTCGCATTCCTGGCCGCCGGCAGCAGCGTCCCACGGGGCACCAGGCCTTAAGAGGTTTCGTCCAGGTCCAAACGCCCTTGTTGTCCCATCCGAACATCCTGAGCATCCGCGAACACTCCCATCCTCATGAAAACCCCATCGATTCTGACCGCAGCACTGACCGCCTTGGTCCTAGCCGTCCAGGCCGAGTCCAACTGGTCGCAGTGGCGAGGCCCTCATCACAATGGCAGCGCCGATGTCCGGGGCCTTCCGTCGACGTTCACCCGGGCCGACGCCGCCTGGTCGACCCCCCTGCCGGGTCCCGCGGGATCGACACCGGTCGTCTGGGGGAACCGGATCTTCCTCACCTCGCCGGACTCCGCCAAGAACCTCAACCTGCTGTGCCTCGATGCGAAGAGCGGGGCGATTCTCTGGAGCCAGACCGTGGCGGTCGGCGACAAGGAGAAGGGGAAGAACAACATGGCCGCCCCCTCGCCGGTGACCGATGGGAAGCGGGTGATCGTGATGTTCGGCACTGGCGACGTCGCAGCCTTTGATTTCGAGGGCAAGGAACTCTGGAAGCGTCCCCTGTACAAGGACTACGGACGGTTCGCGATTATGTGGATCTACGGGGCCAGCCCTCTGCTGCACGATGGGCAGCTCATCATCCCGGTGCTGCAACGGGACCAGATGCCACCTGACTACCCGCTGGCGGGAGGCAGCCCGGAGCGGCATTCGTTCCTGCTCTCGCTCGACCCGAAGACGGGCAAGACGCTCTGGGAGGCGAAGCGGGTAACCGACTCCACGCTCGAAAGCCACGAGAGCTATGCCACTCCCGTCCCGCACAAGGGACCCCATGGAACCGAGATCCTCATTGTGGGAGGCGACCACATCAGCGGCCATCGCCCCAAGGATGGTTCCGAGATCTGGCGTGCCCGGCTGTATGAGAAGCGGGATGACTGGTATCGGATCGTCACCTCGCCCGTCTCTGGACCCGGACTCGTCTACGGGGCTGGCCCCAAGGGCCAGCCCGTGGTGGCGTTCCGCGACGGCGGCACGGGCACGGTGACCACCTCCCATCGGGCCTGGCAGTTCACCGAGGCTCCGACCGACTGGGCCACGCCGCTCCTCTACGACGGCAAGCTGTTCGTCCTGGATGGTGGCAAGAGGATCCTGTCACGGCTCGATCCGAAGACCGGGGCGAAGGTGTGGTCTGGCAAGTTGGAGACGCCCGACACCATCTGGTCCTCGCCGACCGGGGCCGACGGGAAGATCTACCTCGTCAGTGAGAACGGGACCGTGCTCGTCGCCTCGGCAGGAGACGAATTCAAGGTGCTCCACCGACTCGCGCTCGATGAAGCCCCAACACGGTCGAGCGTGGTACCCGTCCAGGGCGGCATCCTGGTGCGCACCGCCAAGGCCCTCCACCGGTTCAACTCGAAGTGACGCGCCTCCCGGCTTGCCGCCCACCGGGGTCGTCCCCATCATCCGGACGGTGATGAGCCGACGCGTCTTGGGATGGGTCTGCGTCCTGCTGTGGTTCGGTCTCGGCCTCGGGTTGGGGACCGGACGCGCCCAGTCCTCCCGCGGTGACCTGGTGCTCATCAAGGGGCGTCTCCACGCCGACCTCGGCCTCTGGGGTGCCCGGAATGGACTCCGGGGAAGCTGGAATCCGACCTCCGGTGAACTGCGGTTCTCCAACCGCTGGATTAATCTCTTGTTCAAGGCAGACACCGCACGGGTGGAACTCGACGGAGTCCTGGTCTGGCTCGAGTTCCCCATCGCGGTCGAGCGGGGTCGACCCTATGTCTCCCAACGGGATCTCGACATGACGCTCATGCCTCTGTTGAAACCGGCCAAATCCACACCGGGACGCAAGATCCGGCGGGTGGCCCTGAGCGCCGGCCACGGAGGCAAGGATCCCGGGAACATGGAGGGTGGACGGCAGGAGAAGCACTACACCCTCAAGCTTGCCAGGGAACTCGCCGCGCGTCTTCGGGCCGCCGGGTTCGAGGTGATCCTGGTGCGGGACGAGGACGAGTACATCGAGCTCGACGACCGCCCAGCAAAGGCGAACCGCCTGAAGGCCGATCTCTACCTGTCCCTCCACTTCAACGGAGCCGGAGGCCGTGGCAGCACCACCGCGAACGGTCTCGAGACGTTCAGCCTGACCCTGCCCGGAGGGCGGTCGACCGGCGGCGGCAACTCAACCGGGGTCCAGCCCGGCAACCGCTTCGACAAGGAGAACCTGATGCTCGCGTACCAGATCCATCGCTCCCTCGTGCAGGCCCTCGACTTCGCCGACCGGGGGATCAAGCGGGCCAACTTCGCCGAACTGCGGGATGCCCGCATGCCCGCCATCCTGATCGAGGGCGGATTCATGGACCATTCCGAGGACCTGAAGCGCATCATGAGCGACCGCGAGCGGGCCAAGATGGCCGATGCCATCGTGGACGGAGTGCGTGCCTTCAAACGTCTGGCAGAGCGGAACTGACGCCCGGATCCAGGGAACGGCAGCGGCAGCCTCCACCCGGTTCAGGAACCTCCAACCCCGCCGGACCGCGCCGCCTTGAACATCGCCAGACACCGCTCCCTCTGGCGGGCGTGATCCACGATCGACCTTGGGTATCCGGACCGGCCCAGCAGCAGGGGATTCTCCCAGGGCCGATGGACCCGGTCGGCGGGGACATCCCGCAGCTCGGGAACCCACTGGCGGACAAATGTCCCCTCGGGATCGAATTTCTCCCCCTGGGAAACCGGATTGAAGATCCGGAAATAGGGTGCCGCATCGGTCCCGGTCCCCGCACTCCACTGCCACCCTCCGTTGTTCGCCGCGAGGTCCCCGTCCACCAGCTGGCGCATGAAATACCGTTCACCCCGCTGCCAGGAGACGAGGAGGTCCTTCGTCAGGAACATCGACACGATCATCCGGAGCCGGTTGTGCATCCACCCCGTGGCGTTCAGACACCGCATCGCGGCATCCACGATCGGGAACCCCGTGTGGCCCGTGCACCAGGCCTGGAACTGCTCGTCCGTTCCCGACCACTCCAGTCGGTCGTATTCCGGACGGAAGCACCCCTCCGCGACGTGGGGGAAATTGGCAAGGATCTGGATGTAGAACTCCCGCCAGATCAGTTCGGTCTCCCAGGTGCGGACTCCCGCCCCCCCGGCCACCGACGGAAGCTTCGAGAGGATCGTCCGGATGTTCAGGGTTCCGAACCGCAGATGGGGCGAGAGACGCGAGGTCCCCGAGGGCAGGGAGGGAATATTGCGCCCGGTGTCATACCCGGCGACCCCGTCGGCCAGGAACGACTTGAGCGCCTGCTGGGCGGCATGCTCGCCGGCAGGGAACAGATCCTGCGACACGACATGCCCCAGCTCCGACGGATCCGAGGGCAGCGGTAGGCTCTCCATCACGGTCGGGATCGGTCTCTTTGCCGCGCCAATCCTTGGAACCGGAACAGGCATGGGACGGCTTCTCCACGCCTTCGAGTAGGGAGTGAACACAGTGTAGGGCTGCTTGGCCCCGGTCAGGACCTCACGCCCCTCGGCGACCACGGAGTCCTTGAACGACTCGAACGGAACCCCCGCCGCGTAGAGCGCCTCGGCCACCTTCCGGTCGCGTCGGACCGCATAGGGCTCGTAGTCCCGATTCGTGAACACCCCCGAAGCCCCCACCTGGCGGGCCAGCAGCATCAGCTGCTCCGCCGGTTCCCCACGACGCACGATCAGACGATGCCCGAGGGATTCGAGGTTCCTCGCGAGTGCCTCGAGGGATCTCAGCAGAAACGCGACCCGGGCCGGCCCCACATCCGGAGACCTCAGGATCGCGTCGTCCCAGATGAACACGGGAACCAGGGTCTCCGACCGCTCCCACGCCTCATGCAGGGCCGTGTTGTCCGACACCCGGAGGTCGCGCCGAAACCAGTGGATCACCGTCTTCACGGGCCGATCGTGACCCGACTCCGATTTTTCGCGAGCCCCGTGGTGGGTTTCCCTTCCCGGAACCAAAAGGTCGGTCGGTCGCCGACAGGGGTCATTTCGTCACATTGCCACCCACGGGACCCACGTTTTTGGCCGTCAGACCCGGACTCTGGAGCACCCGGCTGGACCGCTCGGAGGTCACGGAGTACTCGAACCCCTGCCCCGTGCCCGCCGCGCCGTATCGACCCTTCTTGTCGAGGGCGATGAAGTTGATCGCGAGATCGAAGCCCAGCGGATCCAGACGGGCGATCCTCCGGATCGTCTCGATGCAGGCCTCCTGCGGGTGAAGCCCCTGGCGCATGAACTCGACCACCAGGAAGGAACCGCAATACCGCATGACGTTCTCGCCGAGACCTGTGGCCCCGGCGGCGCCGACCTCATTGTCCACATACAGGCCGCTCCCGATGATCGGGGAGTCGCCCACCCGCCCCGGCAGCTTGTAGCCCCGTCCGCTGGTGGAGCATCCGCCAAAGACATTGCCGTCCGGGAGCAGGGCCACCATGGCGATGGTATCGTGATTGTCCGTCCTGCGCTTGGCCTCCGCCTGCTGCCGGACCCAGGCCCTCCAGGCCTTCTTCTGTCCAGGTGACACCTTCGGTCCCCGCTCGAACCCATTCTTCGCCGCGAAGGCACGTGCCCCCTCCCCAACCAGCAGGACATGCGGCGTGGATTCCATCACCCGGCGGGCCACGCTGATGGGGTGGGCGAACCCTTCCAGCGCGGCCACCCCACCCGCCCGATGACCCGGACCGGACATGATGCAGGCATCCAACTGGACGACCCCCTCGGAATTCGGGATTCCCGCCAGACCCACGCTGGGGTTGGTCGGGTCGGATTCCGTCAGACGAATCCCCTCCTCGATGGCGTCCAGCCCGGAACCTCCACGCTTCAAGCACGCCAAGGCTGACTCGTTGGCGGGTTTTCCAAACGGCCAGGTCGAGACGATCAACGGTGCGGAATCGCTCAGGTCAGCCATGGGAGGCATGGGGGCTGCCGATGTGCGTCCGAGGAAGGCGGACCCGGCAACGGTCGTGACGGACCGGGTGACAAACTGGCGACGGGAGAGTGGGGGCATCGAAATCGGGGGTCCTCGGAGTCGTGGAGGCTCGGGTCTCCAGTCGGGCCAATGGGGACGAGAAAGACTAAGGGTTCGAGGACTCCGGAGACGTGGGCGACGGCGCAGAGGCTGAGGGAGCCGCCTTTCCGCCAAGTATCTTGAACATCACGACGCCGCAGACAGGGCATTTACCCTTAACAGCCTTGCGTCCGTTCTTCATCACCTCCTCCACCGCCTCAGCAATCGGCTGCTTTGCCTTGCACCGTACGCAGTATCCTTCAGCCATAAAATTGAATCACCGGACTTTAAAATCCGGCTTCCTTCCACGGTGGAGGCTAGCGAATGGCCCATCTGGGTGTCAATTTCGGCCGAGTTTGGTTCGGCCGAGTTCGGGAAGGGAGGAGACCGGCTACGGGCCAGGAGGCCGGGAGGAGTGTCGTTGTTCGTAGAGGCGGGTGTGACGGAACAGAGTCGAGTAGGCGGTCGAGAAGGCGATGAAGAAACCGGGGTAGCCATCCAGAAAGCCACGCCGAAATATATAGGCACGGACGAACCGCCACAGGGATCGGACAATCACCCCCATCGAAGACCATCGGGCCTCCGCTTCCAGCTGGCGCTTCAGGTAAAGATCGGCGTAGTAGGGAAACTTGTTGAGATAGGCGGTGATCGTCGGGTTTGTGTAGTGGTGCAGGTCTGCCGTGAGGTCCTTCACGGACCCGTTGAGCTCGACGCGACAATGCTCCTCCGCCCCGCCCCAGCGGCCGGCGTCCCGCCGATACAGGCGAAGCACCCGGTCCGGATACCAGTCTCCGTGGGTGATCCAACGCCCCAGGAACCAGACCTTGCGGGGAAACCGTGCCCCCACAAAGCGTCCCTGGTCTCCTCGGAAGAACCCGCGGATCTGATCCCGGAGTCCTGGGGACAGTTCCTCGTCGGCATCCAGCTGCAGGATCCAGGGCTGCACAGCCAGGTCCTGGACCGCGTTCTTCTGGTCCCGGAACCCCTTCCACGGCATCCGGTGAACCTTCGCGCCATGCCGCAGACAGATTTCCTCCGTGCCATCCTGGGTCTCCTCGTTGAGAACCACCACGATTTCCGAGACAAGACCGCGGACGCTTTCGAGGGCACGCCCGATCCGGGCGGCCTCGGCACCCGAGATGAGACAGGCCGATAGGGGTAGTCGCTCCACCGGATCAGAGTGATCCGAATCCGCTCCTGAGTCACCGACACAAAACGGGACCGGACCGGTGCCTGGCCTCAAGCCAAACCGATCCAGAACCCGTGGAAGGTCAAACCGGCAAGGCAGATCCAGAAACGGCGAGTGGCCCTTCAGGCGCTCAGAACAGGGTGTATATGAAGGGAGCCGCCCCAGTGCCACCCAGCATGATCAGCAGTCCGAAGAGAAGCAGGACGATCAGAATCGGCAGCAGCCACCATCGCTTGTTCTCCTTCATGAATCCCCAAAGCTCCCGCAAAAGACCGGGTCCGCTGCCCTTGGATGCGGATCTCTCGAACTCGTTCGGCTCGTGACTCATTGGATTGGGAAGGCAGATTCAGTATTGCCGGAGGTAGGAGGTGACGTCGCGACGGGATGGGCGATCCTCCCAGAAACTTCCCTGGCCCGGCGCAGGCTTCAAGCCCAGCTCATCCCGTCCGATCCACCGCAGCACGAGACCGATCGGTGTGATCACGCCGAAGTAAATGACGGCAAGGAGCACATTGGAGACACACCATCCGATCGGGAAGGCCAACACCATCGTCCCGGAAAACACCCATCCCACCGCCCGGGGCCATGCCAATCCGGGAAGCCCGACAACCAGGGCCACCATCGCCAGGACCGACGCCGCGGCAGGCCTCGATTTCAGGAACTGGTTCTGGGCGGCAAGACCCAGGAACGAAACCAGCCAGATTCCCGCAAACTGCCGAAGAACCTTCGGACTCGGCCTGGCTTTGACGATCGACCAATCCATGAGGTGTCTCGGTATGGGTTCAGTCGAGGTCGAACCTGGACAGGTGCCGTTCGCGCTCCGTGGCCGGCGCCTGGCGTTCCAACTCGGTCTTCACGAGGACAAAGTCTTCCAACACGAGCACATCCATCTCGGTAGCATGGAAGCAACGCAATGCGTCGTCCGGATTGCAGACGATCGGCTCCCCTCGGACATTGAAACTGGTGTTCACCAGGACAGGGCATCCCGTGAGACGCTCGAACGCCTCGAGCAGTCGATGGAAACGCCCGTGGCGCTCCGCGTCGACGGTCTGGATCCGGGCGCTGTAATCGACATGGGTGATCGCCGGCAGGTGCGAGCGCGGCACCCTCACCCGTTCACGGAGATCCGGCGATTCCTCCATGATTGTCCGGTCCGAGGCGCTGAGCGGAACACGATGCCGCTCGTGGACCGGGGCCACGATCAGCATGTAGGGGCTTTCATGCTCCGGGGCGATGTCGAAATGCTCCGAGGCGCGTTCCCGAAGCACACATGGCGCGAAGGGACGGAAGCTCTCCCGGAACTTGATCTTCAGGTTCATCGTCGCCTGGGTGGCGGGGTTCCTCGGATCCCCAAGGATGCTCCGGGCTCCGAGAGCCCTGGGGCCAAACTCCATCCGCCCCTGGAACCACCCAACAATCCTGCCCTCGGCAAGATGTCGTGAAACCTCGTCGAGAAGCGCTCGCTCGTCGGCGAACCGATGCCCTGTGCGGCCCCGGGCTTCCAGGATTCGTTGAATCTCGTCGGAGGAGAAGGAGGGCCCGAGCAGACTTCCCTTCTGCGAATCCCGGGCGTCCGGCAAGCGCGGGCGTCCCAGCAGCTGGTGCCACACGAAGAGCGCCGCACCGAGGGCTCCCCCTGCATCGCCCGCGGCCGGCTGGACCCAGATATCCCGGAAGGGCCCCTCCCGGAGGATCCGGCCATTGGCGACGCAGTTCAGCGCCACACCGCCAGCCAGCACCAGCCGGTCCATACCGGTCCGTCGATGCACCTCCCCGACGATTCTCAGCACGATGTCCTCGAGCACCACCTGGATGCTCGCGGCAAGATCCATGTGACGCTGCTCGAGGTTCGATTCCGGAGGTCGGGCCGGCCCTCCGAAGAGGGCCTCGAACCTCTCGTTCACCATCCGCAGCCCCTCGCAGAAATCGAAATAGCGGAGGTTCAGCCGGAAACTCCCGTCCGATCGAAGGTCGATCAGCTCACGACGGATCAGATCGGCAAAGACGGGCCTCCCATAGGGTGCGAGCCCCATGAGCTTGTACTCGCCACTGTTGACCCTGAACCCGCAGTAATAGGTGAACGCGGAATAGAGCAGCCCCAATGAGTGAGGAAACCTCATCTGCCCACCGAACTCGATCCGATTACCGGAACCCGATCCGAAGGTCGTGCAGCTCCACTCACCCACTCCATCGAGGGTGAGGAATGCCGCCTGATCGAAGGGGCTTGGGAAGAAGGCGCTCGCAGCATGGCTTTCGTGATGGTCGGTGAAGACCAGGCGGACCTTTGAGGCGTCCCGGAATTTCGACCGCAGCAGTCGGCGGAGGTGGATCTTGGTCCTCATCCACACCGGCATGGCGACCCGGAAGCTCGGGAAGCCCGCCGGGGTATAGGCCAGATAGGTCTGGAGCAGCCGATCGAACTTGGTCAGCGGTTTTTCGTAGTAGGCGACGTAGTCCAGCTGGTCGCGTCGGAGGCCGGCCTGACGGAGGCACTGCTCAATGGCGTGATCGGGGAAGTCTGCGTCGTGACGTCGACGGGTGTACCGCTCCTCCTGCGAGGCAGCCACGATCTCGCCATCGACCACCAAGGCCGCAGCGCTGTCATGGTAGAATGCCGAAATCCCGAGGATTGCCGTCAACCCATCCATCCGAACCGGAAGATCACCCGGAGGTAAAGCCTTTCGCTCACCCGGGGGACTACCACTTGTGCCAACCGAAGTCGTTTCCAGACCGTCGCAGCCATCGTCATTCTCCAGAACTCACGGTTGCCTGATGCCCGGAGTTGTTGCGCCACGAGAGTTTTACCAAAGCCATTGCTTCTGGGCCATCCTGCCCGGGCAGGTAGGGCGCCGCAATGCGAGTCCGGGAGTGCCTACTTGCGCCTCGCCCGCCCCCACCCCCCTGCCTAGGCTCCTCCCACAATGAGTCCCAAGACCTTCTCGTTCCCAACCAAGACCCGATTTGGGGCCGGAACCCTGGCTGAACTGCCCGATTGGCTCACCAGCCTGGGAATCCGCCGCCCGCTGGTGGTGACCGACTCCGGTCTCGCCAAGACCGATGCCTTCCGTCGACTGACAACGACTCTTGGTGAATCCGGACGTGGCCGGGACTGGTTTGTCTTCGACGGCGTGCACCCGAATCCCATCGAGGATGATGTACGGATTCCAGCCGCCATGTTCCGCGACCATGGGTGTGACGGGGTGATTGCCATCGGGGGTGGCAGCCCAATCGATGCCGGCAAGGCCGCACGGCTCCTGGCCAAGCATCCCACGTTCCCGCTCGCGAAGTTCTATGACCAGCCGGCCGACTGGTCGGGTCTCGCCCCGTTGATTGCGATCCCCACGACTGCTGGCACCGGCAGCGAAGTGGGACGCAGCTCCGTCATCACGCTCGATGCAATCCGCCGCAAGACCGTGCTATTCCATCCTGAGCTGCTCGCGAAACTCGTGATCCTCGATCCGGAGCTAACCACAGGGCTTCCGCCGAAGCTCACGGCGGCAACAGGTGCCGATGCCTTGACCCACTGCATCGAGAGCTTCACCTGCCCTGATTTCCACCCGATGTGCGATGGCATTGCGTTGGAGGGCATCCGCCTCGTGGTGGAGGCGCTGCCACGAGCCTTCCGTGACGGGTCGGATCTGGACGCCCGGGGCAGGATGCTGGTGGCAGCAGCCATGGGTGCTGTTGCCTTCCAAAAGGATCTAGGGGCTGTCCATTCGCTGGCCCATCCCCTATCGACCCTCTGCGGAATGCATCATGGACTCGCCAATGCCCTCTGCCTCGTCGCGGTGATGAACTTCAACGCGCGGCGGAAACCGGGGCTCTATCGCCGCGTGGGCATGGCCTGTGGTTTGGATGTCGTGCGCTGCACCAATGGTGAAGCCGACTGCCAGACCGTGGGCTTCGTGTCCCAGTTCCTCGCCGACCTAGGTCTGAATTCGAAACTCCGCGAGCATGGGGTGCGTTCGGACCAGCTGGATGAACTCTCCTCCCTGGCCTGGGAGGATCCATGCCACCGGACCAACGCAATCCCGGTCACACAGGCCGACCTCCGAAGCCTCTATCAGGAGTGTTGGTGACGTTCCATCCCTGACCCCTCCCACCATGGCTGGTGATCCGCAGATCCCATCAGATGAATCGGTGCTCAATCGGTTGGGCTACCGCCAGGAGCTCGCCCGACGGATGGGAGCCTTCTCGAATTTCGCGATTTCCTTCGCGATCATCTGCATCCTTGCTGGCGGAATCACCTCGTTCCACGTCGGACTCGACAGCGCCGGCGGGGCGAGCATTGGGATTGGCTGGCCACTGGTATCGCTGTTCTCCCTCGCGGTTGCCCTCACCATGGGACAGATCGCATCGGCGTTCCCAACCGCTGGCGGGCTCTACCACTGGGGCAGCATCCTGGGTGGTCGGGCCTGCGGCTGGGTCACGGCTTGGCTGAACCTCGGGGGACTGCTGACGGTGCTCGCCGCGATCAACGCAGGGACCTTTGATTTTGCGGTCGCCGCCCTCGGGCTGCCCGCCGGATCCAATCCCGCGATGGTCAAGGCCATCGCCACCGTCGCAATGACCCTGTCACAGGCACTGCTTAACCACCGCGGAATCCGCCTGACCACACTCCTGACGGATTTCAGTGGGTGGCTGATCCTCGCCGTGGCGACGGTCCTCACCGTTTCGCTGTTCCTCGCCACCCCCCGGTTTGAGTGGGCCCGTCTTTGGACGTTCACCAACCTCAGCGGGCTGCCGGCTGAGGGACCGGTCTTTGCGCGACAGGAGAATCTTCCATGGCTCTTCTGCCTCGGATTCCTGCTCCCCGCCTACACCATCACGGGCTTCGACGCCTCAGCCCACACATCTGAGGAAACCGTGAGCGCCGCCGTCAACGTGCCCCGCGGAATCGTCAGATCTGTGGTGATCTCCGCCGTATTCGGTTGGTTCATGATCGTGGCTCTCCTGCTGGCAATTCCGAACCTGCAGGAAGCGGCCAACCAGGGTTCCTCCGTGGTTCCATGGATCCTGCGCAAGACCCTGCCCGCGCCGCTGGGCACGGCATTCCTCGCCGGGATCGTCCTGGCCCAATACCTCTGTGGGCTGGCAGCCCTCACATCGACTTCCCGAATGACGTTCGCCTTTGCCAGAGACGGTGGGCTTCCCCTTTCGCGCTGGCTGCGGAAGGTTGATCCGGCGACCCAGTCACCCTCCGTCGCCGTATGGTCTTCTGGCATCCTGTCCGCACTCCTCGTGGTCCTGCTCCGCTATGAGACCATCGCCGCTATTGGCACGGTGTTCCTGTACTGTTCGTACGCCCTTCCGATCGCTGCGGGTTTCTGGGCCCACCAGCGGACCTGGACACGATTTGGTCCCTGGGAGCTCGGGGCCGCCTACCGGCCACTCGCCTTCATCTCCGTGGCTGGGTGTCTGTTCCTCCTGGTTCTTGGGGTGCAGCCGCCGAACCAGCAGGCTCTCCCGATCCTGGGAGGAACGCTTGGGTTGATGCTGGTGCTGTGGTTCGCTGTCGAACGCCGGAGGTTCCAGGGTCCACCCATGGACCCTGGAACCGGTGGGTAGGGAGGTCCATCCGGAGTCCCATGCGTCCCGAAACCCCGGCTCATCGGGAGCCGGAGGCGAACACCGCCGAGCGCTCGCGCGGCGTGAGCTGCCTCCACGAACCGGCCGGGAGATCTCCCAGCGGAAGATCCCCGATGCGAACCCGGATCAGGCGGAGCGTCGGATGTCCGATCGCCGCCGTCATCCGCCGGACCTGACGATTCTTGCCCTCGACCAGTTCAAGGGCAACCCAGCAGTCGGGGACGCTCTTCCGGAACCGGATCGGAGGATCGCGGGGTGGCAAAATAGGCTGGGGATCCAGGATGGCGACGATCGCAGGCAGCGTGGAGTATCCCTGGATCCTCAACCCGCCAGAAAGGCGACCCAGCGCCTCCGATGATGGAATCCTTTCGACCTGTGCCCAATAGGTCCGCCGATGACGGTGCTCCGGCAACAGGAGACGGGAGTTCAGGCCTGTCTCATCCGTCAACAACAACAGCCCCTCTGAATCCGCGTCCAGCCTTCCCAATGGATAGAGCCGCGACGGCAGGTCAAAGTCCGAAAGGGTCCGGTTGGCGGATCCATCCGGTGTGAACTGGGAAAGGACCCCATGGGGTTTGTGGAACATGACCAACACCATGGGCAGTCAAGCAGGCCGGACCTTGCGCGCCAAGGGATCGAACCCCGAGGAACCACAGGCCTTCACAGGATGGGAGATCCACGTAGATTCCCCGGGCGGTGAGCGACTACGACTTCCGGTTCGGTAGCCTGGGACGGCTCTATGGAGCCGGGGCCATGCTTCGGTTGAGACAAGCCCACGTCGCCGTCATCGGCATCGGTGGAGTGGGCTCGTGGGCAGTCGAGGCGCTCGCCCGATCTGGCGTCGGGAGCCTGACGCTCGTCGATCTCGACGACATCTGCATCAGCAACGTCAATCGTCAGGTCCCCGCGCTCCAGGAGACGATTGGGAGGCCCAAGGTGGAGGTCATGGCCGAACGCGTGCGGTCGATCCAGCCGGGGTGCACGGTCCATTGTTGTCAGGAATTCCTGACCGAAGCGTCCACCGACCGCATCCTGGACGAATTCCAGGGGCGTCACGGACATTGGATCATCGACGCCATCGATTCCTCACCCAGCAAGTGTCGACTGATCCTGGGGTGCCAGGACCGCGCCCTCGGACTGGTCATCTCCGGTGCTGCCGGAGGCCGGAAGGATCCAACCCGGATCCGGATCACGGACCTTGCGGAAGTCACACACGACCGTCTTCTCGCGGACCTTCGGGGAAGGCTTCGCCGTACCCCTGGATTCAACGGTGGCCGCAAGGTCTGGGGGTTGCCGACAGTTCATTCCCCTGAGACACCCCAGCCCCCACAATCCAATCCCCGAACGTGTGAATCCGACGGTGAGACTCTGGAGGAACATGGATCCCGAACCCGAATGAACTGCCAGCAAGGCTATGGCTCTGCCACCTTTGTCACGGGTGTTTTTGGATTCACGGCCGCTGGATACGTGATCCAGCGGATTGCCGAGGAGTCCTAGGCCGGGAGGCTGGTGGCAGCCGTTCCTCACAGGTCTGGCGGCAGGCGCGAGTCCACCGCATTTCCGGGACTGCGACTTGAAGGGGAGGAAAGAATGGGTCGGACGGTGCGATCGGAGCCCGTCGGTGGTTGCTGCCGGTAGAAGGCTGGATCCCCCCGGGGCTCACTCGACAGGCGGGAGCCAGAAAAGCAAAAAGGCCCGAGGGAAAACCCTCGGGCCTGAAAGAAACTCTTAGGGGATCAAGGAGCGGGCTGGGTCGGGGAGGTCGGTTGAACGAACACCGAAACTCCAACAGAACCCGCGGCCAAGCCACCACCGGAACCAGCACCTGCGCCAGGTCCCATACCGCCCAAGCGAGACGCGGCGAAGGCAGGGGCTCCAGTGCCGGCAGGAATCAAAGCGACGCCCGGGATGTTCGGGTCGAACAACTGGTTGGCGGAAATCGTGTACTTGGTCTCACGTCCCGTCTGCGGATCCTTGACGGTGACCTCCACGGTACCCTCCCAGACGAGAACGGCTCCCGTGGCGTACGCGGTGAAAAGGGTGCCCTTGACCGAGATCGATCCCGACGGGGTCTGAACGATGTACTTCGAATTCTTGGACAGCCGGCTCACCTGGGACTCGAGCTTGCCGGACTTGAGGGTCATCACCGTGTTGACCACCTTCTCGGATCCCGTGCCGTCCACCGTCAGCTGATCGATGGTGACCACGCTATCCTCCATGATGCGTGTCAATCCGCCGTTCGATCCCAGATTCAGGACCACCTCAGCGGCGGGTCCTGCCTTGATGATCGAACCGGCACCCACTTCATTGCCGACCGTGGCCGCGGTAGATCCTACGTAGGCGGAACCGCTCACCTGCACAACCTTCGCACGACCCGCTTGGGGAGCAGCGACAGCGAGATTGACCGCCAAGGAGACCATAGCTCCGAGACAGACCGTCCGAGAAAAACGTCCAAAATAGTTCATTGGGAAGCCCTTTGGGGATTGATTACCTGTTGGACTGAGCCTAGGCAGGGGGCCTTGAAAGTCAACGCCTTTCGTTTTTTGGAAACGGGTGCCGGAAACCCGCATTTCTGGCTGTCGAAGACTGGGAGCGCCACCGTGTTTCAGCAAGAAGTTCATTGATCATGCCGTCCCGCATCTGGTTCATCACAGGCTCCGACACACAGGTCGGAAAGACCTTTCTCACCCTCCTGCTGGCCAATCACTTGGAGCGGCAACGAGATGGCTTCATGGCGGTCAAGCCCTTCTGCTCTGGGGACAGATCCGATGCCGAATTGATCCAACAGGCCCAGCGGCGGCGACTCGACCTGGATGCGATCAACCCCTGGCATTTCCGACACCCGCTCACACCGAGCCTCGCGGCACGGAAGGAGGGACGCAGGATCACCCTCCGGCAAACCCTCACATTCCTCCATCGCGCCTCGGGGGCCACTCCAAAGCTGCTGATTGAGGGTGCCGGTGGAATCCTGAGCCCCCTCGGGGTGGGATTCAGTGCCCGCGAACTGATCGTGGATCTCGACGCCATCCCGCTGGTCGTCTGCCCCAACCGGCTCGGGGCCATTAACCAATCCCGCCTTGTGTTCGCCGCGTTGCCTAGAAGATCTGCACGCCGTGGGCACCTGATCCTCATGGATCCCGCGTCACCCGACGAATCAACGGCCTCCAATGCACTGGTGCTCGCCGAACATCTCCCCCCAGCCCGGATCCACAGGTTGCCGTGGAATCCAAAGGCCCAGGTCCAAAAACCCTCCGCCTCGATTCGGAGGGTCCTGGAGCGGCTGTTGACGTGAAAGGAACTTGCCTTCGGCTCACCGCTCTGCGATCTACGCCCTCGCTTTTCCGGGGAACGGGGTCGTAGCTCAGTTGGTAGAGCGTCTCGTTCGC